>NZ_JBFRBH010000001.1:2573496-2895184 GCF_040932485.1 Gymnodinialimonas sp. 202GB13-11 | reverse complement strand
GATCTCGCCGCCATAATCGAATGAGGCAAAGCTCAGATCGCTCAACAGCAGATCATCAAAGACCAACCGATCCGCGGCCCCGTCGCCGGCCCCTTCCTGGATCGAGTTGATAAACAGCAGCCCCGCAGCTTTTTGGTAGAGATACGTGTCGTTGCCTTCGTGGCCATACGCGTACTGCCACCCGCCCGTGCCTTCGCCCACATCGAGCGTGTCGTCACCGGCCAAACCGTACAGCTGGTCGTCGCCAGCACCACCTCGTACAACATCATCTCCATCGTCGCCAAAGATGAAGTCGTCTGCCAGTCCACCAAGGAGCGTGTCATTGCCTGAGCCACCACGCAACGAATCCGCGCCGTCTCCGCCCACAATGGAATCCGCGCCCGCTCCGCCTTCAAGTGAATTGGCAACGGAATTACCCATGATCGTATCATCCCCTGCGCCACCGATCGCGTTTTCGATTACCGCGCCGATGGCAATCGCCAGGGTTCCTGTGTACCCAAGCACATCTGAGAACGTTCCGTCCTCCAAGCTGACCTTCTGAGCACCGCCGTATGCCGAGACATCAATTGTATCAACACCGGCACCGTCCCAGATGGTAAGGAACGGGTCTCTATTGAATGTAAAATCGTAGGCAGTGTTGGCGTGCGTCGCGTTGTACCCGTATGTCGTATTTTCAGAGTTATAGCCCAGGTCGGCTCCGTAGAGGCTCTGAAGGGCAAGGATATCCATCAACATGAATGTGTCTGGATAACGCGCTGGCAGCCCCCCCGGGCCAGATGCACCGGTGAAGCTTTCATCGAAGTAGCTCATGACGGTGAATTGTACTGAGTCTTCTTGCCAGATCGCTGACCCATCGTAAGAGATGAAGCCACCACTGCCTGCATTGTAGAGAGCAGGATGAGATAGGCCGAGCGCATGGCCCAGTTCGTGCAAAAGGGTGTAGTAGCTGTAGCTTCCGATCGGCACCGACGTGTCGCTACTGCCGCCTGCTTCATTGATCCAGATATCGCCGCCTTCGGGAAATGATGGGCCAGACGGTAGCCAAGCGTAGCCTCCGGAATTATCTGAAGTGTTATATGCCGCGATCAATATTTCGGCACTGTCCGAGAAGTTGTCGCCACCATCGGTAACTTGGTTCAGCGTAAGGCCTGAGACACCTTCGGCAAGCGCGATGATCTCAAGGAAAGCGGCCTGCTGGATCGCGGTGAACTGCTGGAAGGATTCGGGGTTTTCACCGCCGGCTGGAATGCCCGGTGAATTGGTGCCCTGCGTTTCACGGAAAGCCCATGTTACAGTTGTCGGCGTTTCCGGGTTTGCCGCCCATGAAAGGCCAGTGCGAACCAAAGCGCCTGCACCCATATGAATGTCGTAGCTTGGAACGCTGTCTTCAACCACAGAGAGGCCGTAGCCGCCGGTTGCCCCGTTCCAGCCGGAAATCTCAAGATAAACCGTTCCGGTATCGTCATCGCCGAAAAGACCGAAGGTCTCGGTGATGTGGGAGTAGCGATATTTGCCCGCGACAACATCATCATTGCTGAACAGTATATTTCCGTCGGCGTCTTTTATGGTGAGGATCGGATCTTCCAACTGCGCGTCAAGCCCGCCTATACCAACGACGGCAAACGAGTATTCGACGCCTGACGTGACGTCTAACGCGATAACGTCCACATCGCTGGAATTCGAAAGCGTCCCGTGAAAGTACCCTCCCGATCCCAACTCATACGCTGTCGTAGTATCTCCAGCGGCATCCCCGGTCTCAGTGATCAGTGGATCGTCGCCAGTGTAGATACCAACCGGCGTGACAAAACTGCTGTCGTTAGACGAATAGGGGCAACCGTCAAAGGAAGGTTGAAGCACGGAACAGACTTGGCACACTGCGTTTCTCCGACGGGGGATTTTTCGGATTGAATCTCAGAGAATGTTGACCAAACCATGCAAAAGCTTGGCGGTTTTCGGGGCACCTAGGCGCTGCGCTCCTGGGCTACAAGTGTTTGCCGTCCTGACCCGCTCTCATTGCATGTTCCCGCGCCTATCAGGACAACGAGGCGGAAGATGCAGGGTCTTGGCGGCACGAAATCGAAGAGAATTTCATGCCCCCCGACAGGTTGAAGTGTTGGCTCGTCAGCCGCCTGTCAGCGGTGACACGAATTTTACCACAGGTCGAAAAAAGAAATGGTGTTTGATCTGAAGTGCATTGCCCTTAACCATTTCTCCAAGCTCCATTGAGAAGATGGACGTGCGTGGCGGACCCGCGATGCTTGTTATGTTCGCTAGATAATTAGACGGTTTCCTTTGATCAGACACTCTACAAATCCCTCTGAAGAACTAGGCGCGTTCCGTAGGCGAAACGCTTGGATCTTGTGGTCGGTCATGTTTTTCAGCCTTTTCGTCAATGTCCTGATGTTGACCGGGCCACTCTACATGCTTCAGGTCTATGAGCGTGTGCTTGGCTCTGGCAGCGAAGAGACACTTCTCGCATTGACTATACTTGTCGGGTTCCTGTTCCTGATGATGGGGCTGTTGGACTTTGCCCGCGCCCGGGTCGCTGCGCGCTACGGTGCGAAGTTGCAGCAGGCCTTTGATGCGCGGGTGTTTCGGGCAGCGTTGTCACGGGCGCAGCGGACCGGTCAGGCGCAGACGGCGCTTTCCGATTTGGCTGCCGTGCAGCGGCTGACCTCGTCCCCGGTTTTTATGGCCCTGTTTGATTTGCCTTTCACACCACTATTCATCGCGGTGATCTTCATATTCCATGCATGGTTGGGATGGCTGGCTTTGGGCGGTGCCGCAGTTCTGATCCTCGTGACAATCCTGAACCGACAAACGACGGTGACGCCTTTGGGGCAAGCGGCGGAGACAGGACGCCGTGCCGACCGGATGGCGGGTGAAATGCAGTCGCAAGCGGAGGTTATCCGCTCCCTCGGGATGCAGGAAGCGGCGTTTTCGCGGTGGCATGGGCAACGCCGGCAGGCACTCGATGTCTCGATGCGGGCGGCCGACAAGGTTGGGGGCTATTCGACGCTCTCGAAGACGCTGCGGCTGTTTCTGCAATCGGCAATTCTTGGTTTGGCAGCGCTTCTTGTGTTGCGTGGGGAGCTGCGCGCAGGAGCTATGATCGCAGGCTCTATCCTGATGGGCCGGGCGCTGGCACCAATCGATCTTGCGATTGGGCAATGGTCGATGATCTCAGAGGCTGCACGCGGTTGGGGTCGGCTGAACGGTTTGCTGGCGGATGAGCCGGAGACTCCTGCGCGGCTTGACCTTCCGCGGCCCGCAGCTGCGCTGGAAGTGGCCAGTCTGTCGGTTGTGCCGCCAGGATCAAACGTTCCGACATTGCGTGGCGTTTCCTTCCGGGTCGAGCCCGGCGAAGCGGTAGGCATTATTGGGCCGTCCGGCTCCGGAAAATCCAGCCTTGCCCGGGCGCTGACCGGCCTTTGGCAACCGTCTGGCGGTTCGATCCGCCTCGACCGGGCGACGTTGGATCAATACGATCCGGACCGGCTGGGGAAGCTGATTGGGTATCTTCCACAGAGCGTCACTCTTTTTGACGGCACCATCGCAGAGAACATCGCACGGCTCGATCCGACCCCCAATGCGAAGGAGGTGTCACAAGCCGCCATTGCGGCGGATGCAGACACGATGATCCGGGCGTTACCGGACGGATATGACACGCAGGTGGCCGGTCTAGGACCGCGGCTTTCGGGCGGCCAGGTCCAGCGTGTCGGGTTGGCCCGTGCGCTTTACGGTGATCCTGTTCTGCTGGTTTTGGACGAGCCAAACTCCGCATTGGACAGCGCTGGCTCGGACGCCCTCAACAAAGCTGTACAGGGCATGAAGGAGCGAGGCCTCGGAGTAATCATCATGGCGCATCGTCCCAACGCTATCCAGAAATGCGACAAGCTATTGGTTCTGCGGGACGGTATGGCGCAGGCCTTTGGACCGAGGGATGAGGTCCTGTCGCGCGTCTTGAAGAATTCGGCGGACGTCCGGTTGGTGGCGGACAATCCCAGCAAGGGAGGTTTGTCATGAGCGCGCGCGAAAAGTCCTGGTCCGTCGGCGGGCCGCTGCGACTTGGGCTGGTTTCCTTGCTGGTCCTTGTCGGTGGGTTCGGTACATGGGGGGTGACTACAACGCTGTCGGGTGCCGTGGTCGCCTCAGGCCAGGTCGAGGTGGACCGCAATAGGCAAGCCATCCAGCATCCTGATGGCGGGCTGGTGGCGGAATTGCTTGTCGATGAAGGGGACCGCGTGGACGCTGCGCAGGTCCTTGTTCGCCTCGATCCGTCGGAACTGGAAACCGAACTGGCCGTTGTGCAGGCCAACCTGGCTGAAGTGCAGGCGCGCCGCGCGCGACTGGAGGCCGAGCGGGACGGGCGCGAAGAGCTTTCATTTGGGCCAGAGTTGCGCGCGCTCGCGGAAACCGATCCAGAAATCGCTGACCTTGTGGCAGGTCAACAATACCTGTTTGCCGCCCGCGCCGAGACCGCTGAACAGGCGCTGGAGCAATTGCGCGGTCGCATTACGCAGATCAGTGCGCAAGTGCAGGCCCTTCAGGCGCAGCAAGAGGCCTTGGTCGGTCAGGTTGCCCTTGTCGAGGAGGAATTGGAACGGCGGCAGGCGCTTCTGGACAGCGGATCTGGCACGCGCGAGCCGGTGGTGCGACTACGCCAAGAGCTTGTTCAGCTTCAGGGCTCGGCCGGCGAAGTGGTCGCTGGTCAGGCTGAAGCCGCGGAACGAATAATCGAGACGGAGTTGGAAATCCTGCAGCTTCAAACCGAGCGGCGAGAACAGGCGATAGCGTTGCTACGTGAAACCCGCGTCGCCGAGCAAGAATTGACAGAACGCGCCAACAGTCTTGCGACGCGCATTGCCCGCATGGAGCTGCGCGCGCCGGTGCCTGGTCATATCCACGGCCTGACGATATTTGGATCAGGCTCGGTTTTGCGCCCCGCCGATCCGTTCGCCTATTTGGTTCCTGAGGGGCGGCCGCTTGTCATCTCTGCACGCGTTCCGGCGATCGACGTTGATCAGGTTTATACGGGGCAGGACGTGACCTTGGTTTTCCCGGCTTTCAACCAGAATGAGCTGTCGGAAATCACTGGGCTGGTCAGTCAGGTCTCGGCGGATGCGTTTGTCGATGACGTAAGCGGCAGCAGTTTCTACCGCGCCGAGATCACCCTTCCCGAAGATCAGGCTGCACTTCTTGGAGGGCGCGTTTTGGTGCCCGGTATGCCCGTAGACGCGTTTATCCGCACGGAAGATCGCACGCCTATGAGTTATCTGTTAGAGCCGTTCATGGCGTATTTCGGGCGGGCATTGCGGGAGAGTTGAAGATCACCAGGTTACTGAAACGCTTCAAGCTGACCGGCAGGGTCGCAGAAGCAGTTTGGTTCATCTGGACGATTTTTTCGGGTCACCCCTGAGGTCAGCGCCGAACGTGTCTTCCGACTCTAGAATTGGGCAACTAAAAATCGCTGTCAGAGGGGCATCTAAATGGCAACAAAACGGCACACGATGAAAATGCGCTGATGCAGCGTGAGGCCCAGCCGAAGCTGTTTTCGCGTGGACGGTTTTCCCGATAATTCCCATTAACAGACGCGGGAGTTTTCAAAGCGAATACCGTTGCGAATGAGTGCTCCAAGTGGACGTTCGCGAAGACTTCGAAGTGAAGCGCCTCTTTAGATAGGCGATGGCCCAATTCGATAAACTGCGCAGTTTTGCTGGCTAGGCCACGGCAATGACTGCTTCTACAAATGGAGACTCAGAGACGCTAACGCCAAGCAACTTGACGTATGACTCCCCGTCCACCAGCACCAATGCGCCGCTGCCATCCGCGCAATCCTGTAGTGAAAGTGCCAAATCATCGCCAACTTGCATTTCGCCCTTCAATGGGATCGGTCGGCGATTTTTATGACAACGCCATGTGCGAAAGCTTCTTCGCTACCCTTGAATGCGAGTTGCTGGATCGTTGGAAGTTCAAGACAAAGGCTGAATCCCGCATCGCATGCTTCGAATTCATCGAAAGATGGTACAACCCCTCGCGCAGGCATTCTGCTTTGGGGTGCAGGTCGCCGATCAACTACGAAAGGATCGCCACTGAAGGGCTGGAATCTCTAAGCCCGTAACCGTCCACGAAACCGGGGCAACTCCAACTCCAGTTGGGAGCGCCTTTAGGTGCAGAACGAGTACGGGTTTAACAAGACATGGTTCATCCCAGCACCGCCATTTCACGCAAGGCGGGTTTTTGCTGGCGCAAAAAAGCAACTAATATACCGTTAACGATTGCTGCCGATCGTAAACTGGCGCGCATTGCGGCCGGCCCCGCCCGAGTAATCCTCCCCTATGTTTGCGGAAACGGAGGAAAAACACGGTAAGAAGGCGCCCGAAGCCCGAAGAGAGTGTCACGAAGTTACGATGAGTTGAGGTGTTTACGGGGCAAAGCAGGCCGAGTTGGGCGCGATTATCCAGATCGGTGTGGCTGATCAGATATTTTGACGCTGGAAGGAGGAGTACGGCGGAAACGGCATTTCCATAATCAGCTTTGGAGGCTAGCCAATTTCTTTTCGTATTCACTCATAGCCTTCAGCATCTCTTCCTCGTAGTGATGCCGATTATAGATTGCTGCAACTCCACTCACAGCTCCACTCTTGTGATTAAGAAGCCTCTCAATCACGTGCGGAGGAGTCCCTATTTTCGCGTGTAGCGTTGCAAATGTTCGTCTCAGATCATGCAGCGTAAAGGCACTTATGCCAGTCTCTCGCAAAAGCCGACGTTGAGCTCGTGACCATCCACTGAAAGGTTTGTCGAGGTCGTGCGTCCCAAAGACGTGGACCTTGCCACCCTGAATTCCCTTGATCAGGTCTTTTGCTGCGCTGGGCAGCGGAAAATTATGTGCGTGGCCGTTCTTCGTGCGTTCGCCTCCGAGGCGAACCCAATCTCCATCGAGCTCGCCCCACCGAAGCCCAGCAATTTCGCCGCGCCTTTGCCCTGTCATGATGAGTAGGCTGACAATGTCATGGAACCTTCCCCGTTCGACCAAAACATATTTCAGCAAGTTTCGAACTTCGTCTTCACTGAGCGTTCTCTCGCGGCCATTTAATTTGTGCGGACTCTTAAACCCATCAAGCGGGTTGGAGTTCACATATTCGTGTAATTCAAGCCAACTGAAAAAGGCTTTCAAAGTACGGTAAGCATGGTTTTGGCTAGACGGAGATGGAGTCAGGCGCTGGATCGCGCGCAACACTTCTCGGCGTTTGATGGTTGCTACGTTTCCGCACAGATCAATGCGAGTGAGGTACATAGCGTAGGCTGAAGCTGTGGAGTCGCGAAGGCGATTCGAACATTCGTGCAAGTAGCGTTCAACCAAACCAGCGAACTCGTCCTCGGCTGGTTTGAGGGTGGCGCCGCTCGGCGTATTCAAGAGGGTTGCCGCGCGATTGCGCGCGTCTAGTGAGCGTATTTCAGGATAAACTCCAAGTGTCGCTGGCCGCGTAGATCCATTAATTTTCAAAACGAAGAACTTTGCCCTAGTTGTGCAACGAAGCCCTAGGCCAGGAAATTCGTTGTCCCAATAGGTCATTTGTCCACTGGAAGGAAGAACGATTCGCTCTACTAAATCATCAGTCAGGTCGGATATTGTGTTCGATACAACGCACCCCGAGTAGTGAGTTTTCTGCAATTCTAATCTCTCCCTGAACGTCTTTTTCTATTTGTATTTTTGCGCGGCAGTTCATCATTTTGTAACTGAAGCAGAGTATCCGAGCAGCTTCGAAGGAGTTCCCTTATTTCGTTGAAAAATTCCTGGCTCTCACGAGTGTACGCACCATGCTTAAGAGCGTTCTGGTTTCCTTTTGGAGCGCCCGTCCCCTTTGCGCCACCGTGCATGCGGCAACGATGCTTTCCTTTTACAGCCGGGGACATGCATGGTGTACCATTTCGAGTCTTGGCGAGGCATCTAGGAGAAGAGCGCATTGCCGAGGTCGACCGTTTGTGCCCACTACCCATTTAGCTCTCCCTACCTTCTCTCCAGAAAAAGTTTGGTTTCCACCTAGTGATATTTTTGTGCGCAGGTCGGTAGGCCCTTACGCACTTCAAAGTGGTGTATTCAAAGCGTGCCAAATTGTTGGAACCGCTTCTCCTTCCTTAATTTGTTCGTAGTTCATTAAAGACGATCGCCTGCTTCGCATAAAGGTTTCCGAGCTTCACCATCTTACCTACACACCGATCATTAACGTCGAGATTGTCCGGTGTAACCGCTGCAAGCATTCCACAATCAATAAAAACCTTATTCACCGAAATCATTTGGTGAAGCAGCATTTCCTGAATTGGATCGAGCTCGCCGAGCCGCTCGAAGTACTCCGCCGCCTTCGCAGCGCGGGGGATGGCGAGCGACTGATCGGTGTCGAAGATGTCACGAGTCGTTCGTTGAAGGGTGTTCATGTCAACTACATGAAGTTTGGCAAGCCGTGCGTAGTCGTTTTCATCTACCATCTCGTGCGTGCTCGTCGAATCCTGCTCTATTTCTGAGGAGGTTTCTTCGGTGTGAGTGGTCACATCGAAGTTGTGCTGCGGATCCTCGCCGATGGATTTTGAAAGATCGGTCGCCTTTGTGGCCCACTGTTGGGCGTTGTGCAGTGCTTCAACGGCTGCATACGAGGCCGAGTTCAAAAGGTGCGTGTTGTGCTGGGACATTTTGTACCTCTAAAGGTCCTGATTTGTTCACATTATGTACCGATTCGTTGAAATATCAAAGGGCAACCGAAATTCACCCAGTTTCAAAAAAATGTATAAAAACAATTACTTGAAATATGTTGCTGATGACCCCTCTGCTTTTTTGTAGAGGGCCTTCAAATGCGACGGGCGCCGCAGCTCAGTTTTCGGTTCGCTAATTCCACATCATGAACGTC
Source organism: Gymnodinialimonas sp. 202GB13-11 (assembly GCF_040932485.1). NCBI lineage: Bacteria > Pseudomonadati > Pseudomonadota > Alphaproteobacteria > Rhodobacterales > Paracoccaceae > Gymnodinialimonas > Gymnodinialimonas hymeniacidonis. The sequence goes on along the minus strand of NZ_JBFRBH010000001.1, from coordinate 2,886,282 downwards.
TCGTAGTGAGTTCTTCTTCAATCTACTTAAGCACGAGAAGATCAGGCAAATGGCGTGTCCAACTTTCGACGACATACAGCGCGACGTGTTCTGCCCCGTCGAGTGCCACCAAAATCGTAGGCGCGAGTGTGCGCAGAGCGGAACGACGCCGTTCTCCAAATCTCAGAGACGGCACAAAGCGCGTTACGCTGGTATCCAGGGAGTTCGCGGCTGATAGTGGTTGTCCAAGCGCTGGCACTCGGAGATCGGAACGTCGGTGTAGCCGGGAATCTTGGATATTTTCTACTTTGCATGGGGTTGTTCTAATGGAACTCATTCTGCAAAAAGAATCTCTCTCGCACTGGGCGCAGCGAAATCGGCATCTATCAAGTTCCGAGTCATTCGTTTCACGTTGGAAAATGATGCTTGGGCTTATCGGAAGCGCGCTACTGGCAGCAATTGACCTACACCCCGTTGTGAATCTTAGTACGCGCAATCCTGGGTCACCAACCTGTACCGAACGGTGGAACGGCCTTCCGGGCAACTCGATCGAGAATGCGATATTGCATTCCTGCAGAAGGCCAGTGGCCTCGTGACTGTCCCTCATGCCGGAGATTGAAGCGATTTGGGGGTTGGCATGCTGTGTGGCGCGAACGGAAAATAGTTGCGATGGGCAGCACCACCAAAGTCAACATGGGTGACGCCTCTGATGAAGTCGCCGAAAATCAACCGGTTTACGTCCCATTTAGGGCGGCACTCAATTTGGAAAACCCTAGGAAGGTGCCCGTTGGTTTAACCGAGATGCCCACCCGTAGCTACTTCGGTGAGGAAGGCATTAACCGGTTCGAGAGCGCCTATTCCCGCGAATAGACGTCAAGGCGCCCAGTTGCGTCACTCCTTTGCACTGGCACGGAGGGAATGTGCCGATCCGGGGATTGCCGCCACCCCAGCAATGCAGCTATCCCTTAGCCTTGATTGAGTGGCCGCTGAGATCGCTCAGAATCAACTTGGTGGGGCAAGACTTGCGACGCATTGGCAAACTGCGGTTCTCGGTTGTCGCCTTATCAGTCGGCCTCGGATGCGGTGTATCTGCTCAAGCAATCGCTGACGATACCTCCGACCTGTTCCGGTCCACCACTGTCAACACCTACGGCCTTCCCGGGCTGATCGACATGCCGACGGCCAATGCGCTCCCCGATGGTGAGCTTTCTTTCACGGTTTCTCACTCCAGTGTTGGGACGCGCGGCACTTTGGCCTTTCAGGTTTTGCCGAGCGTGACGACGACCTTCCGCTACAGCGCTATCGATTTCGCAAATGTTGGAAGGGGACGGGATCTCCTTTTTGACAGAAGCTTTGACCTGCATTGGCAGATCCTCGAAGAACGTGGCTGGTTTCCTGCTGTGGCCGTCGGTGTCCGCGACATTGCCGGGACCGGCATTTATAGTGGCGAATACGTGGTCGCCACTCGCCATTTTGGCGAATACGACCAGCTCGCGGTAACTGGCGGCATTGGCTGGGGCCGTCTTGGCGGGCGGAACAGTTTCACCAACCCGCTCGGCGCGATCGACGAACGGTTCGAAACGCGGCCCTCCCGCGATGTTGGCAACGGCGGCACGGTAAATGCCGATCAGTTTTTTCGCGGAGATGCAGCCTTCTTCGGTGGTCTTGAATGGCAGGCCTCCGACCGTTTGCGTGTACAGGTTGAATACTCGTCCGAAATCTATGCGCGTGAGACCGCAGATGGGCTCATTGATGCCTCATCTCCATTTAACATTGCCGCTTCATACGCCTTCTCCGACACGTTCATTGGGAGCGCATACGTCCTCGGCGGCGATACGGTTGGCTTCAGCCTTCAAATGACGCTGAATCCAAATCGCCCAGCGGTTCCGCCCAGCGCCGGCGACCCGGCCCCACGTCCCGTTGCGGTTCGCGCGCCATCCGCCGAGCCCTACGCGACAGATTGGGTGGAGCAGCCCGGTGGCGGGCCGATCCTGCGGGACAATTTTGCGCAATTGTTCGAGGATCAGGGCTTGCATCTCGAACGCCTCACAGTTGATGCACACCGCGCCACCATTCGCGTGCGTAACACGCGCTACAATTATGAAAGCCAGGCCCTTGGCCGCGTCTTGCGCGCCATGAGTGCGGCCTTGCCGCCATCGGTTGAGGTGTTCGAGGTCATCTTCGTCGTCGAAGGCATCGACACAAGTCGCGTCCGCATCGCGCGATCGGATCTCGAATTGCTGGAATTCGATCCCGGCGGCGCAGAAGTTGCTATTGCGGTTGCCGAGATTGAGGATGCCCGCACGACACCAGACCCTGTTGGCTTGGAAGTCGAGGTTGAACGCCCGCGCTTCACATGGGGCATCGGGCCTTACCTCAACACGTCTGTTTTTGACCCCGACAATCCATTCCTATTTGATCTGGGCGTCGAGTTTTCGGGCCAATACCGCTTTGGAAACGGGTTCGTGGCCGATGGATTGGTGCGTGCGCCGATTGTAGGCACGTTGGATCAAGCAGCCATTACCAACGACCCGCCATCAAACCCGCCCCCAGTCGTGCGCTCTGATGGTGCGCTCTACCATCAGGAAAGTCACATCTACGTCGACCGTCTGACCTTCAGCCACTACGGGCGACCTGGCGAAAACCTCTACAGTCGCGTCACTGTCGGCTATCTGGAACGTATGTTTGCTGGTGTGTCGGGCGAATTGCTGTGGCAGCCGGCGAATTCGCGCCTCGGACTTGGGGTTGAGCTTAATCACGTTTGGCAGCGCGAATATGATGGCCTGTTTGGATTGCGTGATTACGACGTCACCTCTGGCCATGTTTCGGCCTACTACCGTCTGAATGACAGTTTCGACCTGCAAGTAGATGCTGGCCGCTATCTAGCGGGTGATTGGGGCACAACGATCGCGTTGGAACGCAGCTTCGATAACGGCTGGCGCGTGGGCGCTTTTGCAACCTTTACGGATGTCTCGTTCGAAAGTTTCGGGGAAGGGTCGTTCGACAAGGGCCTAGTCATTGAAATCCCGCTGGCGTGGTTCACCGGAAATTCAACACGCGACAGCCGTGGCGGCGTGATCCGGCCCGTTCTGCGCGATGGCGGCGCGCGCTTGGATGTGGATGGACGCCTCCACGATATGGTGATCGACTATACCCGCCCCTCCTTTGAAGAAACGGAGTCGATGATATGGCGCTGAAGGGTGTCATGGCTGGCCTCGCCGCGTCGGCGCTGCTTGCAGGTTGCGGGAGTGAGGCGAATGACCCACTTTTGGGTGCCGCCCGTGCCATTGGTACAAGTCTGCTCACCCGGAATGCCCCCGAAACGCCCCCTGTCGATCCTCGCGCGGTTCTGACACGCGAAGCGATCAACCGGGCTGGCGTTCCCTTGATCCTTTTGGAGCGCCAGTCGGCTGGCACATCGTCCACGCTGACCCGTATTGCGACAAACGGCCCAAACGAGACCTGGCAAGGTGACGACGATCTGACTGTGACGCTCAGTCGTGAAGGCGTGCTGCGGGCGACACGGGGCTACTTGCACGATCTGTATTCTGCCGACATCTCGGCGGTCCGTCAGGCACTGGTGCAGCGCAGCGGTGGCTCGGCGCCACGCGTTCATACCAGGGTTGTTGGGGATCTGGAGACATTGGTTGCCTCTTATATCTGCGAGGTCGGCTTTGCCGGATCTGAACGGATCAACATCTTCGGCCGTGTACAGACGCTCACCCGCGTGGTGGAACGGTGCTCAGCCCAGCCTGGCTCTGACTTGGCTGATTTCGAAAACCGTTACTGGATTGACGGAAGTGGGATGGCTTGGGCATCCGAGCAATATGCGGGCCCCGATCTTGGCCATCTGAGGATCGAACGCCTACATCGTTGATGTGTTACTGCGATTTCTGGTGGCGATGCATCGCGTAACGCATTCCCTCCATCCCTCTATCCTGCTAGCTTTCCCGAAACGAAAAGGGGGGCTGCTATGCCAGAGGCATTCATCTGCGACTATATCCGCACGCCTATCGGACGGTTCGGTGGGGCGCTCGCCTCCGTCCGCGCGGATGATCTGGGGGCTGTACCACTACGGGCTTTGATGTCTCGAAACAGCGGCGTGGATTGGGAAGCGGTTGAAGATGTGTGGTTCGGCTGCGCCAATCAGGCAGGCGAGGACAATCGCAATGTGGCGCGCATGTCGGCGCTTCTGGCAGGCTTGCCAGAGAGCGTTCCCGGGACGACCATCAACCGGCTTTGCGGATCTGGGATGGACGCAGTGATTGCCGCCGCTCGTGCGATCAAGGCAGGTGAGGCTGAGTTGATGATCGCAGGTGGTGTGGAGTCGATGTCCCGTGCGCCGTTTGTGATGCCGAAGGCGGATGCGGCGTTTTCGAGGAAGGCCGAGATCTTTGATACGACGATCGGTTGGCGCTTTGTGAACCCGATGATGAAGGCGCAGTACGGGATCGATTCCATGCCCGAGACGGCGGAGAACGTTGCGGAGGATTACAGCGTTTCCCGCGCAGATCAGGATGCGTTTGCGCTGCGCTCGCAGGAGAAGGCGGCTGGTGCAAGTGATCGTTTGGCGGAGGAGATCGCTCCGGTCACGATCCCACAGCGGAAGGGTGAGGATGTTGTTGTCTCGGAAGACGAGCATCCTCGCGCCACGACTCTGGAAAAGCTGGCTGCGTTGCGGGCGCCGTTTCGGGAGAGTGGCAGCGTGACGGCAGGCAATGCGAGTGGCGTCAATGATGGCGCTGCTGCGCTCATTATCGCGTCAGAAGCAGCGGCGGCAAAACATGGTCTGACGCCGATTGCGCGGGTGCTGGGAGGGGCCGTTGCAGGGGTGCCGCCGCGGATCATGGGGATGGGGCCTTCGCCCGCCTCAAAGAAGCTGATGGAGCGGTTGGGGCTGACCATGTCGGACTTTGATGTGATCGAGTTGAACGAGGCCTTTGCGGCGCAGGGGCTTGCGGTTTTGAGGGAGCTTGGTGTTGCCGATGATGACCCGCGTGTGAATCCGAACGGGGGCGCGATTGCGCTGGGGCATCCGTTGGGGATGTCGGGCGCGCGGATCACGGGGACGGCGGCTCTGGAGATGAAACTGAACGGCGGGAAGCGGGCACTGGCGACGATGTGCATCGGGGTAGGCCAGGGTATCGCGGTGGCGCTGGAGGCGGTTTGAGAGGGCTGCTCACGCGTGAGTAGAGGGGTTAAGTGTTTGTAATCGATTGGGAAAGGCGATTTTGGTTACGTATTGTTAAGATTTCTTCAAACGACCAATCAGACAGCGTGAGGGTCAGCGGCTAAAACCCTAAGGCCCCAATTCACTGAACCTTTTTTCCATCGGGGAAATACAGGGAAATGCCGTGCGGGGCGGCATCGAAGCGCCGCGCGCCTTCCAGTACAGCATCGAGAAACCAATGATATTCCGGGCTGTTTTGCATCCCTTCGCGGCACACAAGCCAAAACCGCGAGAAAGGCGTGACCGCAGTATCGAACGGCGCAACAAGCGCTCCGGACTTCAAATGCTCCCAAGCTAGAAACGACCCGCCAATCGCGATGTGCCCCGTCGCAATCGCGGTTTCGACAGCGCTTGCGGTATCCGCGCAACTGACTGCATCGCTTGTGGGTGGCGTTATCCTGTGTAGGTTATGCCATGCGGCCCAATTGGTCAGGCCGCCTTTGGGGTCGGTGGCGAATTCGACGCCGATAAGGCCCTGCTTGCCGACATCCTGGGGTGTTCTGACGAAACGGGCCACGTCTGGTCGCATGAGTGGTGTGAACCACGTCCGCAATAACGGAATCCAATGATGCTCATTTAGAGGTTCATCCGCCCAACGCACGACCATGTCGAAATCTGTGTCCGCGAGATCCCGGTTCTGTTTGGAGAGATCCCATGACATCCGGATATCGGGGCGGTCCCCCTTGGCTGCTGCCAGCGACGGCATGACCCAACTGTGCAGCGCCTTGGCCGGTCCACTGACCTTCAAGACCGTTTCTTGGAGAGGTTCGCGAGCCTCACTCCATGCAGTTTGAATAGTTTCGAAGACGCGCCCGAGCCGCTTTTGCAGCACTTGCCCCTTATCCGTCAGTTCGATTGCGCGATGCTTGCGTAGGAACAGAGGCCCGCCAAGCTCCTGCTCCAACTGTTTGATCTGAAAGCCGACAGCTGCGGGTGTCACAAAGAGCTCATCTGCGGCCTTGGCGAAGCTGAGGTTGCGGGCCGCGGCTTCAAAGGTCCTGAGAGACGTCAGGGAGGGTAGGCGATTGGGCATTTGACACAAGGATAACTTGTCCAAGGGCAAAAGTAATCCCGTTTGTCAGCTGAGCCCTGAAACAGCACCTTCTCCCCATCGTTGACCAACAAAACCTGTAGGAGACCTCCAATGAAATGCTTAGTACTTTCCGCTGCTCTCTTCGCCACGATGGCTGCCCTGCCTGCCGCTGCCGATCAATTCGCGGTTCAAATTGACGCCCCTTACGAGGGTGCAAGCCCAAGACTAATGGAAACCCTTCGGGTGACCGTCGTTGAAGACTTTATGCACAATGACGCCCACTACCTGGTCATTGACGCGCCGACAGTTGGCTACGCGGAGGCGTTTGTCGTTGCGATCCACCGTGACGCGATCGAGTTGCACGCGCTGGATGCGGATTGGACAAATCCGGCCATGCAACATCTGACCCCGGCGCAGCGCCTGAGCTTTTTGCGGGTTATCGAGTGCGACACCTGTGTGAGCTGACGCACCCGACGGGATTTCGATGCGCAGTCGAAGGTGGCTATCAGCGAAGCTTACCTCTTCCGGTTGATCGTGCTGCCGTCTTGCCGCGCATCTGAAATGCGGAGCGCCGCCCTTGTGGGGCGGCGTTTCGTCTTGTTCTGGTAGGCCGCCTGGGTCCCACTCCATGACCACCGTAGGGCCTATCAGATCGGCCAGTCGAACCCGGTTGCGTCTTGCGACACATCCCAAAGCCGAGACATGACGTCCTTGTCGTAGGCGTGGGGTTGCAAGGTGCCTTTGCCGACGGGGCCCACGGCTTCCATCCGACCTGTGGGGCCGTAGAGCGCGCGTTGTTCTAGGCCGCTTTCGGTGGCGCACATAACCTCAGGAAACGCACCTTGTTCGGCGGTCTGGACCATGGGCGTTTTCGTGGCGAGCCACCAGATCATCCGGGTGAAGATGCTGCCGCTGGTGGAGATCAGCGACGTCGCGGAGGAGCCGGGGTGGCAGACATAGACCTCGACCGATTTACCAGCCTCTGCGATGCGATCCTGAAGCTCATAGGCGAACATCATCTGGGCAAGTTTGGATTGGCTGTAGACCGGATTGGCGCTGTAATTCTTATCCCAATTCATGTCGTCGAACTGGATCGTGCGGATCCCCATGCGATAGCCGAGGCTCGCCACGACGACGATCCGCCCCTGCGCTTCGTCGATCCGGTCGAATAGCATTCCGCACAGAACAAAGTGGCCGTAATGGTTGGTGCCGAGTTGGCTTTCGAAGCCATCGACGGTCAGTTTTTGCGTCGGGACTTGCGCAATGGCGGCGTTGCAGATCAGCGCGTCGATCCGGGGAACGGACGCGAGCACTTCGGCCCCGGCGGCGCGCACGCTGGAGAGGTCGGACAGGTCCATACGAATGAAGCTTACCTCTGCGTCGGGGCCGTACTCGGCCTTCAGATCGGCGATGGCGGCTTCGGACTTTTCAGCAGAGCGATTGAGCATGACGACCTTGGCGCCCTTCGACAGAAGGATGCGGGCGGCCTGAAAGCCCGCGCCCGCATTGGCACCGGTGATCAGGTACGTCTTCCCGGCGAGGGAGGTGAGGCGGTCTGGGGTCCAGCCGTTCGGGCCGAATTGGGTGTCTGGCATGGGTCGGGTCCTGATGCAGAGCGTCGTGATGTCGTGTTCGGTATGTAGATAAATCTCACCCTGAATGAAAAATAGCCAAAATTGTATTGAATACTTGTCTAATCGTCTCGCTTGGCTTGAAGGGAGCAGTTCTGCGTTGTAGGCATGCTGCATGTCACAGGAGCAGATCAGGCAAATTATTGAGGCTCGGGTGGATCAGGATGGGCTGACCGAAACCCGTGTGCCCGGCGTCAAACTGTTCCGCGCGACGGAGCCTTTGCCGTGCGCGCCTGCGGTCTATGAGCCGTGTATCGTGGCCATTGTGAGCGGGTCGAAAGAGGCGGTGCTGGATGGCCAGCGCTACGTTTACGACAGCGCCCAATATCTGTGCTGTCCCACGTCATTGCCGGTGAAGGCGGGAACCCCCGCGGCATCTTCTGACAATCCCCTGTTCGGTGTGTTTGTCACGCTCGACCAGCGGATCATGGGGGAGTTGGCGATGGATATGGAGAATGCCGGAGCGTCTTTCGGCCCCGATCCATCGGGCCAGTCCGCGCGTGGTATCAAGTTGGCACAGTGGGACGAAGCTTTCGCAGACACATTGCTGCGTCTTGTGCAGGCCAGCGAGGCGGAGGTGGAGGCGGCCGTGTTGGGGCCGCTCCGCTTGCGGGAATTCTACTACGCGGTCCTGAGGGGGGAGGCGGGCCAGTTTGCGCGGCACGCCTTTGGGGCGGGCAATGCGATTGCGCGATCCATCGCTCACGTTGCCGCGCATTTGGAGGCGCCCATTTCCATCGACGAGATGGCCGACCGAGCGGGCATGAGCCGGGCGGTGTTTCATCGAAAGTTCAAGCAGGTCACGACGATGTCGCCGATCCAGTTCGTGAAATCCATGCGGTTGGGCAATGCGGCGATGCGGATTGCCGGGGGCGTCGCGGTGAGCGAGGCGGCGCTGGATGTGGGCTATGCCAGTGCGTCGCAATTCAGCCGTGAGTTCAAGCGGATGTACGGCCAGTCGCCGCGCCAATGGAGTGACGCACAGGGTGCGGCCTAGCGGTCAGTGATCGAGGTATTCGACCGTGATCGCATCGCCTTTGGGCACGGCTTGGCAGGATAGCACCACGCCGCGCGCCACTTCGTAATCTTCAAGCGCGTGGTTGGTGATCATGTCAGCCTCACCCTCTTGGACTGTGCACATGCAGGTGGAGCAGACCCCGGCTTTGCAGGCATATGGCGCGTCAAGGCCTGCGCGCAGGGCGGCCTCCAGCACGGTTTCGCCCGGCGTCATGTCGATCTCTTGCGCCGTGCCGTCGAGGATGATGGTGGCCTTCGCGCCGGTGGCTGTTTCGTCGGCGATGGCGCGTTGCGGGAGTTGGCCGGGTTGGGCGCTGGCGAACAGTTCGTACTTGATCGCGTCTTTGGCCATACCGTGGCCTTGCAGGCTGGCGGCAATGGTCTCCATCGCCGGTTCCGGGCCACAGATGAAGGCGGCGTCCGCAGTGGCGACGGGCACCCATGTTTTGAACATCACGTCGAGTTTTTCGGCGTTGATCCGACCGGTAAACAGGTCGATGCCTTGCGGGTCATTCTTGAGGATATGGACGATATTGAGGCGCGTGAGATGCTCGTTTTTGAGGTCCTCAAGCTCCTCGCGGAACATCACGTCTCGGGCGGAGCGATTGGCGTAGATGAGGGTGAAGCGAGAGTTCGGCTCTATCGCGAGGACGGAGCGCAGGATCGACAGGACGGGCGTGATACCGGAGCCGATTGCAAAGCCGAGATAGTGTTTGGCGTGGTCCGGTTGGAGGGGCGTGTGGAAAGCCCCCATGGGTGAGAGCGCCTCGATTGTATCGCCGGGTTTGAGAGAGTCATGCGCCCAGTTGGAAAAGGCCCCGCCTTTGACACGCTTGATGCCGACTTCGAGGATTTCGTCGGTGACGCCCGCGCTGATGGAATAGGCGCGGCGCAGTTCGGTGCCGTCGATGACCTGCCGGAAGGTCAGATATTGGCCTTGCGTGAACGGCAGGGTGGATCCGTCAGCGGGCTTTAGGCGCACCGCGATGGCGTCGGCGGTGGTGCGATGGATGGAGATGACGGTGAGGGGGATGAATTTGGCCATTCAGATGCACTTGAAATAGTCGAAAGGCTCAAGGCAATCGCGGCATTGCCATTGCGCCTTGCAAGGGGTGGAGCCGAATTGGCTGATCCGCTTGAGGTTTTCGGATTGGCAGCGCGGGCAGCGGGTCGGGCCGCCTGCGGGGTTCGGGGGGGCGATGCCGTAGGTTTCTAGCTTGGCGCGGCCTTTGTCAGACAGCCAAGCGGTGGTCCAGGGCGGGGCAATCTGGCGTTTAAGCGTCAGGGTTTCGACGCCGTGGTCACGCAGGGCAGCATCGACAGAAAGTTCAATGACGGAAGTCGCGGGGCAGCCGGAATAGGTGGGTGTCAGCGTGACTTCGAGGGTATCATCCTGCCACTGCACGTCGCGGATGATGCCAAGGTCAACGACGGAGATCACGGGGATTTCCGGGTCGGGGACTTGGTCGAGCCAATCCCAGACCTGCGCGGTGGATGGCTTTACCATGTGGCGCCGGGGTAGGCGCGCTGGAGCCATTGCATTTCCGTCAGCATGTGTCCGAGATGTTCGGAGTGTCGCGCGCCGGTGCGGCCGCCTTTGTGGGCGAAACGGCTGTCGGGCAAGGTCAGCGTGGCCTCGGCCATGGTCGCCGCCAGGCCCGCGTCATACGCACTCCGCAGGCTGGCAGGGTCGAAGTGCGCGGCGCTGTCGGTGGCATCGGTTTCGAATAGCTCACCAATATAGGGGTAAAGCAGATCGAGCGCGGATTGCATGCGCGCATGGCTTTCCGGAGTGCCGTCGCCAAGGCCCACGATCAACTCCGCGGAGCGTTCGCAGTGGTAGGTGACCTCTTTGGCGGCCTTCGCGGCGATGGCTGCGATCTGGTTGTTGGGGTTTTGGGCAAGAGCGGTGAGGGCCAGCAGATGCCATTGATCGAAGAGGTATTGCCGCATGATCGTCTGGCCGAAATCGCCGTTGGGTTGCTCGACCAGCAGACAGCAGCGAAAATCCCAGGCATCGCGCAGCATGGCGAGATCATCTGCTGTGCGACTTTTGCCTTCGACCTCTCCCGCAAGGCCGAGCCACATCTGCGTCTGGCCGATCAGATCAAGCGCCGTGTTGGCCAGCGCGATGTCCTCTTCCAGCACCGGACCCTTGCCGCACCATTCAGACAGGTGATGCCCCAGAACAAGGGTGTTGTCGCCCAACCGCAGGAGGAATTCGAAAACGTCGTCGCTCACATCGGCCCCACTTCTTTGGGGATGTCGAAGAAGGTGGGGTGGCGGTAAGTCTTGTCCTCCGCCGGGTCGTACATCGGCCCCTTCTTGGAGGGGCTGGAGGCGGCGATTTGTGCGGAGGGCACGGCCCAAATGCTGACGCCTTCCTTGCGACGTGTGTAGACATCGCGCGCATGTTTGATTGCCATCTCGGCGTCTGGCGCATGGAGTGATCCCACATGGCGATGCGACGCGCCATGCTGGCCACGGATGAAGATTTCCCACAGGGGCCATTCTTGCTGATCGGTCATTGCGCAGCCTCCAAAACCTTTGCGCGGAATGGTTGCGGGGCAAGGTGTTCCCAGCCGAACGCGGTTTCCGACGGCCCGTGGGTGTCGAGGTGGTCGAGCCTATCCAGTGCCTCGGTTAAACTGGGCTGCGTGCCTGGCGCGACCCACCACATCGCGACACCCATTCGGTCAAGCATATCGAACCAGGCATGGCGCTTGTCGAAGAAGCGGCGATGCAGGGTGCCGAATACGAAGCGGTCAAGCTGTTCGACCGTTTCCCATACCGAGATGGTTGCAATCATCCGCGCGTCCCCTTGAATAGGGCCCGATGTTTCGGCCTCATTGCGCCAGACAAAGCCCTCTGCCCGTTCTGCAAGCGCGTTGATGCGTGCGATGTTGTCGGCAAATTCCGACACACGCGGGTCGTCGATATCATGCTTGAGGCGCGCGATGTTGATCTCGGCGAGGTGCATCACTCTGCGGCCACCTTGGCGGCACGCTTCTTCGCTGCGTGCGCCATCAGCCCCTCGCGCACCCATTGGCCATCGTCCCACGCCTTTTTGCGGGTGGCGATGCGGTCCACGGAGCACGGTCCATTGCCCTTAAGTACCTCGAAGAACTCGTCCCAATCGGGCTCGGCGAAATCGTAGCCGCCCTTCTCCTCATTCCAGGCAAGCGTGTCGTCGGGCACGGTCAGCCCAAGATATTCGGCCTGCGGCACGGTCTGATCGACGAATTTCTGGCGCAGCTCGTCGTTGGAATTCATCTTAATCTTCCACGCCATGGACTGCGCGGAATGCGTGCTTTCCGCATCGGACGGACCGAACATCATCAGCGCCGGGAACCAGAAACGGTTGAGCGCGTCTTGCGCCATTTGCTTTTGCGCGGGCGTGCCGGAGCACATCTTCATCATGATGTCGAAGCCCTGCCGCTGGTGGAAACTCTCTTCCTTGCAGATCCGGATCATTGCGCGGGCATAGGGGCCGAAAGAGGTGCGTTGCAGCGGCACCTGATTCATGATCGCTGCCCCATCGACGAGCCAGCCGACTGCGCCCATATCGGCCCAAGTCAGTGTGGGATAGGCGAAGATCGAGGAGTATTTCATGCGGCCGTCGAGCAGCATTTCCGTCATCTCATCACGGCTGACGCCAAGGGTTTCGGCGGCGCAATAGAGATAGAGGCCATGCCCCGCCTCGTCCTGCACTTTGGCGAGAAGGATCGCCTTACGCTCCAACGAAGGTGCGCGGGTGATCCAGTTCCCTTCAGGCAGCTGGCCCACAATCTCTGAATGGGCATGCTGGCCGATCTGGCGGATCAGGGTCTTGCGATAGCCTTCGGGCATCCAGTCCTTCGGCTCGATTTTCTCACCCGCATCGATGCGGGCCTGAAACGCCGCGAGCTTCTCGGGGTCGTCACTGGTCGCTTCGGACTTGATCATTTGAGCATACATGGCGGGCCTCCCATTCGCGGTCATGTTGTATCAGATCAGGTTTGCCCGGTCCAACAAAATGTTACACACATGGCGCGACAGTAAGAAAACGGTAACGCAATTCGTTTTGTCTTCCATGTGCCTGGAATATCCTGGGGGGTGCGGGGGGGGCTCGATCGGCGCGGCACAGGCCGGGACGATCCGGTTATGCTCGATTATCCACCAAGCGTCGCGCCTTGCCCTGAGAGCGCTCAACCGTGCCCGGATCGGCTACGATCACTTCTGCGGTGACGCCGACGACTTCCTTGATTCGATGCGCCAACGTGGCGGCTTGAACGGCCTTTGCTTCACCGTCGCCATGCTCTGGCAGGCTTTCGACATGCACCTTCATCGCATCCATCTGGCCCGCTTTGACCAGCTCGATCTGGTAGTAGGGGGCGAGGCCGTCGACCGTCAGCACTTGTTCCTCGATCTGGGAGGGGAAGACGTTCACGCCGCGGAGAATGATCATGTCGTCGGACCGCCCGGTGATCTTTTCCATCCGCCGCATGGACCGCGCTGTGCCGGGCAGAAGGCGGGTCAGATCGCGGGTGCGGTAGCGAATGATGGGCATGCCTTCTTTGGTCAGTGTGGTGAAGACCAATTCGCCCATTTCGCCGTCGGGCAGAACTTCGCCGGTCTGCGGGTCGATGATCTCCGGGTAAAAATTGTCTTCCCAGATGTGCAGCCCGTCTTTGGTTTCCACGCATTCATTGGCGACGCCGGGACCCATGACCTCGGACAGGCCATAGATATCGACGGCATGCATGTCGAAGGCGGCTTCGACCTCAGCGCGCATCTTGTTGGTCCAAGGCTCCGCCCCGAAGATGCCGACCTCAAGACTGCATGCGCGCGGGTCGAGGCCTTGGCGGTGATACTCTTCCAGAATGTTCAGCATGTAGGAGGGCGTCACCATGATCGTGGTGGGCCGAAAATCTTCTATAAGAGTAACTTGTCGCGCCGTCATGCCACCAGAGACGGGCACCACTGTGCATCCCAGTGCTTCACCGCCGTAATGGGCGCCAAGGCCGCCGGTGAAAAGGCCATAGCCATAGGCGTTGTGGATCATGTCGCCGGGACGCGTGCCGGAGGCGCGCATGGAGCGGGCCACCATGTTGCCCCACATCTTGATATCGCCTTGCGTGTAACCCACGACCGTCGGCTTGCCAGTGGTTCCGGAGGAGGCATGGATGCGCACGATCTGCTCGCGCGGGACGGCGAACATGTCGAAAGGGTAATTGTCGCGCAGGTCGGATTTGACCGTGAAGGGGAACTTCGACAGGTCCGACAGGCTTTGCAGGTCGTCAGGGTGGACGCCCTTCGCGTCGAATTGCGCGCGGTAGAAAGGGACGTTGTCGTAAGCGTGTCTAAGGGACCATTTGAGGCGTTCGAGTTGCAGCGCTGCGATTTCGTCGCGGGAGGCGATTTCGATCGGATCGAGCGTATCGCGGGGTGGGGTGAGGTCTTTCATGTCTCTTCCTCGAAAAGCTGGCCGCCGATGGCGCGCGAGGCGCCGCGGAATTCTGCGACGACAACGCCGTCCTGATTGGTGACGGTGACATCGGTGATGCCAGACCGCCCGGATTGCGTGATCTCGCGCGCGTCGGCTTTCAGCGTATCGCCAAGGCGGACGGGCGCAAGAAAGCTGATGCTGTTGTGCTGGGCGACGGTGACGACGTTGCGAGAATTGCAGGCAAAGGCGAAAGCGCTGTCTGCCAGCATAAAGGTAACGCCGCCATGACCGATGCCGTGACCGTTGCAGTGGTTCTCAACGATCTGCAGGGTAAGGATTGCGCGGCCTTCGTCGATTTCGACTATCTGCATGCCGACCCAAGCGGACGCGCGATCGCCTTTCCACATCGCTTCCGCGCTGCGCTCAGCACGTTCTTTCGGGGTCATTCGCGAGTCCTCCCAAACTCCCTATTGCGTCACCCTGCCGCATCGCGCAAAGTGTTACAAGATTTTTCGGGAGGGGAAAATCATGCAACGCATTGGAAGCTACGCGAAGGGTGTCTGGGTTGCGGCCGGGGCCGGTGCGCGGCCAATTGCGGATGCGGCGACGGGCGAGGTGATTGCCGAGGCGGGCAATGACACGCTCGATGTGGCGGGCATTGTGGCCTATGCGCGTGAATTTGGCGGGCCTGCGTTGCGCAAGATGGATTTCCACGACCGGGCGCGGATGCTGAAGGCGCTGGCGCTGCATCTGAATGCGCACAAACAGAAGCTGTATGACCTGTCGTTCACGACCGGCGCGACGCAGAGGGATCACGCATTCGATATCGACGGCGGGATTGGGACGTTGTTCGTCTTCGCCTCCAAGGGGCGGCGGGAGATGCCGGAGGGGCATGTGCTGGTTGATGGCGCGTGGGAGCCTTTGGGCAAGACCGGCGCGTTCGGCGGGCAGCATATCTACACGCCGCGTCTGGGCGTCGCGTTCCACATCAATGCGTTCAACTTCCCGGTCTGGGGGATGTTGGAGAAGATCGCGCCTGCGTTTCTGGCAGGTGTGCCGTCTATCGTGAAACCGGCCACAGCGACGGCGCATGTGACAGAGCTATGCGTGCGGCTGATGCTGGAGGCTGGCGTTCTGCCGGACGGTGCGCTGCAATTGGTGACGGGCGGCGTTGGAGAGGGTTTGAGCGTGTTGGGCCCGCAGGACGCGGTGACGTTTACTGGCTCGGCGGCGACGGCGGCGGTTGTGGCGGATGGGCTGCCGCGCGGCGTGCCGTTCACGGCGGAGCAGGATTCGCTGAATTCCAGCATTCTGGGGCCGGATGTGACGGTGGAGAGCCCGGAGTTCGAGATCGCCGCACGCGAAATTCTACGCGAGATGACGACCAAGGCGGGGCAGAAGTGCACGGCGATCCGGCGGGTGATGGTGCCCCAGCCCCTCCTACAGCCGCTCGTTGATCGGCTGTCCTCGCAGCTGTCCAAGGTTGTGGTCGGCGATCCGCGGGATCGCGAGACGAACATGGGGCCGTTGGTGTCCATGTCCCAGCAGCAGGATGTGCGCGAGAAGATGGCGCGGATCAACCGCGAGGCGGAGTTGGTGTTTGAAGGCGAGATTGGCGGCGACACGGAAAACGGCGCGTATCTTTGCCCGATGCTGTTTCACTGCGCTGACCCCGATGCGGCAACGCTCGTCCATGAGACGGAGGCATTTGGGCCGGTCTCGACCCTGATGCCCTATCGTGATTTGGGCCACGCCTGCGCGCTTGCGAACCGGGGGGAGGGGTCGCTTGTGGCTTCACTCATCACGCATTCGGGTGAGGTGGCGCGTGAGGTTGTAACCGGTGTCGGCGCATGGCACGGGCGCGTCTACGTGAACAACCGCGACAGCGCGAAGGAGGCCACGGGCCACGGCGCGCCGATGCCGCATCTGACCCACGGCGGGCCGGGGCGCGCCGGCGGCGGGGAGGAGCTTGGCGGTATCCGCGCGGTAAAGCATTACATGCAGCGCGTGGCGGTGCAGGGCTCGCCTGATATTCTGAGCGCAGTCACGGGGCGGTTTGTGCCGGGCGGGACGAAACACGCGGCGGTAGAGCATCCGTTTCAGATGCGGTTCGGGGGTCTGGAGGTCGGGCGAACGCTAGAGACCGAGGCGCGGGAGATCAAACTCGACGATATCGAGCATTTCGCGCATTTCACCGGCGACACGTTCTACGCGCACATGGATGAAGATGCGGCCAAGCGGAACCCGTTCTTTCCGGGGCGCGTGGCCCATGGTTACCTGATCCTGAGCTTTGCGGCGGGGCTGTTCGTGGAGCCGAACGAGGGGCCGGTGCTGGCCAATACCGGGTTGGACAGCTTGCGGTTCCTGAAGCCCGTCAGCCCGGGGGACTCGATCCGGGTGCATTTGACTGTGATGGATAAGAAGTCGCGCAATGAGGAATACGGTGAGGTCCGGTGGCACGCGGATGTGCGCAATCAGGATGATGAGGCCGTCGCTGAATATGAGTTGCTGACGATGGTGGCGAAATGAATGTGACGCAGCTTCACGCAGGCGACCCCGTGGCAGACTTGGCCAGTGCTTTGTCCGAGGCCAGCCCGCTGAAACTGTGGTCTGTGATCGTGTCGTGCCTTGGCGATTGTGCGCAGGCGGGGCAGGGGGAGGTCTCAGGGCTGGTCCTGTCGGCCTTGGTCGAGCGGATCGGATTGCAGCCACAAGCGATGCGTGTGGCGTTGCACCGGCTCAAGCGCGACGGGTGGGTCGATAGCCGCCGCGAAGGGCGCGTGGGGTTCCACAGGCTGACGGACAGCGCAAAGGCGCAGACGCGCGCTGTGGCGGACCGCGTTTATGGAGACGCCGCTGAAGGCGCGCCGTGCCGCTTGGTGGGCTTCCCGCCGGATGCGCCCGACGCACTGACGCTGTTGCCGGAGGCCCTGTCTGCTGTGCCAATCTCTCGCAGTTTCGCGCTCGTTTGCGGGGCTGAGGTGGACTTGCCGGAGGAATGGCTGGTCGCTGTTCCAGAGAACCGTGACTGGCCCGCATGGGTGCGTGCGGCGCTGGATGAGGCGGCATGTGAGGCGGAGTTTGCAGCGCTGTCTGCGACGTTGCCCGGTGACGATGACCTGCCGAACGATCCGCTCGACCGGTTCGCTTTGCGGGTGCTGGTTCTGCACGGCTGGCGGCGGTTGGTGTTGCGGTCCAACCCGGCGGCGGAGGCCGCGTTGGGGGCGGGCCGCGCAGAGGTTGCGTGCCGGGCCCGGGTTGCAGACTTGCTTGACGCCCTCGGCCCGGCGCTCCCCGATCAGGTGCTGTCTTGAGCGGTTGCGGGCAGAACCATGGGCGCACGGGCGGCGTCGTTGCCGACTTTGGCGACCTCGGCGGCGAGGCGGACGAATTCGGTGCGCTCAGCTTCTGTCAGGCCCGGAAGGATGTCGTCTTGCAGCGCGCGGACTTCAGGCGTGATGGCATCCAGCAAGGCCGCGCCCGCGTCGGTCAGTTCGAGGATCATGGCGCGGCGATCTTTTTCGTTCCGGCGGCGGGTGAGCAGGCCTTTGGCCTCCAACCGCTCCACCACACCGCCAATGGTCGGGCGATCATGGGCGATCATTCCGGCCAGTGTGGCCTGATCGATGCCGGGCGAGTTCGACAGGACCGCAAGGGTCGCAAACTGTGGCGCGGTGAGGTCGTGGCCGAGCGCTTTCATGCGGTCGGTGAAGACGCTGATCGAGATTTGTTGCAAACGCCGTATCAGATGGCCGGGCATCGTGTAGATTTCAGACATGTTGGTGATTCTATCGCCCAAGGCTCGGCGGGCCAAGACAGATGATAAGCGCGCTTTCTTTTTGGGCCGCAGAGCAAAGGGATAGGGCAGAGCAATCGAATATGGTGACAGACGACAATAGTTATGCATCATATCTATCTAAGGGAGGCCGGGTGTGACCGGCCCCGACACAGACATGGGGCAAACCCATGCTTCAACGAGTTTTTAGGGAGGAAGATACATGAAAACCAAAACCCTCATGACGGCGCTTGGCACAGTTGCCGCGGGCGCGATGGCCGCCACAGGCGCATTTGCGCAGGCGGAGGTGACGCTGAAGCTCCACCAGTTTCTGCCCGCGCAGGCCAACGTCCCCGCGCTGGTTCTGGATGTCTGGGCCGATCAGGTCGAAGAAGCATCCGGCGGTCGGATCGAGATCGAGCGCTATCCCTCGATGCAATTGGGCGGCGCCCCGCCAGAGTTGATGGATCAGGCGATTGACGGCGTGGCCGATATCGTCTGGACCGTGGTCGGCTACACGCCGGGCCGCTTCCCGTCGACGGAAGTGTTCGAACTGCCGTTCATGGTCGCCGATGCGCGCGCCGCGTCCTGCGCCTACTGGACGATGTATGAAGAGGGCATGCAGGAAGAGTTCTCGGACGTGCACCTGCTTGGCACATGGGTCCACGGCCCCGGCATGTTCCACACGGCGGATCCGGTTGAGACGCCCGAAGACCTGCAGGGCATGCAGATTCGCGGTGGTTCGCGTCTTGTGAACCAGTTGCTGGAACTGACCGGTGCAACGCCAGTTGGTATGCCTGTGCCTGCGGTGCCTGAGGGCCTGTCGCGCGGCACGATCGACGGCACGACGATCCCGTGGGAAGTGACGGCGGCGCTGCGCGTGCCGGAACTGGTCGAGAACCATACCGGGTTTGAAGGCAACGGCCTTTACACGCTGACCTTTGTGCTGGCGATGAACAACGACGCCTACAACAACATGCCGGAAGATCTGCAGCAGATCCTCGACGAAAACTCGGGCCTCGAGTTCTCGGTCTTCGCAGGCGGCACGCAGGCCGATGCCGATGGTCCGGCGCGTGAACTGGCCGTGGAAGCGGGCAACAACATCATCATGATTGATGAGGCAACCGCACAGGAAGTGTGGATGCCGGTTGTTGAGCCGATCTACCAGAGCTGGATCGACGACGTGGCGGGCAGCGGGCTGGACGGCCAGGCGCTGATCGACCGCGCGCGTGAGCTGATGGACGGCGACTGCGCCCAGTAAGCCAAACGAGGGGGCCGCGACACCACGCGGCCCCTTTTCTTTCTCCGGGGACATAGATGTACCGCGCGCTTCTGTTTCTGTCGCGCCTGATGGCGATCCTGGGTGGGATCATGCTGTCGGTGCTTATCCTTATGACGGTCTTCAACATCGTGATGCGGCTGGTGGACCGGCTGTTTCACTGGATGGTGGAAGACGGCTTTCTGGCGGGCCTTGGCCAATGGATGATCGACGCTGGCGTGGGGCCGATCCTCGGGACATTCGAATTGATCGAGGCGGGCGTGGCGTTCGTGATCTTTGCCTTCCTGCCGATCTGCCAGATCACCGGCGGGCACGCGACGGTGGATATATTTACGAGCGCGATGTCCGACCGCACGAACCGCTGGTTGCGCGGCGTGACGGAGGTGGTTTTCGCGGGCGTCATGGTGCTGATCGCGGTGCAGTTGTTCGGCGGGCTGATGACCAAGTTCAACAGCGGCCAGACCACGTTGGAGCTACAATTGCCGGTCTGGTATTCCTACGCCATCGGCTTTGTCGGCGCGGCTTTGGCCGCAGTGGTGGCCGTATATCTCGGCGTTGTACGGTTCATTGAAATGGTGTCAGGGCGTACGGTACTGCCCCCCGACCTGGGGGCGGAGCATTGAGCGACCAACTCATTGGGATCCTGTCGTTTCCCTTCCTCCTGACGCTGATCTTCCTGCGGGTGCCAATAGGCCTGTCGATGTTCTTCACGGGCCTCGTTGGCCTGATCATGGTGACGGGCGACACGCAGGTGCCATTCGGGCGGCTGAAATCCGAAACGTTCACGACGTTTTCCAGCTACTCGCTGACCATCATTCCGATGTTCCTGTTGATGGGGCACTTCGCAACGTTGGGCGGTATGTCTCAAGCGTTGTTCAAGGCGGCGGAAGGTTTCTTGGGCCATCGCAAGGGCGGAGTGGCGATGGCGGCTGTGGGCGCTTGCGCGGGCTTTGGGGCGATTTGCGGAAGCTCGCTGGCGACCGCAGCCACCATGGGGCGCGTGGCGCTGCCGGAGTTGCGGCGGTATGGCTATGACGGTGGGTTCTCGACGGCAGCGCTGGCGGCGGGGGGCACGCTTGGCATCCTGATCCCGCCCTCCATCGTGCTGGTGATCTACGCGATCTTGACCGAGCAGAACATCGCGAAGCTTTTCCTTGCGGCGTTCATTCCCGGCATCATTGCGGCGCTGGGCTATATCATCGCGATCCGCATATACGTCGCGTTGAACCCCGAAAGCGCGGGCGTCGGGCCGCGGATGCCTTATTCGGAACGGCTAGCGGCTTTGACCAAGATCTGGCCGGTCCTGTTGGTTTTCGGTGCGGTTGTCGGCGGCATCTATGCGGGCTGGTTCACGCCGACCGAAGGGGCCGCCGTTGGTGCGCTTGGCACTGGGCTTATTGCGTACTTCAACGGCGGGCTGAACCGTGCCTCGCTGATCGAGAGCTTCATGGTCACGGCTCGCTCCACCGCGATGATCTTCTTCATCATCCTCGGTGCGGCCTTCTACAATGGCTTCCTCGCGCTGACACAGGTGCCGCAGGGCATCGCGGAATGGGTCACAACCAGCGGCTTCAGCCCCTACACGATCCTGATCCTGATCCTGATTTTCTACCTGATCCTCGGTTGTTTCATGGACTCGCTGTCGATGATCCTGCTGACCATCCCAATCTTCTGGCCGGTGATGCAAGGCCTTGATTTCGGCTTCGTGTCGATGGCGGAGCTGCATGCCGCGCGGGGGATGGAGGCGCTGCTGTCGGTGCCGGATATGACCCGAGACAGCGTAGATGCGCTGCTTGCCGCCTACCGTGAAGGCGCGCAGCTGACGTTGGCGCAGACGGTGCAGTTCGACACGATCATGGCGCATTTCGGCGCGGATATCGTGCCGCTGGACGAGGCGCTGCGGGCGCTGGCGGCGGGTGAGGAACTGACCCGCGATCAGACCCGCGCGCTGGAGTTGCGGCGGGTGAACCAAGGCGCGCTGAACCGGATCAATTCCGAGCAGGTGGCGATCTGGTTCGGTATCCTTGTGCTGATTGTGGTGGAGGTCGGGCTGATCACACCGCCGGTGGGCATGAACCTGTTCATCATCAACGCGATGGAGAAGACGACGAAGATGACGGCGACCTATCGCGCAGTGCTGTATTTCATCGCGTCCGACCTGCTGCGCGTGGTGCTGCTGGTGGCGTTCCCGGTGATCACGTTGGTCTTTATCACCTGGTAGATGATTATATGATATAACTATCCGGGAATCGGATGCTGAAGGAAGGGAGGCCGGATGCAACTCGACGGACAAGTGGCCATCGTCACGGGTGGTGCAAGTGGGCTGGGGGAGGCCACGGCGCGCTACCTTGCGGACCGAGGCGCGGACGTGGCCGTTCTGGATATGGATGGCGACAGGGCGCGTGACGTAGCTGCCGAGATCGGCGGATATTCCCAGCAATGCGACGTCACAGATGCGGAACACGCAGCGACCGCGGTGACATCGACCATGGCTCGGTTCGGGCAGGCGGCGCGGATCTGCGTGAATTGTGCGGGCATTGGCCATGCGGCCCGGATCGTGGGGCGTGAGGGGAAGACGTCGCTCGACCTGTTCCGGCGCGTGATCGAGGTGAACCTGATCGGCACCTACAACGTGATGACCTACGCGGTTCAGGCGATGATGGATCTGCCGCCTTTGGAAACAGGCGAACGCGGGGTGGTGATCAATACGGCGTCTGCCGCCTATCAGGACGGGCAGGTGGGGCAATCGGCCTACGCGGCCTCCAAGGGCGCGATTGCGTCGATGTGCCTGCCACTGGCGCGCGAATTGGCCAAGCCCGGCATCCGCGTGAATGCGATTGCGCCAGGCCTATTCAACACGCCGATGATGGAGAGCCTGCCGGAAGAGACGACGCAGGCGATTGTCGCCAACGTGCCGTTTCCGCATCGCCTCGGGGATCCCTCCGAGTTTGGCCAGCTTGTCGCTGACATTGTGCAGAATCCGTATCTGAACGGCGAAGTGATCCGCCTGGACGGCGCCACACGGTTGCCCCCCCGGTGAGCCTGCTGATCGACATAGACGGCCCTGTCGCCACGCTGACGCTGAACCGCCCCGAGAAGCGCAATGCGATGAACGACGCGCTGATTGCGGAACTCGCGGGCTTCTGCGCCAACCCGCCCGATGGCGTGCGCGTGGCGATCCTGACCGGAGAGGGCGACCATTTCTGCGCGGGGCTGGATCTGGCGGAGCAGGTGGAGCGCTCAACGGATGAGGCCATGGCGCATTCGCGGATGTGGCACGATTATCTTGATAAGGTGCAATTCGGTGGCCTGCCGATGGTGACGGCCATGCGCGGTGCGGTGATCGGCGGCGGGCTGGAAGTGGCCTCGGCTTGCCATGTGCGCGTGGCTGCGCCGGATGTGAAATTCCAACTGCCCGAGGGCAAGCGCGGGTTCTTTGTAGGTGGCGGCGCGACGGTGCGTGTGGGGCGGATCATCGGGCCGGATCGGCTGACCGAAATGATGCTGACGGGCCGGACCTATGGCGCGGAAGAGGGCGCATTGCTGGGGCTTTGTCACTACGTTGCGGACGACCCGATGGACACGGCGCGGGAGCTGGCGGAACAGATCGCGTCCAACGCGCGACTGTCGAATTACTTTGCGATCCATGGTGTTGCCCGGATTAACGCCATGGCTCCGGAGGAGGGATTCTTTACCGAGGCGCTTTGCACCGCACTGGCCCAGACTTCACCGGACGCGGAGGAGGGGTTTCGCGCCTTCCTTGAAAAACGGGCGCCGAATTTCCAATGACCCGTGACGCCGACCTCCGCCGCCTTGTCGGCTACAACATCCAGCGCGCATCGAGTGCTGTGATGGGGGCGGTGAACCGGGTGTTGAAACCGTTCGGGCTGCGCCGGGCGTCTTATTCCGTGCTTTCGGTTGTGGTCGAAACGCCGGGGCTGCGGCAGGCGGATGTGTCGGAGGTCTTGGCGATCGAGCGGCCCAATCTGGTGCAGATCATCGACGGTTTGGAGAAGGCCGGATGGATCACGCGGCGGCGGGTTGAAGGGGACCGTCGGGCCTATGAGCTGCATCCGACTTTGGCCGGGAGGGCCCACTACACCGAGGCGCGGGGGGCGTTGCAGGTGTTCGATGGCAAGCTGACGGCGCAGTTGGATGAGGCAGCGGTTTGGGCGCTGATCGATGGGTTGAATGCTGTGGAGGCGGCGGGACCGGGGGCGGAAGAAGGGGAGGTGCGGCGTGGCGTTCAAACCCCATGATGTGATCCGCGAAGACCGCCCGGATGGAGCGATTTTGCTGCGGGCAAGGGAGCCTTTGGGTGAGGCTGCCACGCGGACGACGGATTGGCTGGACCATTGGGCCGAGACCACGCCAGATGCGGTTCTCCTTGCGGAACGCAGCGGGGATGGCTGGCACGAAGTCAGCTATGCAGAGGCGCGTGAGCAGGCGCGGTCGATAGCTGCAGGGTTGCTCGATCTTGGGATGGGTCCGGACCGCCCGCTGATGATCCTGACCGGCAATTCGGTGGCTCATGGCCTTTTGTCGCTCGCGGCGCAATATGCGGGCGTGCCGTTCTGCCCGGTGGCGGAACAATATGCGATGATCCCGGCAGCACGCGCGCGGTTGGACGAGATCGCAACCCTCATCCAGCCTTCGGCTGTCTTTGCAGAGGACGGCTTTGTGCTGGCCGAGGTGTTTGAGCGCGACGTCTTCCGCGATGCCCGCCCGATTATGGCGCATGGGCCGGGCCTGACGCTGGACGATCTGGCGAAAGCCGGCGGCGCAGTGAACGCAGGCGTCACGCCCGATACGGTGGCAAAGATCCTGATGACGTCGGGCAGCACCTCCGCCCCGAAAGGCGTGCTGACCACGCACCGGATGCTGACGACCAATCAGGCACAGATCGCGGCCTGCCTGCCCTTTCTGCGCGAACGCCCGCCGGTGCTGGTCGATTGGCTGCCGTGGAACCATGTCTTTGGCGGGTCGCACAACTTCAATCTTGTGCTCGCCAATGGCGGTAGCCTCTACATCGACGGCGGCAAGCCGATCCCTTCGCTGATCGGCAAGACCATTGAGAACAACCGCATCAAGCAGGGAACGATCAGCTTCAATGTGCCGGTGGGCTTCGCCGCCCTGCGCGACGCGATGCGAGACGATCCAGGCTTTGCGCGGGCGTTTTTCGAAGACCTCGACATGCTGTTCTATGCGGGCGCGTCCTTGCCGCAGGATGTCTGGGCCGACCTTTGGGCCATGGCGGAACAGGCGGGCAAACAGCCCTTCTTCACCTCAAGCTGGGGCCTGACCGAAACCGCCCCGGCGGCGCTGTTGCAACATGAACCGACTGAGCGGTCCGGCGTCGTGGGCGTGCCATTACCCGGCGTCGATGTGAAACTGGTGCCCGCAGATGACCGGTCGGAAGTGCGCGTGAAAGGCCCGTCGATCTTCACCGGCTATCTGGGCGCGCCGGAGAAAACGGCGGAGGCGCTCGATGATGAGGGCTTTTTCATCACGGGCGATGCGATGCGATTTCTGGACGAGGGCGACGCGAACCAGGGCCTCGCCTTTGATGGACGTATCTCCGAAGACTTCAAACTCAGCACCGGCATTTGGGTGCGCGCGGCGGCCCTGCGGTTGGAGGTTTTGGGCGCGCTGAAGGGCATCGCGCAGGATGTGATCGTGACGGGTGAGGAGCGCGACGAAGTGGGCCTGCTGATCGTCCCGGCGCAAGCGATGCGGGATGCATCCGAGGAAGACGGTGGCGCGTTGATTGCCGACGCCCTCCCGATCCGCGCAAAGCTTTCGGGCTTCACCGGCGGCTCCGCCCAGACAATCACGCGCGCGCTGATCCTTTCAGAACCACCTTCGATTGCGGAGGGCGAGATCACGGCCAAGGGCAATCTGAACTTCGCGCGGATCAGGGCCCGGCGGGCCGCGCTGATCGACCGGCTTTATGACGATACCGACCCCGCCACCATCACGATCGGAGGTGCCTGATGGCCTACATCCCCTACGGCGCCTATTGGTCCACACCCTTCGCCCGCTGGCAGGGCAGCCTTGCGCATCTGAACTCTGTCGAATTCGCAGCACATGTTGCCAAGGCCCAGATCACGCGGATGGACCTGCCCGCGGGCAGCTTCGATTTCGCGGCCTTCGGGCAGACCGTGATCCAGAAGGGCAGCTTTTTCGGCGGGCCATGGTTTACGGCGATGATGGGGGCGGAGGGGCTTGCCGCTCCGATGGTTTCCCAAGCCTGCGCGACAGGGGCGCGGCTTTTGGCGACAGCGGTGGGGGAAACACTTCAAGGCGCGCAGCAGGCGTTGATCGTGTCAGGGGATCGCACGTCGAACGGGCCGCACGTCTATTTCCCCGCGCCGGGTGGGCCGGGTGGAACGGGGGCGTCGGAAGACGTGGTGATGGACAATTTCGGCCACGACCCTTGGGCCTGCAACGCGATGATCCAGACGGGCGAGAATGTCGCCGCGCGCGAAGGTATCACGACGGAAGAACAGCACGATCTTACCCTGCATCGGCGCGCTCAGTATGACGATGCGTTGGCTGATGATTGCGCGTTCCAGCGACGCTATATGCCGGTGCTGGATGTGCCCGATGCTCGGTTCCGTAAATCGGTCGGACGGTTGGACACGGATGAGGGCGTTGAGCCTGCCGACGCCGAAAAGATCGCCCGCCTGCGCCCGGTGATGAAGGATGGCACTATCACTTTCGCGAGCCAGACCCATCCGGCGGACGGCAATGCGGGGATGGTTGTGGTGGGGGATGAAGGACGCGCGCGGGAGATTGGCGGGGTGGATCACCCGATTGTCGAGATCTTGGCCATTGCCCAAGCGCGAGAGGAAAAGGGTTTTATGCCTGCTGCGCCGATCAAGGCCAGTGTCGCGGCGCTGGATCGCGCCCGGCTGCTGATCAATCAGGTGGATGCGATCAAATCGCACAATCCGTTTGCGGTGAACGACATCGCCTTTGCGCGCGCCTTTGGGATCGACTGGCGCGATATGAACAACTTCGGCAGCTCACTGATCTGGGGGCATCCTCAGGGGCCAACGGGCCTGCGGGCGATGATTGAACTTATAGAAGAACTTACGCTCCGCGGCGGAGGAACAGGCTTGTTTCAGGGCTGTGCCGCGGGGGACTCGGCCATGGCCGTGATCCTGCGCGTGAGGTGAAGGGAGAGACAGAATGGCAAATGCAGCAACCCATTTTGTAGATCGCCACGTGGCCGAAGGGCGCGGCGACAAGACCGCCTTTGCCGAGGCCGACGGGCGCAAGCGATCGCTGAGTTATGCGGAGCTGAACGACCATACTGCGCGGTTTGCAGGCGCGCTTTACCGTCACGGCGTGCGGCGTGAGGAACGGATCGCGATGATCGTGCGCGACCAGATCGAATTTCCGGTGGTCTTCTGGGGCAGTCTGAAGGCCGGTGCCATTCCGGTGCCGCTGAACACGCTGCTTTCAGCGGATGTCTACGAGACGATCCTAACCGACAGTCGCGCCTCCATCCTCGTCGTGTCGGAAGAGATGTGGGAGGTGGTGGAACCTGCCACGCGCGACAACAAGTTCCTGCGCGCCATCCTCGTGATTGGCGATGCGCCCGAAATGACCGAAAGCTACCGCGATTTCATCGCCGGGGCAGAGCCAGTTGAAACGGTCGACGCTCACGAAGATGAGCTGGCCTTCTGGCTCTATTCCAGTGGCTCCACGGGGCAGCCCAAGGGCGTGCGCCATGTGCATGGGTCGCTGAAGGCGACGTGCGATACGTTTGGCGATCAGGTTCTGGGTATTCGTGAAGAGGACACGGTCTACTCCGTCGCCAAGTTGTTCTTCGCGTATGGCTTGGGCAACGGCATGTCCTTCCCGATGTCTGTTGGCGCGACAACGGTTCTGTTTGGAGGGCGGCCAACGCCGGATGCGGTCTACGGAATCATGGAAGAGATGCGCCCAACGATCCTATGCGCGGTCCCAACGCTGTTCGCCGCGATGGTGCAGGCGGCACCTGAAGCGCCGGAGCACGCGTTGCGGCTCTGCACTTCTGCAGGGGAGGCCTTGCCGCGTGAAGTGGGCGAGGGCTGGCAACGCCTGACGGGAACCGAGATCGTGGACGGCGTCGGGTCCACCGAGATGTTGCATATCTTCCTGTCCAACCGCCCCGGCGATTGTGTCTACGGGACGAGCGGAACGGCCGTGCCTGGTTACGAGGTGCGTCTGGTCGATGAGCATGACGAGGATGTGCCGGAAGGTGAAGTGGGCGAGTTGCTGGTGCGTGGCCCGTCGAGCGCCGAGGGCTATTGGAACCGTCGCAGCAAATCGCAGGCGACGTTCGAGGGGGCCTGGACGCGGACGGGCGACAAGTACGAATTCCACGAAGGTCGCTATGTCTACTGTGGCCGCACGGATGACATGTTCAAGGTCTCGGGCATCTGGGTCAGCCCGTTCGAGGTGGAGAGCGCTCTGATCGACCACCCGTCCGTATTGGAAGCTGCCGTGGTGGCCCGTGCAGATGAGGCGGGGCTGGACAAACCAGCGGCGTTCGTTGTGCTCAAAGACGGGGCCAATGCGCCAGAGGCGGAGGCGTTGAAGGACTTCGTGAAAGACAAGATCGGCATGTGGAAATACCCGCGCTGGGTTGAGTATGTCGATGACCTGCCAAAGACGGCGACGGGCAAGATCCAACGGTTCCGCCTGCGCGCGTGATGTGGGGCGCGGGGTTTGTCGAGGTTTCGTGCAAGCGGCTGGAGTACCGCTGCTGGGGGCCTGAGCCCGACGACGGGCGCGCGATTGTTCTGCTGCACGAGGGCCTCGGTTGTGTCGCGCTTTGGCGGGACTTTCCGCAGCGCCTGCAAGAGGCAACAGGTCTGCCAGTCTTGGCCTATTCGCGGGCGGGCTATGGGCAATCCGACCCCGATGACCTGCCTCGCCCTCTGAATTGGATGACACGCGAGGCGGTCGAAGTTCTGCCACAGGTTCTGGCGTCCTTCGGCCTCTCGCAACCGATCCTGTTGGGTCATTCGGACGGCGCGACGATCGCGGCGATCTATGCGGGGCGCCAATCGCTCCTCGGGGCGCCGCCCCTCCTCGCAGCGGTCCTGATGGCACCGCATTTTTTCACCGAAGAGATGGGGTTGGCCGAAATCGCACGGGCGGGTGAGGCGTTTCGAACATCCGATATGGCTGCGCGGATGGCAAAATATCACCGTGATCCGGAGGCGACCTTCCGGGGTTGGGCCGATGCATGGCTGGACCCGGAGTTTCGGGAGTGGAACGTGGAGCATGCGCTGGACGGGGTCACCTGCCCGGTGTTGGCCATACAGGGGCGAGAAGACCAATACGGCACGCTGGCACAGATAGAGGTTGTGTCGCGTCGGGTTGCGACGGCGCAAACGATGGTTCTGGATGCATGTCAGCATGTTCCGCATCTGGAGCAGTCAGAGGCGGTGCTTGAAATCATCGGTCAATTTATGCAAAAAAATGCATAAATCCGTATTTTGGGCAGAAATTCTACTCAAGTAATGCACTATCGCGCTTGAAGTGATCGCTCTCGGCGCTATCCTGCATCTGCGCAACAGGAGATTCTCATGTCCAAGGTCATCGATTTCCAGACCGACCCGTCCAAATACCGCCACTGGCGCGTGAACTATGACGGCCCAGTTGCGACGCTCACCATGGATGTGGACGAAAACGGCGGCCTCTTCGATGGTTATGAGCTAAAGTTGAATTCCTACGACCTCGGTGTTGATATTGAGCTCAATGACATCGTCCAACGGATGCGGTTCGAGCACCCCGAGGTGAAGGTCGTCGTCATGCAATCGGGCAAGGACAAGGTCTTCTGCGCCGGAGCGAATATTCGGATGCTCGGCGGGGCAGAGCATTCCCACAAGGTGAACTTCTGTAAATTCACCAACGAGACGCGCAACAGCTACGAGGCTGCGGAAGCAGAGTCGGGCCAGAAGTATATCGCTGCCATTAAGGGCGCCTGCGCCGGTGGAGGCTACGAACTTGCGCTGGCCTGCAATCATCTGATGCTGGTCGATGATGCGACCTCCTCCGTTTCTCTCCCTGAAGTTCCGCTTCTCGCCGTGCTGCCCGGCACCGGCGGGCTGACCCGCGTGACGGACAAGCGCATGGTGCGCCGTGATTTGGCCGATGTGTTCTGCGCGACCGAAGAGGGTGTGAAAGGCAAGCGCGCCGTCGATTGGCGGTTGGTCGATGAAGCCGTGCCTAATTCGAAATTCGATGAGGTTGTGGCGGAACGTGCCGCTGAATTTGCTGCCGCCTCTGGCAAGCCAGACGCGACGGGCATCAAGCTTGGTCCGCTTACAAAAGCCGTGGCCGATGACGGATCGCTCTCCTATTCACTGGTCGAAGTTGAGGTGGACCGCGCGGCGCGCACAGCCACGATCACGCTGAGCGGCCCGGATGGGGACGCGCCTGCCGGTATGGACGCCCTGCAGGCGCAGGGCGATCAGAGCTACATGCTACGCCTCGCGCGGGAATTCGAAGACGCGATCCTGCATCTGCGTTTGAACGAAATGGAATGCGGGCTGTGGACGCTGCGCACGCAAGGCGACCCGGAAGGCGTGGCAGCCCACGAAGCGCTGTTGCGCGACAATGCAGATCACTGGCTCGCCAATGAAATCCGCCACTACTGGAAGCGTACGCTCAAGCGGCTCGACGTGACCTCGCGCAGCCTTGTGACGCTTGTCGAACATGGCTCCTGCTTCGCTGGGCTGCTGGCGGAGCTGATCTGGGCCGCCGACCGCTCCTACATGATGGAAGATGAGTTCGAGGGCGACAATCGCCCGATGGCCACGATCACGCTGACGCCCGACAATTTCGGCACCTACCCGATGGGCAATGATCTGACGCGCCTGCAGACGCGGTTCTTGGCGACGCCCGAGGCCGTTGTTGCCCTGCAAGAGCAGATCGGTGAGGGGATGGAGGCGGAAGAGGCTGAAGAACATGGCCTTGTCACCATGATTATGGACGACATCGACTGGGAAGATGAGATCCGGATCATCCTTGAAGAACGCGCCAGTTTCTCACCCGACGCGATGACAGGGATGGAAGCAAACTTGCGTTTTGCCGGGCCGGAGACGATGGAAACCCGCATCTTCGGGCGTCTGACCGCATGGCAGAACTGGATATTCAACCGACCCAACGCGGTTGGCGAAAACGGCGCTTTACAGCGCTACGGCTCCGGCATCCGGGGCGACTACAACATGGAACGGGTGTAACCGAGTTTCTAAGGAAACTCGGCCTGTTCAAATCTTCTAGAAGATTTGGGAGCAAGACATGACTGCAGTAGATATTTCGTATGATACCAAGATCCCCAATAATGTGGGGTTGTCCAGCGATCGTAAGGTTCTGAAGGCGCTGGAGAAATGGCACCCCGGCTATCTGGATTGGTGGAACCGTCTGATCCCCCAGAACTTTCAGGAGAGCATGGTTTATCTGCGCACAGCAGTCAGCGTGGACCCGAAGGGTTGGGCGAAATTCGACTACGTGAAGATGCCCGAATATCGCTGGGGCGTGCTTCTGGCCCCCGCCGTTGAAGGACGCACGATCCCGATGGGCGAGCACGCCGGTCAGCCCGCGTGGCAGGAAGTGCCGGGCGAGTATCGCAACATGCTCAAGCGCCTGATCGTCATTCAGGGCGATACCGAGCCGGGCAGCGTCGAACAGCAGCGCTTCCTCGGCCTCACCGCGCCATCGCTTTACGACATGCGCAACCTGTTCCAGGTGAACGTCGAAGAGGGCCGCCACCTTTGGGCGATGGTGTACCTGCTGCAGAAATATTTCGGAAAGGATGGTCGCGAAGAGGCCGATGATCTGCTCCGCCGCTCTTCTGGCTCGGATGAGGCGCCGCGGATGCTGGGTGCGTTCAATGAAGAAACGCCCGATTGGCTGTCTTTCTTCATGTTCACGTACTTCACCGACCGTGACGGCAAGATGCAGCTGGAATCCCTCGCGCAATCAGGCTTCGACCCACTCAGCCGCACCTGCCGCTTCATGCTGACCGAGGAAGCGCACCACATGTTCGTGGGCGAAACCGGCGTCAGCCGCATCGTGCAGCGCACCTGCGAAGCGATGAAAGAAGCGGGCATCACCGACCCCTACGACATCGGCCGCGTGCGCGATCTGGGCGTCATCGACCTGCCCACGATCCAGAAGAAGCTGAACCTGCACTATTCCCTGTCGCTCGACCTGTTCGGGCAAGAGGTCTCGACCAACGCCGCCAACGCGTTCAACGCGGGCATCAAGGGCCGATACATGGAGCAGCGGATTGACGACGACCACAAGCTGACCGACGCCACCTACGTCGTGAAGGTGCTGGAAGACGGCAAGATCTTCGACAAGGAAGTGCCCGCGCTGACCGCGATCAACATGCGCTTGCGCGATGATTACATCCGCGATGCGTCGGGCGGTCTGCGGCGCTGGAACAAGACGATCCAGAAGACGGGTGTGGAGTTTGAACTCAAGCTGCCCGATCAGGCCTTCCACCGGCAGATTGGCGTGTTCTCGGCGATCAAGGCGAACCCAGAGGGCGCGCTGATTTCCAACGAGGAATGGGCTGCGAACGTCGACAAATGGCTGCCCACGAAAGAGGACGGCGCCTATATCCAGTCGCTGATGGTGCCGTGCTACGAGCCCGGTGAATTCGCCGGTTGGATCGCCCCGCCCAAGCAGGGGATCGACAACAAGCCCGGCGATTTCGAATACGTCAAACTGCACATGGCCTAAGGGCCAAACGGGCGCGGCTTTGGTCGCGCCCCAACAAGGAAACGCGCGATGAAAATCCACTTTCTCTATGGGACCGAGACCAGCACTGCCGAAATTCTCTGCGAGGATATCGAAGAGGATCTGGGCGACGGTTTCGACTGCACGATCACGTCCCTTGGCGATATCGATCCCGCCGATCTGGACGGCGAGACGTTCTATTTCGTTGTGACATCAACCTATGGAAACGGCGACTTGCCGATGGCCGCGCAGCCCTTTTACGACAAGATGGAGGCCGAGAAACCCGACCTCTCCCACGTCAAGTTCGCGGTCTTCGGCCTCGGCGACATGGTGTTCTCGGAAACCTTCGCGTTTGGCTCCAAGATCATGATGGAGAAGCTCATCGAACGCGGCGCCAAAATGGTCGGTGAACGTGGCATCCACGACGCGTCCTCCCCCGATCTGCCGGAGGACGTGGCCGTGCCTTGGGCGCAGGAAATCATGGGTCTCGCCAAGGCTGAGGCCGCTTGAATGCAGCCCCGCCCTAACAGTGCGTTCGTCCATGACATCCGTGTCACTTGGGGCGATTGCGACCCGGCTCAGATTGCCTACACCGCGCGGCTGCCTTGGTTCGCGCTCGATGCGATCAACGCCTGGTGGGCCACGCACTACGCCGATGCAGGCTGGTATGAGATGGAGCTCGACAAAAACGTCGGGACCCCATTCGTGCGGATGGAGATGGATTTCAGAAGCCCCGTCACCCCGCGCCACATCCTGAAGTGCCACACCTGGCCGTCGGCGCTTGGCACCAAGTCGATCACCTTTCGCGTCGACGGAGTGCAGGACGGCACCACCTGTTTCGAGGGCGCATTCACCTGCGTTTTCATCATCGCGGACCAATTCAAATCCCGCCCCGCCCCCGACGACATCCGCACTTTGGTGGAGGCTCACATCCCGAAATGACCGACCAATCCGGCCATCCCCCTATCGCCAACGACACAGCCGTGACCGCACTGCAGGCGCAGGTCGGTGACCGTGTACGTGCGGCCCGTGGTGCAAAGGGCATGTCGCGCCGTGTCCTGTCAGAGGCGTCGGGCGTCTCTCCCCGCTATCTCGCGCAGCTTGAAAGCGGTGAGGGCAATATTTCCATCGGCTTGCTTCTACGTGTCGCATCTGCCCTCGACTTGCCCATAGAGGCACTCGTCGCACGCCAAAGTCTAACACCTGACTGCGCCCGCGTGGCTTCCGCCTTTGCGCGCGCCGATGCCGACACTCAGGCGCGTGTGCAGGCCCTGTTGCACCAGGCCGATGCTCAGAAGGCTAGCCGCATCTGCCTGATTGGCCTGCGCGGGGCGGGCAAATCCACCCTCGGCGCGGCTTTGGCGAAGGCGCGGGGTGTGCCCTTCATCGAACTCAATGAACAGATTGAAGCGGCAGGTGGGATGCCCGTGGCCGAGATCATGGCGCTTTACGGCACCGATGGCTACCGCCAGCTTGAGGCTGACGCGCTAGATGCCATCGTTGCCGACCAGGACCGCGCCATCATCGCCGTTGGCGGAGGTATTGTGGATGAGGCGCGGACCTTTGCCGCCCTTCTCGCACGGTTCCACACCGTTTGGGTCAAAGCCACGCCGGAAGAGCATATGGCCCGGGTTCAGGCCCAAGGCGACACCCGCCCCATGGAAGGCAACCCGCAAGCCATGGCGCAACTGCGCCTTATCCTGACAGGGCGAGAGGCTGAATATGGCCGCGCCGATGCCATTCTGGATACGTCCCGCGCGACACTGGACGCGTCTATCACTGACCTGCTTGCCCTGATCGACCAACACGGCTTTCTGCCACCGGAGACCTCATGACTGTCACCCTGCGCGCCGACGGCCTGACCGGCTTCGTTACCCTCGACAATCCGCCCGTGAACGCCATCGGCAAGGCGATGCGCGAAGGGTTGATGGAGGCTGTCGCTTGGGCCGAGCGGGAGAATTTCGACCGCGTGATCGTGACGGGCGCGGGCCGCGCCTTTGCCGCCGGCGCCGATGCGCGCGAATTCGATGGTGCGGCGTTGGAACCGTTTCTGCCTGACGTCTGTGATGCCATTGAGCGCAGCTTTGTGCCGTGGATTGCCGCAATCAACGGCGTGGCCCTTGGGGGCGGCGCGGAAATCGCGCTGGCCTGCCGGATGCGCATTGCAGGCCCGAAAGCGCAGATCGGTTTGCCGGAAGTGACCCTTGGCGTAATCCCCGGTGCGGGTGGCACACAGCGCGCGATGCGCCTGACGGGTCTGGAAAAAGCGCTCGACATGATCGCCTTCGGGCGGCCCCTGCGTGCGGTAGATGCACTCAAGGCGGGCCTGATCCACGCGGTCGAAGATGATCCGGTCGAGGCTGCCGACATGATCAACACCGAGGAGTTGCAATGCGTCGTGCCCACATGGGAATTGCCCACGCCCGACCATGATGAAGCGGCCTTCACGGCGATCCGCGAGAGGCTTGCCAAGCGGTCGCCCGGTCAAGTTGCGCCGCTGCGCGCCGTGGATGTCATTGAGCAGGGCCTATCCTTGCCTTTCGCCGACGCGATGGCTCAAGAACGCGCAGCGTTCATGGACCTCAAACAGGGCGATCAATCTCGCGCGCTGCGCCATATGTTCTTCGCCGAACGCGCTGCAAAGCCGCCCAAGGGGCTGCCTGCCGCGCCTGAACTGACGGAAATCGCCGTGGTGGGCGGCGGCACGATGGGTGCGGGCATCGCCTATGCCTGCCTGTCGCTTGGCCTTCCGGTCACGCTTCTGGAAACCGACCAAGATGGTGTCGACCGGGCAGAGGCGAACATCGGCAAGCTGATCCAATCCGGCATCGACCGCGGCCGCCTCTCTGAGGACGGCGCTCAGGCGCTGCGAGATCGGCTGACGGCAACAACGGACTACGGCAAAGCCGGGAACGCCCCACTCGCCATCGAAGCCGCCTTCGAGGATATGGAGGTTAAGAAAGCGATCTTCGCCCAACTCGACACGGCCCTCTCGCCTGACGCGGTGCTGGCCACCAACACATCTTACCTCGACGTCGATGAAATCGCGGCCAGCACGCGTGACCCGTCCCGCGTGCTTGGCCTGCACTTCTTCGCGCCCGCCCACATCATGCGCCTTCTGGAGATCGTGAAGGGCAAAAAGACGTCGGATCACGCGCTGGCCACAGGCTACGCGCTTGGCAAACTGCTTAAGAAGGTTCCCGTCTTGGCTGGGGTCTGTGATGGCTTCATCGGCAATCGCATCTATTCGCGCTACCGCGAGGCCGCCGATACGGTCTTCATGGACGGCTCGACCCCATGGGAGGTCGATGAAGCCATGGAGAATTTTGGCTACGCGATGGGCCCTTATGAGGTCGCGGACCTCTCCGGCCTCGACATCGGCTACGCGGCCCGGCGCAGGCAGGATGCCACGCGCGACCCGAACCGGCGCTACATCCCCATCGCGGATCGCATGGTCGAACTCGGCAAACTCGGCAAAAAGGTCGGCGCGGGCTGGTATCGCTACCCCGGCGGTGGCGGCAAAGTCGAAGACCCCATCGTTGCTGACCTCGCGCTGGAAGAAGCGCATTTTGCGGGCATCGAGCGCATCGAATATGACGAGGCGCAGATCGTTGAACGCCTGACAATGGCCATGATCAACGAGGCCGCCGATGTGCTGGCCGAAGGCATCGCGCAAAGCGCCGCCGACATCGACCTTGTGACCGTCTTCGGCTACGGGTTTCCGCGCTGGCGCGGCGGGCTGATGCACTACGCCGATACGCTTGGCGTTCCTCATATCGTCGAACGGATCACCGCCCTGCAAGCTGAAGACCCAGTGGCTTGGAAACTCTCGCCGGTGCTCGCGGACTGTGCCGAACGCGGTATTTCGTTAGCGGAGTGGTCGAAGAGCTAGGCGCGCCCGCTCCTTCATCTTGGCCGATACGGCTCCCCCAGAGGGTCCGACCTCACCGTCACGCGCTATTGTTCGAGGTGCGAAGAACCGCTTGGAAACTACTAGTTTTCAGCAAATGGGATCCGAAAAGCTATTCGAAAATAGTGTGTTAGCCCCCGGTTGCAACCTCGCAACCGGCCCTACTTCACTCGGATCGGCAAGCTCGTGTAGCCCCTGAATCGCGCCAGTCCCAACCGTTCTCTCGGTCCGTTCGCAGCCAGCTTCGGAAAGCGCTCAAAGAACCGCCCCAAGGCGATCTTCCCCTCCATCCGCGCAAGGCTCGCGCCAAGGCAGACATGGATGCCAGTGATGAAGGCGATGTGCGGGTTCGGCTTGCGGGCGATATCGAAACTGTCTGGATTGTCAAAGACGTCCGGGTCGCGATTGGCGGCCGCAATGGAGGTGTGGATATACGTGCCCTTCGGAATGACCGTCCCCGAAGGCAACGCAATATCCTCCCCCGCCAAGCGGTTGCCGATCTGAAGCGGGCTTTCGACGCGCAGGCATTCCTCAACCGCCGTGCCGACCAATGAAGGATCGTCCAGCAATCTGCGGTGCTGGTCCGGGTGATCAAGGAACAGACCCACCGAGTTGCCCACCAGCGACGTCGTCGTCTCATGCCCCGCGTTCAGCAGGAAAATACAGTTCTGCACGAGTTCTTCCTGCGTCAGCCGCCGCCCGTCATGCTCCCCGAAGATCAGCGACTCCAAAACTTCCCCTTCGCCCGCGCCATCTGGATTTGCGCGGCGATGGTCAATGAGGTCCGAAAGGATCGCGCCGAATTCCTCAACCGCTTTGTTGCCCGCCGCCATACGTTGGGCTGGGACCACCGGATCAAGCGCGCCAAGGATTGCGATGGAGTAGCCGCGCAATTTGGCCCGGTAGTCTTCGGGCACACCCAGCATGAAGCTGATGATTTCGGTTGGTAGCATCATTCCAAAATCGGCAATCAAATCGAGCTCGCCCAGATCTTCAACACGATCCAGAAGACGATCCACGATGCCTTCGATCAGGCGCTCCATCTCTGCCAGTTTTCGGGGCGTGAAGGCCCCTGCGATCAGTTTTCGGACGGTCGTGTGATAGGGCGGGTCGTTGAAGATCAGGCTGGTGGTGTGATGGACCTTTAGCGGGCATTCCCCGAACTTCGCTCCAAACGCCTCGGTCTTGTCCGACAGCATGTCGCGCGAGCGATAGGTCGCTAGACAATCATCGTGCCGGGTCAGGAAAACCGAGCTATCAGCGTTGTGATGCACCGGAGCATCCCGGCGCAATTGCGCAAGTGTTGGGTAGGGGTCGTCAATGAATTCAGCGTCGATGGCGTTCAAATCGAAGCTGGAAAGGTCGAGCATGTGTACGCCTCCATGCTGAAATTATTGCAGGGAAAACCAACACATAACAAGCAAAAGAAAAGGATTGGCAGCTGGTTTACGCCGGCCAAAGCTTTGATGGTGTAAACAAAAATTGACACATTAAGTGAATGCCGTGGTATACATATCGTGAGCGCGAGGAGAAGCCTCCGGATCGGCTGATTCCCTCTTCCGCTCAGGTGGAGAGAAGGAACGTGGCGACCCGATTCGATGAGACCGGCAGCAAGCGCGGCACGGTGGTAACGCAAAACCCCGAGGCTCTTATGGGCCGGGACGGGGTGAGCGACCTTGCGGCATTGGCCTTGGCTGAGCTTGCATCAGGTCCGAGGGAGGCCGAATTATCGGCAGAAGCGATGGCTGCTCTTCCAAATCCCCATGTCAGTGCAATGGCGCGCGCAATGGCGAATGCCGATAGCGATGAAGCAGAGGCCTTGGTCAGTGACCTCTTGGACGCCGGGCTGACAGTGCGGGAACTTTGTCTTTCCTATTTCACTCCGGCTGCGCGAGAGCTTGGCCGCCTGTGGGATTGCGACAAACTACCGTTCACAGAAGTCTCCATGGCGACCGCGCGGATGCATGCGATTTTGCGCAACTTGCCAGGTGGTGTGGCTGCGAGCCTGACGGGCAATGTGAAGGAAGCCCTGTTCGTTGCGACGCCCGGTGAAACCCATACTTTGGGTGTGCTGATGGCCGCCGATCATTTTCGGCGTTTGGGTTGGGATGTAAGTGCCTTGGTCGGGCTGGGCCATGACGCCTTGGTTCGACAGATTCTTTCCGACGATCGGCCGGTTCTGGGTATCAGCTGTTCCGGGTCGCTCACGATGGACACGTTGAGCCGGCTAGTTGCAGACGTTCAAGCGCGGCGGCCTAACCTTGCGATTGTATTGGCTGGCGCTGTTACGCAAGACCCGTTGGCCATGGCGCAATTGCCCGAGTGTGATGGCATTATCGAAGGTTTGGAAACCGCGGAAACGGATATCCAGGCCGCGCTTGATTGTGCAAAGTCGCGGCAACAGCAGCCGCAGATATCGGCAACAGGCTAAGGGTTGCCGGTCGAATGATACCCAGCCGCATCACTTTCGTAGAATGCATCCAGTGTTTGAGATGCATCGGGCACGTACGGCCCCAGCAATACGGCATCGCGAATACGATCTAACCGGAACATCCTGAAATCATTCCGCAATTCGCACCACGCCACCAAGGTCCACACAGCACCCCAAAACCATAGGCCCAAAGGGCGTATCGGGCGTTCGGTGCGCGCACCTTTTTCGTCCGCATATTCTAGCATGATCCGTTCTGGCGCGCGGATGGCGGCCTCGACCGTGTCTATTGTCGTGCGCGTATGGGCGTCGAGCGGTCGGCTGGCCCATGCTTTGAATTGCAATCGTTCAGCCTTGCTTCGGGTCGCTTCGGGGATCACGCCGGTGATCTTTTCAAGCGCCTGTTCCGCTCCACGCGCCATGCTTGTCCCGCCCCAGGTCTGCACCATGCGCGCACCGACGCTGAGCGCAATGATCTCTTCCTCGGTGAACATCAGGGGCGGAAGGTCGTAGCCGTCGCGCATCATGTAGCCCAAGCCCGCTTCCCCCTCTACCGGCACGCCCGAGGCCTGAAGATGCGCGATGTCACGGTAGATGGTGCGTTCCGACACCTCCATCGCTTCGGCCAGATCTCGGGCCGTGGTGAGCTTGCCGGGGCGAAGCCGGTCGATCAGTCGAAAAAGGCGGTCGGCGCGGCGCATGAATGAAATTCTACCTTGGGTTGATGCTGCTTGAAAGACGTGAGGCGAGACGGGCCGCCATTCAGGGGCCCGCCCATTCGACTTACGCCGCCTGCGCCTTGGCGTTGAAGTTGAAGAAACCGATAGAGTTTCCGTCGGGGTCGCGCGCGTAGAAAAACGCGCCTGACGGGATGGGAATGTCGGCGCTTTCGACCGTTCCGCCGGCCGCCGTGATCCGTTCGCGCATGGCGTCGAGGTCTGGCGGGGCCATCATATGAACGGTGTTTCCGTCACGGGACGGCGTGCCTGGGTAAAGGTGGCCACCGATGCCGGGCTTTTCGTCGTTGTGGGGGAAGAACACGACAGGGTTGGGGCCCATATCATCGGTGATGGCAAGTTCGGTTTGAAGGATTGCGGCGTAGAAATCCCGCGCAGCTTCAAGGTCTGCGACCGCGATTTCGAACCAGCAGCCGGGGTTCATGCAGGTATGTGACATGTGTTTCGTTCCATCTGAGGTTGTGATGGAGCAGGTCTAACACCCCCCTCCTGACAGGGTTGTGTCAGGAGCGTGTCGCCCGGTTTTCAGGAGCGCGCGACCATATGAACAAATCCGATGAACATGCCCAAATCAGGGTTTGCCCTGTCCATGAAAACCCGAAGGCGCGCGTCTCATCTGCGGCTTTCGCCATTAGGAAGAAAGTGGCGTCTTTGTTGCTGCCAGCGAAGAGGGATTTGGAGAAATAGATGGAAGCGCCCGGCGGCTCCAGAATGTGAAAGGTCTCTGGCCAATCCAGCGGGATGCTCCGGCACGTCCAGCCATCGGTGGTGAGGCAGGGCAGGCCTCCGCCTTCAATACCAGACGTGCTGATCGGCGCGTCTTGCGGCCGGTCAAGGCGCTGCGCCTGCAGGAAGCCATGGCCCAAACCGTCATCGTCGCGGTTGCGGTAGAGCCGCTCCCCGTTTGTACAATCAATGACGCTTTGGCCATTGGCTGACGTGACCAGAAGCGTCTCGTTCTCACGCTCAAATCCGACGCCGGTCAGGCCACCCACGGCAAGGCGCGCGACCTCTCGCCAAGGGTCGGGCGGTGCGGAAATCGCTGACTTACGCAAGGCGCGTCGTACTGGGTTCAGGTGGTCAGCCATGGACAGCGGATCTTCTACGCTTCGCTCAGGTCGAGGTCTGCGACCGGGATAATCGGAAAGAACAGGCCGCCCGACCAGACGCCGAACATCTCGGTTCCGTCGACCTCATGCGCTTCGCCCATATCGACCAAGCGGTAGAAGCTTTTGCGATCGATCAGCGCCTCAAGCCCCGCGCGGATGTGGACGTAAGGCGAGGGTTCGCCCGTCTCATCGCGCTCCACACGGATGGCGTGATCTTTGCCGGCGATTACTGTGTCACCCACATTCGTCGCGAAAGAGATGGATTGCGTCGGGCCGTCGCCCGCGGCTTCTATATCGACCGCAACGAAAGGCGCATCCTCGACGCGGATGCCGACCTTTTCGACCGGCGTGACGAGGAAGTATTTGCCGTCTTCCAGCTTCAGGATCGTAGAAAACAGGCGCACCAGCGGTTTCCGGCCAATGGGCGTGCCCTCGTAAAACCACGTACCGTCGCGCTTAATCTCCATATCCAGATCGCCGCAGAACGCGGGGTTCCATAGGTGGACGGGGGGTAATTTACCCTGTTTCTGCGCATCTTGCGCCGCTTTGAGCAGTTGATCCGTTGCCGGGTTCATCGCGGCCCTCCCTTGTGCACGCGTTTTCACGATCATTTGTCCGCCTTTGGCTTTTGCCATTTGTGGTCGGCGGCATAGGTCTCTACCTATTACATGCATATTTAACGTCCCAGCGGAGCATTGCCATGACCCCCCCCGAACTTCCCGGCCCGCAGCTGATTGCCGATATTGAGGCCCTGGGGGCCAAACTTGGTGAGGCGAAGGCCTCCATCGGGCAACGGATCATCGGGCAAGAGAACGTCGTGGAGTTGTCGTTGGCGGCGATGCTGTCGGGTGGCCATGCGCTTCTGATGGGTCTTCCGGGGCTAGGGAAAACCTTGCTGGTCGATACACTGTCGACGGTCATGGGGCTGTCGGCCAACCGTGTGCAGTTCACGCCGGACCTGATGCCTGCGGATATCCTTGGCTCGGAAGTGCTGGAGACGGCGGACGACGGATCGCGCAATTTCCGGTTCCTTGAAGGGCCGATCTTTTGCCAGCTTTTGATGGCGGACGAGATCAACCGCGCCTCGCCGCGCACGCAATCCGCTTTGCTTCAGGCCATGCAGGAGCGGGAGGTGACCATCGCGGGTGAGCACCGGCCACTGCCCGCACCGTTCCACGTCCTCGCTACGCAAAACCCGATTGAACAGGAAGGGACCTATCCCTTGCCGGAAGCGCAATTGGACCGCTTCCTTGTGAAGATTGACGTGCCTTACCCTGACCGGGAGACCGAGCGCGGCATTTTGATCGCCACGACCGGCACGGAGGAAGCCGTCTCACGCGAGGTCTTTAGCGGCGAAGAGCTGATCAAGGCGCAGCAGGTCGTGCGCCAGATGCCGGTGGGTGAGGCTGTCGTGGACCTGATCCTTGATCTGGTGCGCGCGTGCCGCCCGGATGAAGCTGAGGCGCCGGACGTTGTGAAGACCTCTGTCGCTTGGGGGCCGGGCCCTCGCGCGGCGCAGGCCTTGATGCTGACCTCACGGGCGAGGGCGCTGTTGGATGGGCGTCTGTCGCCTTCCGCTGACGATGTCGCAGCATTGGCGCGCCCCGTGCTGTCGCACCGCATGGCGCTGACCTTTGCGGCCCGCGCTGAGGGTGCGGTGCTTGAGCAGGTCATTGACGAAGTCACGGCCCGCGTTACCCGGATCGAGGCGGCCGCTTGAGCGAGCTTTCCCTCCATACTCCGGACACGCTGCGATCCAGGTCGGAGGCTGTTGCGGCCTCTATGCCCGCGCTGCTGGCCGACGCGCAGCATCTGGCGGCGTCGGTTCTGCTGGGTGTGCATGGCCGCAAACGTGCAGGCACGGGGGATGAGTTCTGGCAATATCGCCCGGCGGAGGCCGGTGACAGTTATCG
The DNA here is from genome assembly GCF_040932485.1 of Gymnodinialimonas sp. 202GB13-11. Taxonomy (NCBI): domain Bacteria; kingdom Pseudomonadati; phylum Pseudomonadota; class Alphaproteobacteria; order Rhodobacterales; family Paracoccaceae; genus Gymnodinialimonas; species Gymnodinialimonas hymeniacidonis. The sequence continues at coordinate 2,844,063 of NZ_JBFRBH010000001.1, read as the reverse complement.
TGCCATTGATTGGCGACGCTCGGCCCGGTCAGACGGACATTTTCTACGGCAGACCGAATGGCAGGCCGCGCAGGCCGTGATGCTTGGCGTCGATGATGCGGCCTCCATGACCTATTCCGGCTCGAAATCGCGCCCCTCAAAACTCCGCCGCGCGCAGACACTTGCGATGGCCTTGGCCGTGATTGCGGTGCGGGGTGGAGAGCGTGTGGGCCTGACCCATCTTGCGGAGCCGCCGCGTGGCGGGCAGGCCCAGTTGATGCGGATGGCAGCCGCGCTGATGGATGGGGATGACCGGCCAGAATATGGTGAGCCCAAGCCGCAGATGATGCCAAGCGGCGCGCGCGCTGTGTTCTTCAGCGATTTTCTTGGCGAGCCAAGCGCGATTGAAACGGTTCTAGGCCGGTCCGCCGATCGGGGCGTAAAAGGCGCTTTGGTCATGGTGCTGGACCCCGACGAGGAGGCGTTTCCCTTTGATGGGCGGACTTTGTTTGAGTCGATGTCGGGTGCCATTCGGTTTGAGACATTGAAGGCAAAGTCCCTGCGCGAAGAGTATCTGGGACGGTTGGCCGCCCGGAAAGACGCACTTCAGGCCATGGCACGGCGCACCGGCTGGCAGTTTCACGTGCACCACACGGATGGCCCGGCTGAGCCTGCGCTTCTGTGGCTCTATCAGGTGTTGGAGCGGCAATGATCGGATCGCTTGCCTTCGCCACGCCGCTGCTGTTGTTGGGCCTAATCGCCTTGCCGGTGTTGTGGTGGCTGTTACGCGCTGTCCCGCCTGCGCCGATCCGGCGGCGGTTCCCCGGCATCGCCTTGTTGCTTGGTCTCAAAGACGACGAAAGCCAAACGGACAAGACGCCGTGGTGGTTGCTATTCCTGCGTATGCTGGCGGTTGCTGCGGCTATCGTGGGCTTTGCTGGCCCGGTGCTGAACCCGCAAGTGGACCGCGTGGCAGGCGATGGTCCGCTGCTGATTGTGATGGATGGCTCTTGGGCCTCGGCCCGCGACTGGCCCATGCGGTTGGACCGTGCGGGCTTGCTTTTGGATGATGCCGGTCGTGCGGGCCGTGAAGTGGCTGTTGTACAGCTGACGGATTTGCCGTCGGGGGACCTCGCCTTTCAGACGGCAAGCGCCTGGGCCCCGCGTGTCCCCACTTTGGAACCCGCACCTTACGCGCCGGATATGGCGGCGGCGATGGAATGGGCGGCGGAGATTGACGGCCCGGTTGAGGTGTTCTGGTTCTCGGATGGTGTGGCCCATGACGGCCGTGATGATCTGACATCAGCATTTGAAAATCTTGGGCCGCTTTCGGTGTTTCAGGGTGACCGCGACCTGATCGCGCTTGCCCCGCCGCGATTTGAGGATGGGGCGATCCGTGCGGATTTGACCCGGATTGGTTCGGACACGCCGCGAGAGGTCACGGTGGTTGCCCACGGGCTGGACCCTTCCGGCCTGCCACGGGATTTAGCGCAGGCCAGCGCGACTTTTGAGCCGGGCGCGATGGTTGCGCAGGTTGAATTCGATCTGCCGCCCGAATTGCGCAACCGCATCACGCGGTTCGAGTTGAGCACGGAACGCCATGCCGGTGCCGTTGCGCTGACGGATGATGCCTTGCAGCGCAGGCAAGTGGCCCTGATTTCCGGCGGCGCGGAAGATGAGCAGCAGGCACTTTTGTCGCCGCTGCACTACCTGCGCGAAGCTTTGGAGCCGACTGCCGATCTCATGGAAGGTTCATTGTCCGACATCCTTGTCGCATCGCCCGATGTGATCATGCTGGCAGATGTTGCCACCTTCGCCTCGGAAGAAGAGCAGGCGCTGATTGAATGGGTCGAAAACGGCGGGTTGCTGGTGCGCTTTGCCGGCACAAGGTTGGCGGGGTCGGACGTGGCGCGGGATGAATCCGGCCCGCTAATGCCCGTGCGCCTGCGCATTGGTGGACGCACGGTCGGCGGCGCCATGTCTTGGGGTGAACCCAAATCGCTTGAGCCTTTTGAGGAGGGATCGCCCTTCTTCGGCCTGTCGATCCCAGAAGATGTGGAAGTCACCAGCCAAGTTGTGGCGCAGCCAGACCCGACTTTGAGCGAACGCACGATTGCGAGCCTTTCAGACGGCACACCGCTTGTGACGCGCGCGCCGCTTGGACAGGGCAGCGTTGTCCTGTTCCACGTGACGGCAAATGCGGAATGGTCGACCCTTCCGCTCTCCGGGTTGTTCGTCCAGATGCTGGAGCGGCTGGCGGTCTCGACCCGGCCCGTGGCACCCGAAGCCGAGGATCTGGAAGGCACGGTCTGGACGCCAGAAGAGGTGCTGGATGGATATGGCGTTCTGCGCGACGCCGGAACCCGCCCCGGCGTGCTGGGTGAGGATCTGGCGACCGCGCCATTGTCGGCGGAGTTGTTGCCGGGCCTTTATGCCGGTGAGGATCGACGCCTAGCGCGCAATGTCATCGCGCAAGGTGCTGCACTGACTGCTGCTGAGTGGCCCGCGAATGTGCCGGTTGAGGGGATGGTTGTGGTTGAGCCTACTGATCTGATGGCTGCGTTCCTGACCGGGGCCTTGGTCCTGCTTCTGATCGACGCGATCGCCGCGCTTTGGCTGGCAGGACGCCTTGGTGGGTTAACCCGCGCGGCAATGGTACTGGCTGCGTTTGCAATCCCGCAGGGCGCTGACGCCCAGGGCCTTTCCGTTGAGGAAGAGCTTGCACTGCTCGCCACTTCCGAGGCGACTTTGGCCTATGTTCTGACAGGCGATGCAGATGTCGATGAGACCTCTCGCGCCGGTCTACAGGGCTTATCCAACACACTTTACCAGCGCACGAGCGTCGAACCCGCGCCCCCGCTCGGCGTCGATCTTGAGTTGGATGAGCTTGCATTCTTCCCCATGATTTACTGGCCGATCACGCCCAATCAGGAAATCCCCTCAGCTGCTGCCTACCGCCGTTTGAATGACTATCTTCGCGGCGGCGGGATGATCGTGTTCGATACGCGCGATGCCCATGTTGGCCGCTTCGGATCCGGCACGCCAGAAGGGCGGCGGTTGCAGTTGATCGCGGCCCCGCTTGATATTCCGCCGCTTGAGCCGATCCCCGATGACCATGTTCTGACGCGCACATTCTATCTGCTGCAGGATTTTCCGGGGCGTCACATCAGCCGCGACGTATGGGTCGAAGCCGCACCTGCCGATGCGGAACAGATCGAGGGCATGCCTTTCCGCAACCTCAACGATGGCGTCACGCCGGTTCTGATCGGCGGCAATGATTGGGCGGCGGCGTGGGCGCAAGACGAAAGCGGACGTCCGATGTTCCCGGTCGGGCGCGGCCAAACGGGCGAGCGGCAGCGCGAGATTGCGCTGCGTTTCGGTGTGAACCTTGTGATGCATGTCCTGTCGGGCAACTACAAAAGCGATCAGGTGCATGTGCCCGCCCTTCTTGACCGGCTGGGGCAGTAGACATGGAAAATCTGATCCTGTTTGACCCCTTGTTGCAATGGACCGTGATTTACGGGCTTGGGATTGCGCTGGTGCTGATCACGGCGCTTGGCATCTGGCGCGGGTTGTCTGGCTGGTTCTATCGCCTGCTGGCGGGTGTGGCGCTTCTGGCCGCGCTGGTGAACCCGTCTTTGCAAAACGAAGAACGGGAGCCGCTGACGGATATCGTTCTGGTCGTCGTCGATGAAAGCGCATCACAGCGGATCAGCGACCGACCCGAACAAACGGCTGAGGCGCTGGAGGCCTTGGAAGCTGAGATTGAAGGCCTTGGGATGGAGCCCCGCATCGCCCGTGTGCGCGATGCGGAGGACAATTCCGGAACCCTCATGATGGCTGAATTGCAGCGGATGATGGCAGAGGAGCCGCGCGCCCGTGTCGCCGGTGCTCTGCTGGTCACAGATGGCCGTCTGCATGACGCAGATTTGGTGCCGGACATGCCCGCGCCGATCCACGCGCTGATCACGGGGCGTGAGACGGATTGGGACCGGCGCTTGGTGATCGAGACGGCGCCTGCCTTTGGAATTATTGGCGAAGAACTGACCCTGACCTTACGGATCGAAGATCAGGGCGCGTTGCCGCCCGCGGTCATTGGTGGGCGGTCAGACATTGTCATCTCCGTTGATGGGGGGGCGCCTCAGACCTACACCGTTCCCGTTGGTGAAAGCCTGGAATTGCCACTGACGCTGGAACACGCCGGTCAGAACGTGATCCAGTTCACGGTCCCTGAAGCCGCCGATGAACTGACGACGCGCAACAACGCTGCTGTCGTGCAGATCAACGGCATCCGCGACCGGCTTCGCGTTCTTCTGGTGAGTGGTGAGCCGCATCCCGGCCAGCGCACCTGGCGCAATCTGCTGAAGTCTGACCCGTCTGTGGATCTTGTCCACTTCACCATCCTGCGCCCGCCCGACCGTCAGGACGGAGTGCCTGTCTCGGAACTCTCGCTGATCGCGTTCCCGACGCGCGAGTTGTTCATGGAAGCCGTCGATGAATTCGACCTGATCATCTTCGACCGCTACCAGCGGCGGGGGATCCTTCCGATGCTCTACCTCGACAATATCCGCAGGTATGTCGAAGACGGTGGCGCGCTTTTGCTGGCGGCCGGACCCGATTTCGCGGGCGCGTCCTCGCTGTTCCGAACGCCCTTGGCGGACATCTTGCCAGGGCGGCCCACCGCGCGCGTGTTGGAAGAACCTTACCTGCCGACCATTAGTGAATTGGGCGCGCGCCACCCGGTCACAACTGGGCTGGAGATGGAACATACGCCGCTGCCCACAAGCGACGACCCGTGGGGCCGTTGGTTCCGGCAGATCGAGCTGACCGAGCAAGGCGGGCAAACGGTGATGGAGGGCGTAAACGGTGCGCCGCTTCTGATGCTGGACCGTGTGGGGGAGGGGCGTGTTGCGCTACTGGCCTCCGACCATGCCTGGCTGTGGGATCGCGGTTATGAGGGCGGCGGCCCGCAGTTGGAGTTGTTGCGCCGTCTGGCCCATTGGATGATGGGTGAGCCGGATCTTGAGGAAGAGGCCCTGACCGCTGAAGTCGACGGCCAGACCATCCTGATCACACGCCGGACCTTGGCCGATGAAGTCGGGGCCGTCACGGTCACAACGCCGGATGGCGAAGAGATTGAAGTGCTGCTTGAGGAGACCTCTCCCGGTGCATTCACGGCCGAAATCGAAGGGGCGGAGCAGGGCCTTTATCGGCTGGTCGAAGGCGATCTGGAACGCGTCATTGCGTTGGGTCCCGCCGCCCCGCGCGAGTTTGAGGTAACGATAGCCGGTTCGGATCAGATTGATCCTTTGGCCGAGGCAACCGGCGGGCGGACCTTCCGTTTGGAAGAGGGCTTGCCCGATATCCGTCGCGTGGGTGAGGGCAGGGTGGCCCATGGCCGCGGTTGGCTGGGTCTGACGACACGCGAGGCCTACGTAACGACCGATGTGGCGGTCACACCCTTGGTCTCGGCCTGGTTGTTTCTAGTGATTGCCGCAACCCTGATGCTGGCAGGTTGGCTTCGCGAGGGGCGGGCGTGAGGCAGACATGATTGTCGAGCTGCCCGCCGCAACTGTCGACGACTTGAAACGTGTCGAACGTGATCTTCATGGCGATGATGCAGCCCACATTACGCTGCAATGCCTGTCAGACCAATTCGCAACTCTACCTGACGATGTGCTCGGGGCGCTCAACGCGATCTTTGAGGCCCACCCGTCCAAGCGTTTGCGTCTCTACTCTGCGATGGATCACCGTATAACCGTTGATCTGGAAGGGCTACGGGCGCTTCCGGATCTGCAGCATCTCGATGTGCATTACGGCGTTCCGGCAATCGCTGACGTAGCCCCCTTGGCGTCTCTCACCAAACTGAAATCCGCCAATCTTGAGGTCCGTGCCGCGTACTCGTTGGGTGAGGTTTTGGCCGGTTGGCCTGAATTGGAAGAGCTATCTCTTATCCGAGAAGGCAAAGCATCCAAAGCTGTCAATTTGGCGGGTTTGGCGGGGTTAAAGCACCTCAGGAAACTCTACGTCATGGGATATTCGAAAGGTATCTCTGCCCTGAAGGACTGCGCGGCGCTGACCGAGTTACGCTTGCAAAGCCTTTCACTGCCCGATTGGGATTGCCTGCCGGATCATCGGCTTCGGCTGCTTTGGCTGAATGCGGTGAATGGCCCCGACCCGACGCCGTTCGCGGCCCTGAAGGATCGTGCCGAGCGGCTGGACATGATCCGCATGGACAAAAGCCTTCCGTTTGATCGAAAGCGGGCCATATCGGCTGTTTCCAAGGGTGGCTGGTTCACCGTCGATGTCGATTACCTGAACGGATTTCACGATCCTGAATGGTCTGGCCACGATTGGGCCGAACAGATCGGTGCCGTTTGCCCGACACCTGATGGCGTCTGGTTTGATCCAGAGGCGGGCTCTCTATCTGTCAACGGGGACAGGATTGCTTTGGGGCAATACCAGCTGGGTTTGGTTCCAGCGATTGCGGCCTTGCTAGGCGTAGGGCGTGCTTAGACGCTGCTGATCCGGACCGTTCAGAGGAAGAGCGCGCCGTTGCAGGTGGTGCAACGCATTTGCTTGCGTCCGGAACAGCCTTGGCACGTCCGGAACGAAGGTCGCCCGGCGCGGTCCGCGCCCGCGAAGATTTTGCCCGAACCACCGCATGTGCGACAGGGGCACATCCCGCTGGAGCGGCATCGATGGCAACGGCGCGTGGCAACAGCTGCCTTGGGTTTGCGGGACGCATGGTGCGGTTTGTAGGTGTCGAGCATAGGACTGCCTCCGTTTATTGAGGAAACAGTTGCAGGGGCATCGCGGCGATTTCAGGATCGAGTTAAGGCGCGGGTAAGGCGATTTTCAGCGCGGAAGCTGGAACGGGGTAGTCTCGTCCGCCCAACCGTCCACGTTGGTGCGCGCCCTGACATAGACCTCAGTCGTTCCATCAGGGATCACAACGCCAGACGTGGACCGGGTGAAGGGCTGCTCATTCACATGCGGGTGCGCGAGGGGGCGGTCCCCGACAACGGTGCCATCCGCAAGTTCAACGCGCCAACCGTCGGCATAATCGTCCCAACCGGTATCGGCATGGGCGAGTGTCACGGAAAAGCGCCACCCATCAGCTCCGGGCTGCGCCTCGATACCGACGATTTCGGCGGGATCAGCGTGGGCAGGCAGGGCGAGGAGAAGGAATGGAATGAGATATTTCATGCGGTCACGATACCGGGTGCGGCGAAGGTTGAAAGCCACAATGGTGTGAGGGGCATTCCGCAGCTCAGCCCCAGGGTTTGTAAACGACGAGGATCAGCACCCCGATTGCCCCAAGCACACTGATTTCGTTGTAGATGCGCAGCCAGCGATCGCTTTCGGTGAAGATACCTTTACGCGCCCGCAGGACCAGCCGACCTGTCCAACCGTAATGCGCGGCCAGCGCAGCAACGACCGCGATCTTGGCATGGCTCCAGGTGGGCCAACCCCAAAGGTGCGCGAGGTAGAGGCCAGAGAGAATCGCGATGACCCCTAGGCCGAGGGAGAAGCGATAGATGCGGATCGTCAGGTCCCCCGTTGGGCCAAACTGCCCGCTTGCAGCATATTCCCGTTTCCAGAAAATGATGGCCCTTGGGGCGGCGAAGATGCCGGTCATCCACCCCAGAACACACAACAGATGCAAGACCTTGACCCATTCCATGGCTTTGGGTTCTGGGGGCTATTTCACCGGCCTGCAAGTTGAGACGCGGCCAGCAGATGAATTCCTTTGCCAAATTTCCATATTGGTTATATATTTTTACCAATTCGATTGCTTGAGGAGTGTGACCGATGGAAATGCCAAAGCCCGATGCCAGTGTTCTGGCACGCAAAGCGCGTATCGTTGCACGGCTGCAAAAGGTGCTTCCGAAATCGGCGGTGATCCACGATGAAGCAGAGACGCTCGCCTATGAATGCGATGCGCTGACAGCCTATAAATGCCCGCCTCTCGCGGCCATTTTGCCAAGCAACACCGAAGAAGTCGCTGCCGCCCTGAAGGTTTGCCATGAAGAGGGCGTGCCCGTGGTGCCGCGTGGGTCCGGCACCTCGCTAGCAGGTGGTGCACTGCCAACAGCAGATTCGGTTATTCTTGGCGTGGCGCGCATGAACCGTGTGCTGGAGACGGACTATGACAACCGCATCATCCGCGTGCAGACAGGGCGAACAAACCTGTCGGTGACGGGCGCGGTTGAAGCCGAAGACTTCTTCTATGCGCCAGACCCGTCTTCGCAATTGGCCTGCGCGATTGCGGGCAACATCGCGATGAATTCCGGCGGCGCGCATTGCCTGAAATACGGCGTGACGACGAACAATCTTCTGGGCGTGACCATGGTCACGATGGAGGGGGACGTGATCGAGATCGGCGGCGCGCATCTCGATTCCGGCGGATACGACCTGCTTGGCCTGATTTGCGGCAGTGAAGGGCAGCTGGGGGTGGTGACCGAAGCGACGCTTCGCATCCTTCGCAAGCCCGAAGGCGCGCGGCCGGTTCTTATTGCTTTCGATTCAAACGAAGTGGCTGGTGCCTGCGTTAGCGACATTATCAAGGCGGGTGTTCTGCCGGTCGCCATCGAGTTCATGGACAAGCCCATTCTGGAAATCACCGAGAAGCACGCAAAGGCGGGTTATCCCGAATGCGAGGCTTTGCTGATTGTGGAGGTGGAGGGCAGCGAAGCCGAAATCGACGCGCAACTAGGCCTGATCAAACAGATTGCGAGGTCCCACAACCCGGTGGAACTGCGCGAAGCAGAAACGGCCGAAGAGGCCGGACGCATCTGGCTTGGTCGCAAAAGCGCCTTTGGTGCCGTGGGGCAGGTGGCGGATTACATGTGCCTCGACGGGACGATCCCGGTCAGTGAATTGCCCCGTGTTCTCAAGGGGATTGAGGACATTTCGGCAAGGTACGGATTGAAGGTTGGAAATGTGTTCCACGCAGGCGACGGTAACATGCATCCGCTGATCATGTTCGACGCCAACAAGCCCGGAGATCTGGAGCTTTGTGAGCAATGCGGCGCGGACATTCTGCGGCTATGCGTTGAAGTCGGTGGCTGCCTGACGGGCGAGCATGGAGTCGGCATCGAGAAACGCGACCTGATGGGGGCACAATTCACAGAGGCCGACATGGAAGCGCAGATGCGGGTGAAGGACGTGTTCGACCCGGCTTGGCTTTTGAACCCCGCGAAGGTGTTTCCGCTTGAGACGTCGCGAGCGCGTCGGGAAAGAGATGTCGCCGCCTGACGGCGTCGACCAATGCGAGGGGACTTTGCCCCCTCGCGCTCCCCCAGCATTTTTTTGGAACAAAGAGGGACGGGCAAGATGTTGAGCCCTGCAAGTGAGGCCGAGCTGGCCGGAATGATTGCGGATGCGAAGGGCCCGCTCAGGATCGTCGGTGGCGGCACCCGGTCGATTGGTGCGCCTAATGCGGGGGAAGTATTGTCTCTGTCTGCGCTGTCGGGGGTGGAATTGTATGAACCCGGTGCACTGACCCTGGTGGCGCGCTCCGGTACGCCACTGGCAGAGATTGAGGCGTTATTGGATGCGGAAGGACAGATGCTGCCGTTCGAGCCGCCCCATATGGGCGCCTTGCTGGGGCGCAACGGCGCCTCGACCATTGGCGGCGTCGTTGCCACCAATGCCTCTGGCCCGCGGCGCTTTCAGGCGGGGGCGTGCCGGGACTCCCTGATCGGTGTGCGGTTTGTGGATGGAAGCGGCACGGTTCTCAAAAACGGTGGTCGTGTAATGAAAAACGTCACCGGCTACGACTTGGTGAAGCTGATGGCGGGGTCATGGGGCACCCTTGGTGTGATGAGCGAGGTCGCATTCAAGGTTCTGCCGAAGCTGAACGGGGCCACTCTTGCTGTGCGGGTGAAATCTGATGCCGCCGCTTTGGAGGCCATGACGCAGGCCACGACCTCGCCCTTTGACGTGAATGGGGCGGCCTACGTGCCGGGCGAAGCGGTCTATCTGCGGGTCGAGGGATTGGAGAGCTCGGTTTCCTACCGGACGGAGCGTTTGCGGGCGCTGATCGGTGGTGAGATTGATCTGATCGATGATCCGGTTGCCTCTGAAAACCTTTGGAAACGACTGCGCGACGTTCAGGATTTTAAAGAAGGATCGGCGGCTGTCTGGCGCATTTCGATGAAGCCTTCTGACATGGTGCAGGAATTGATCGCCGGGATGCATGAGACCGTTGGATTCGATTATCGGCTGGATTGGGCAGGTGGTTTGGCGTGGGTCCGTTTGACAGAAGAGGCTGGCGTCACCGAGTTCCACAACAAGCTGCAGGAGCTTTGCCTGAGCGTTGGGGGACATGCGACTTTGGTGAAAGGCCCGGAAACCGTGCTGTCCGAGGTTAGTGTGTTCCAACCCGAAGCTGCTGGTGTTGCGCGCCTGTCGCGGGGGTTGAGGCAGCAGTTTGACCCGCGGGGCATTCTGAACGCGGGATTGATGGGGGCCTAAGCCAATGCAGACGACGTTTACGCCTGAGCAACTGAAAGACCCCGCCACCGCGCGGTCCAACGAAATCCTGCGGACCTGCGTGCATTGCGGGTTTTGCACCGCGACTTGCCCCACGTACCAAGTGCTGGGGGACGAGCTCGATAGCCCGCGCGGACGCATCTACCTGATCAAGGACATGCTGGAAAACGGGCGTCCGGCCGACGAGAAGACCGTGAAGCATATCGACCGGTGTCTCTCTTGCCTCGCCTGTATGACGACGTGTCCATCTGGGGTGCATTACATGCATCTGGTCGACCATGCGCGGGAGTATATTGAGCAGACCTACAAGCGCCCGTTCTTTGAGCGTGTCTTGCGCTGGACCCTTGCGCAGATCCTTCCCTATCCGACCCGGTTTCGCCTTGCGCTGCTTGGGGCCAAGATAGGCCGTCCTTTCGCATGGATGATGCCCGATGCCCGTTTGCGCGCGATGCTGGAAATGGCACCCAAATACATCCCGCCGGTCAGTCGAAATGATGATCCGCAGGTCTTTACGGTGCCGGACAAGAAGATGCGTGTCGCTTTGATGACCGGCTGCGCCCAAAAGGCGCTGAACACGGACATCAACGATGCCACGATCCGCCTGCTGACCCGCTTGGGCGCGGAAGTGGTCGTGGCCGAAGGGGCCGGTTGTTGTGGGGCGTTGACTCATCACATGGGCAAGACGCAGGAAAGTCATGCGACCGCTGCCAAGAACATCCGTGCCTGGGCGGATGAGATGAAGGGGCAAGGGCTGGATGCCATCGTCATCAACACCTCCGGGTGTGGGACGACAGTGAAGGATTACGGCCACATGTTCCGAGAAGACGGTGAATTGGCCGACGATGCAGCAGCGGTGGCTGGTCTTGCGAAGGATATCAGCGAGGTCTTGATGGACCTTCTGCCGGAAAGCGCAGTGACCCAAAGCGGGGAGGGCGTTCGCGTCGCGTACCACGCCGCCTGTTCGTTGCAGCATGGCCAACAGATCAAAACCTTTCCAAAAGACCTCTTGGAGCGGGCGGGGTTCAAGGTGACGGAGCCTGCCGACAGCCATTTGTGTTGTGGCAGTGCGGGCACCTACAACCTGATGCAGCCTGAGATCTCGAAACAACTCCAGGCCCGAAAGGTGGAAACGCTGGAAGCCACCAGACCTGACATCATTGCCGCCGGTAACATCGGCTGCATGATGCAAATCGGCTCAGCCTCTGACGTTCCTATCGTTCACACGGTAGAGCTTCTGGATTGGGCGACAGGCGGCCCCCGACCTGCCGCGCTTGACCGAGGGCGTGAGGAGCCTGCCGTTCCGATCTTAAGGTAACGTCCGGTCATAGTCATATTTTTGCCCCGGTTAATGGTTAGCTCCTCTCGACGAGTTCTTTCGGAGCCTGCCAATGTATCGCGTGTATTTCGCCCTTCTCGCGTGTCTTCTTGCCATCCCGCTGTCGGCACAGGTTTTGCCGCAGGTCCGGCCTGGTGACGGGGAAAGCGGGCTGCGCGACATGGCAAGTGCGACGGAGGCACGCCAATGGCGCGCGGTCGGCAGGCTTGATACCGGCGTTTCGTTTTGCTCAGCCACATTGATTGCGCCCGACCTCGTTTTGACGGCGGCCCATTGTGTCTACCACCCGGAAACGCACGCGCTGTTGGACGCAGAAGACCTGACGTTCCTTGCAGGTTTGCGGAACGGGCGCGCCGAGGCCATTCGGCAGGTGCGTCGTACAATTGTCATGCCCGGATACCGTCATGAGCTTGGACCAGAGCTTGAGATGATCGGGCGTGATTTGGCCTTGCTTGAACTGCGGCAACCGATCTCTCCGGCGACGATCCCACATATCGGGGCTGCGGCGACCCGTGTTCCAGATGGCGATGTAACCGTCGTATCGTACGGCGAGGATCGGGAAGCCTATGCCTCGATCGAAGAAGGGTGCGAAGTGCTGGCCCGACAGGGTGCAGTGCGGTCGCTGAGCTGCGAGGTTGCGCAAGGCACATCAGGTGCGCCGGTCCTCCACATCAACCAAGGGCGGGCGCAGGTCATCGCCGTTATGTCCGCCAGCGGCCATGCAGATGGTGAGGATATTTCGCTGGCTGTCATGTTGAACGGTCAGTTGGACACCTTGATGCAGCAAAGAAACGCTTCCGGTGCGACGGCGACCTTTACTACCTTCGGTGGCTCTACAAGCTTCGTGTCCCCTTCAAATGACACGCGCGACGGGATCGGTGCCCGCTTTGTGAGGCCTTGACCTCAAGGGGCTTGAAAGCCCCGAAATCATTTCCCACATCTGCTGTGTCGGTGCCGCTGAGCGGGCCGACATCTATCGCAAACGGGCCTGCGCCTTTGAAAAGGGCAGCCCATCCATATCGTTGTCGCTCAATGGAGGATAACCCATGCGCACTTATGATTTTTCGCCGCTTTACCGTGCAACCGTTGGCTTTGACCGTGTCGCTGACATGCTTGACCGGGTGTTGACCCAGGATGCCGGTGGCAACTCCTACCCGCCCTACAACATCGAAAAGACCGATGAGAATGCCTATCGCATCTCTGTCGCTGTTGCGGGCTTCTCCGAGGCAGACCTGAACGTCGAGCAACGCGAGCACCAGTTGGTGATCGCTGCGAAGAAGGACAAGGATGAGGCCGACAAGCGGACTTACCTGCACCGCGGCATCGCAACCCGCGCGTTCGAGAAACGCTTCCAACTGGCTGACCATGTTCGGGTGACGGGCGCTGTTGCCGAAAACGGGATGCTCCACATTGATCTTGTGCGTGAGGTGCCCGAGGCGCTGAAACCCCGCCGGATTGAGATTGGGACATCCGGCGCTAAGGCCATCGAAGCGGAAGCTGTCGAAGCCTGATCAGAGAGCAATTCGGTTCTTTTGGGGGCGGTCCTTAGCGGGCCGCCCTTTTCCGTCAGGCGGACCGCAATCGGCGAACGCGCGCTCCCTTTTGCTCGATGCGGCGGGCGGCCCTCATGTCTTTGCAATGGGCCAGCAATCGCCGCGCTGCCTTAGTTTGGCGTTCGAGACTGCGGGACGTAATCAACATGGACTCGACCCAGCATCCTGAGGCTTGGATGATGGAGTGCCGCTCCAAAACGATATTCAGGTAGTGCACGCGTCGCTTTCCGCGCATGCGTCGGATGCCGTTTTCCCCGATGAGCTTTACAGCCGGGACCAAAATCTCCTCACCAGTGCGAGGGAGGATTTGCAGGATCCGGTGTTGCGGTGACGTGATCAGGTCAACCTTAGGCATCCCACTTCCGAGGGCGCCTGAAGGAATAAGGATCGGTTTCGCCGGATCGTCCCGATGTGTGAACACCATGCGTTCGAATGTAACCAACCGAATGGCCTGCCAGCCTTTGTCCTTTGTCCAGATGATATCGTCGGGACGCAGGTATTCGATCGCCACCTCGCCCCTTTCTGTCTGGATCATTGTGCCTTCCATCAGGCAAACGGGCCCGGCAGAATAGGCGAAATTGCTTGGGGAGAGATCAGCGTTCGTCACGCCGTAGAGGGTGATCAGGTCCCCATTGTCGAACGTGATGATCGAATTGCCATTCTGTTCGGTCAACCTTGCGGAAACGTCCGAGAAGGACGCGATTTCCGTCATCTCAAAGGCGATTATTTCCTTATCGGGATCAAAGTCGGTGATAACGTCATTGCCGTGACCATCGCGGATGACGAATGCATCCTCTGATTTGCCATCGGTGAGAGTGCCGTCATCGTTGTAACCGTGGACCGTACTGCCATCGTCGCCCGCGTCGCCGCTGATCTGATCACCGTCATCACCCCTGTCGACGGAATCATTTCTCCCTCCGCCGGAGCAACTGTCTTCTCCGGAGCTGCCGTTGATGGTGTCATCGCCTTCAGTGCCACTCAGCGTGTCGTCATTGCCGCTTCCGTCGATTGTGGCCATGTCATGCCTCTTGTCGCGTATTCAGTGCGATCAGGCATGTGGCAGGCGCGCATAAATTGCGGTTAAACGCGTAGGAAAAAATCCATCGAATTTTAGCTTAAAACCATTGCCCCGGTTCCATGAGGCCCAGCTCCATCAATTGCATGGAAGACCAATGAAACTGTGTCGACTTGTGCCAGCGAAAGTCGCTGATGTCGTGGCGCGATCCTGGATTGGTGCGCAATGCCTTCGCGACGCGGAACGAACAAATCGATGCCGTCAGCGAATGGTGCCAGGGGCAGGCATATGTGTTCATCTCTTCGTCGGTCAGGGTATGGTCTTCACGCAATCGAAGGCCAGGTTTCGCCTGAAATAATCCGGTCCGGTCTATCTTGCGCTTTGGTTTTGCGACGTGCTCCTCGAACCGCCAGCGTAAGCCGCCGTAAAAGTTCAACTGCCGCTCCATAACCTCATCGCCCTCGACACCGCCTTTACGGGTGTCGGCGTAATATCCCGAACTGTCGAGAAGGGCGCCGTCAAGATCGACTGCATTTGGATGAGCTGTCAGGTCGCCGGCATACAGATCGATCACGTAGGTTAAGACGGCCTCGCGACGTTCTTCCATCACCCACGTCACCAACTCGCCCACCGTGCGATCCTCGCAAAATGGGAAGAAAAGGTATTCACCGTTGTAACAGTAGTGGATCCATTGGCCGGGCACCTTTTCGATCAGCGCATTGACCACCTCTTCGGTTGCACCCGGTTGGCGGGAAGGGTGTCGGATCACATGCTGTTTAATCTCTGAAGACGGCGGTTCGTCTGGCACCGGCAACTCATCCGGAGCAACAATTAGAATGGCTCTGAACCCAAGCGATATCAGGTGATTAAGCGAGCTCTCAAATTCCACGCGGTCTTCCGCAATCAAAACAGCATACGGCCCCTTCCCAAGGGAAGATGCTGTTGCACCTTTGAAGTCGCTCAGGTTGCTGAATTCCATGTGGCGTCTGCTCGCACTGTGTTTTTCGCAAAATGCATGTCTCCGGCCCCTTTTGCAATTCAAGCGTCGGTTGATGCGCGGGCAGGGTCACGATACATGGGCGCGATTGAGTTTTCCTTACACCTCGGGGTGGCGCGCTGCTTATGAAAAAGAAACTCTTCGTAAAGACCTATGGCTGCCAGATGAACGTCTACGACAGTGAGCGTATGGCCGAGGCGTTGGGTGGCGAAGGCTATGAGCAGGTCGACCGCCCCGAAGGTGCGGACATGATCCTCCTCAACACTTGCCACATCCGCGAAAAGGCGGCTGAGAAGGTCTATTCCGAACTCGGTCGGTTTCGTCCGTTGCGGGAGGCAAACCCAGATCTGAAGATCGGCGTTGCGGGCTGCGTGGCGCAGGCTGAGGGCGAAGAAATCATGCGGCGGCAGCCGATGGTCGATCTGGTGGTTGGACCGCAGACCTACCACCGGTTGCCCAAAATGATGGAGGCGCTTGAGAACGGCGAAAAGGCGTTGGACACGGACTTTCCTGAAGAGGACAAGTTTGCCCATCTGCCAAAGCTTAGGACAACGCGCGGCCCGACGGCTTTCCTCACCGTGCAGGAAGGCTGTGACAAATTCTGTTCTTTCTGTGTGGTGCCGTACACGCGCGGAGCCGAGGTGTCTCGTCCGGCGGAGCGTCTTCTGGGAGAGGCGCAAGCCTTGGTTGAACGTGGCGTGCGCGAAATCACCCTGCTCGGGCAGAACGTAAACGCGTATCACGGGGATGGTATGGATGGTCGGGAATGGGGGCTTGCCCGGTTGATCCGTGAAATGGCGGAAATCGAAGGGCTTGCCCGCATTCGGTTCACAACATCTCACCCAAATGACATGGATGATGACCTGATCGCCGCCCATAGCGATTGCGAAAAGCTCATGCCTTATCTGCATCTGCCGGTTCAGGCGGGGTCTGACAAAATCCTCAAGGCGATGAACCGCAAGCATACGCGCGACGAATATATGCGCCTGATTGAACGGATTCGCGCGGCCCGGCCTGACCTGCACCTGTCCGGTGATTTCATCGTTGGTTTCCCAGGCGAGACGGAAGCGGATTTCGAGGACACGCTCGATCTGGTCCGCGGGGTTGGGTACGGCACGGCCTATTCCTTCAAGTACTCCGCCCGGCCAGGAACTCCGGCGATGGAGCGTGATGGACAAGTCCCTGAGGAGGAGGCCAGCGATCGGTTGCAGCGCCTTCAGGCGCTTCTGAGTGAACAACAGCGCAACACGCAAAATGCGATGATTGGCCGACGCGTAAACGTGCTTTTCGAGAAGCCGGGTCGCGAGGCCGGGCAGATGGTTGGCAAATCCGAGTATCTCCACGCCGTGCACGTCGATGGCCCGTCTGACCTTCGCGGTCAGATCGCTCCGGTTGAGATCGTCGAAAGCCGCACAAACTCGCTCAAGGGCCGCCTGGTGTAATCCAGACGGGGCCAAGGTGGTCTGTCTGTTCTAATGGCTCACCGGCCCGGCGGGTTTTCTGCGATGATCTGATACATCACCTGAACAGCCGCATCTGGCCGATCCACAGTCGATGGATCGCGGCAGACTCGTTCCCCAATCGCGTGGGCTTCCGGGAAGGTGTAGCCAGCGTTCACGAGGCTATCGATGAACACAGGGTTCGGCCTGTCCCAAATGACCTCGGAAAACGGGCCGCGAAAGCAGCTGACAGTGACATGGACCGTATTCACAACCATCCGGTACTCATAGGTCGTGGCGGTGGCAGGCAAAGACGCGCCAACCAGAAGAGCGCCGCTGAGTGCGGCGGGTGCAAACTTTTTGAACATACGTGTTCCCCCAATCATACTGACTGCGGCGCTTTGGGATAATTCCCAGTTGGCAGACATAAACACCGCAGTCCGAACCCGAGAACGGTAGCACGAAGACATGCGAAACGCGCATCACATCTTACCAAAAGGTTAAGATTCGGATCCAAGGCGAACAATGGTCGCCGATTCGGGCCATTGTCTCCGATTTGTCCGTGAACGGCGCGAAATCAGGTGTTGGGCTTTCATCAATATCTTGGCTGGCGTCGCTAGAGGCGAAAAAATGGCCGAATCGACCGGTTGCTGTTTCCGATTAGGCAACGTGCGTGCCAATAAACCCCTTTCCATGTGTGGATAAGGTGCTATCGTGCCGTAATCTAAGGCGTTTTCAGACATGGTGCTGCCAAGCCTGTTGGGAACTGCCGCGAGGGAAACTTGAATGACCGAAACTTGTGCAAGCAAGGTCGGCAGAATCGGAACAACAGGGGGATGCAGGTGTGATCAACACTCTGACTCGCGCACTCAAAGGTGCGATTGGTGCGACGGCCCTGGTTGCAGGGGCCTTCTTCGCCCTCGCAACCCCGGCAGCTGCACAACAACAAATCATCGTAAGTGGCCAAGTTCAGCCCGGCCTTTGGGTCGACCCGGACGGCTGCCTGCACTGGGTCGCTGATGGCGGTATCGAGGGTTACATGGAAGGCCGTGTGAATCCTGAAAATGGCATGCCCGTATGTCTGGACGTGAACCCGTGCGGCGTGGCGAACACCGACACGATGTTCCACACAGACAGTGCGCGACTGACCTCGTCCGGTCGTGCGCATCTTCAGCAGTTCTTCCAAAGCGCCGGCGCATTTGCCTATGCCATTTATGGCCATACCGACAGCCGCGCCTCGGATGAATACAACATGCGCCTGAGTGAGCGTCGTGCCGCGGCCGTGGCCAATGTAGCCCGCTCGGTTGGTGCGCGGGTTGCACGTGAGATTGGCTATGGCGAACGCCGTCCGGTCGCTCCGAACGACAGCGCCGCGAACATGCAGCGCAACCGTCGCGTTGAAATCGTGTGCTACCGCTAAACCGGAAAGGGACAATCAGATGAACCTATTCAAACTTCCCCTTCTGGCTGTTGCGCCACTGGCCCTGATGGGCTGCGTGGAAAGCTTCGAAGGCACCACGGCCGCGCGAGTCGGCCCCAATGGTGAACCGCCCGTCATCGCAATTGGCGAAGACCGTGGCCGAGACGAGGGCTCGCTTTCCCGTCTTGAGGCCGGGATCTTCATCGACCCTGACGGCTGCCACATCTGGATGATTGACGACGGCCTTGAAGGCTACTGGTCGCGCCGCCTTGACCCGCGCTCGGGTCTGCCGGTCTGCACCCAGCCTGCACCTCCGGGCTCCATCGTGGGTGATTACAGCTCGGGCAGCCCGGGTATCCCGGATCGCGTGCCGCGCATCCGCAACTGATTTCGCGCTATGGCGCATAGGCAGGCGGTCCCGTTCGGGGCCGCCTGTTTCTTTTGCGCGAAGGGGCAGGTTTGGCGACAAGCGTGCTGCTTAACCACAAAATATTGGTTAAATTCGCAGATCGACTGTGGACAAGTCGGCCTGTGCGGGGTCAGACTCAGAGTAGCCAGACACCCCGGATGGTCCGGGGTGCATACCCTGACCGGAGTTTTCCTTGGCAATCAATCCGCTGCCCCATCCTGACCCGTCCAGCGAAACTCCAGTTGCCAGCGATTCTCCGGAACGCCTTCTCGAATTCCCCGATAACCGGCTTCTGATTGAGCTGTGCGGCGAGTTTGACCGCAACCTTGCCCAGGTCGAGCATCTTCTGTCTGTGCATATCTTACGGCGTGGAAATGCGCTGGCCGTGCTGGGTGAAGCACGCGACCGCGCGGTCGAAGTGCTTGAAGCCCTGTACGAACGGGTTGAGGCTGGAAAATCGCTAGAGCCCGGCGACATCGACGCCGCTGTTCGCCTCGGCGGGTCAGACGAAGGCACCGGCGTGCGCGACGGCGACCAGATCGAAATGTTCAAAGGCGGCGATCTGGAAATCGGAACCCGCAAGAAAACGGTCGAGCCACGCACCCAGGCGCAACAGGCCTATGTCCACGCCCTGTTCCAGAATGAACTCGCCTTTGGGATCGGCCCCGCTGGCACCGGCAAAACCTACCTTGCCGTGGCTGTGGCCGTGAACCAGATGATGGGTGGCCATGTCGACAAGATCATCCTCAGCCGCCCGGCGGTCGAAGCGGGCGAACGGCTAGGCTTCCTGCCCGGCGACATGAAGGACAAAGTCGATCCCTACATGCAGCCGCTCTACGACGCGCTGAACGACTTCCTGCCGGGCAAGCAACTGGCCAAGCTGATCGAAGAAAAGACCATCGAAATCGCGCCGCTCGCCTTCATGCGCGGGCGCACGCTGTCAAATGCCTATGTCGTGCTGGACGAGGCGCAGAACGCAACATCCATGCAGATGAAAATGTTCCTCACCCGTCTGGGGCGCGGCTCCAAAATGGTGATTACGGGCGACCGGTCACAGGTCGACTTGCCGCGCGGCGTCACCAGCGGGTTGAGCGAGGCAGAGCGCATCCTGAAAGGCACCGACGGGATCAGCTTCAATTACTTCACAGCCAAGGATGTCGTGCGGCACCCCATGGTCGCGAAAATCATCGAAGCCTACGACAAGGACGCGCCGGTCGGATAAGCTGGCGGGCTATTGACCGAGTGTCAGTCCATGGTATCCGCCGCCCCATGGAAATTGACATCCTCATCGAGGCTGAGGCCTGGGACACGCTGGACCTGGAAGTGCTGACAGAGGCCGCTGTGCGGGCAACGCTTGGTGCCTTGGATCTGGATTCAGACCGGTGCGCCCTTTCGGTTCTGGCCGCTGATGATAAGCGGATCGCAGCACTCAACGCAGATTTTCGCGGCAAGCCGGTGCCGACCAATGTGTTGTCCTGGCCTGCGGTCGAACGGTCCCCGGAAGAGCCGGGTGCTATGCCGAAACTGCCTGACTCCGTACTCGGTAGCCCGCCGCAAGAACTGGGTGATATCGCCTTGGCCTTTGAGACCTGCGCGCGCGAGGCTCGCGAAAGCAACAAACCGCTAAGCGATCACATCACCCATTTGGTCGTGCATGGCCTGATGCATTGCCTCGGATTTGACCATGAAACCGACGAAGATGCAGCACTTATGGAACAGTTAGAGACACGTATACTTGCCACACTGGGGGTCCCTGACCCATATTAGAGCCATGGGCAATTCAGGCCCGGTTTGTTTCTTGGAAAGGAGCCATGAGCTCAAATCCCGATCCGTCGTCTCCCGCGGCGCGTGGCGCGCCCCCGGAGAGTGACGATGCACCGGCCCAGAGGCCGGGCTTTTTCGCCCGATTGTTCGGTGCCGCGCCTGCGGTTGCTGAACCCGATGATGACCCTCAACAGGATAGTCAGGCTGTGCCCGCGCAACTTGGGCCGCCCCTGCCGTCGATGTCCAACCTGCGCAAGATGCGGGTTGAAGACGTTGCCATTCCCCGCGCCGAAATCGTCTCGGTCGGGATCGACGCTGATCTGCCCGATCTGGTGCAGGTGTTCCGTGACAGCGGCCTGACGCGACTGCCCGTATATGACGGTACGCTTGATGAGCCTGTGGGCCTCGTGCACCTCAAAGACATCGCCTTGAAGCATGGCTTCAATGGAGAGGAGGACGAGTTCACTTTGTCCGAACGCCTCCGCCCGGTTCTCTATGTGCCGCCGTCCATGCCAATTGGCGTTCTGCTGACCAAAATGCAGACCGAACGCACGCATATGGCTTTGGTTATCGACGAATACGGTGGCGTCGACGGATTGCTGACGATCGAGGACCTTATCGAGCAAGTCATCGGAGAGATCGAAGACGAGCATGACGTGGAAGAGGCGCAACCCTGGATGCGTGAAGAGGACGGTGCCTTCCTTGCACTTGCCCGTGCCCCGCTTGATGAGTTCGAGGGTGAGATCGGCATGGATCTGGTCGATGAGAACGAGGAGGAGGAGGTTGATACACTCGGCGGTCTTGTCTTCTTGCTGTCAGGTCGGGTGCCGACCCGTGGCGAGGTTGTGCCGCACCCATCAGGTGTTGAGTTCGAAGTGATTGATGCCGATCCCCGTCGCATCAAGCGTCTGCGCGTAAGGATGCCGAAAGAGGCGGCGGAGTGAGGCAGCGCCTGCGCGCAAGCCTTGAGGGTTTGGGCCGATGGCAGGGGCGCGGCGTGGCCGCATTCAGCGGCGCGTTGGCAGCACTGGCACTTCCACCATTTGATCTGTGGCCTCTTTTGTTTCCGGCGCTGGCGCTGGTTTGCGCCCTGGTCGCGACCGCGCCTGACGCCAAAGCGGCGGCTTGGCGGGCGTGGTTTGCGGGCGCGGGCTGGTTCGGCGTTGCCACGCACTGGATCGTGCAGCCTTTCTTCGTGGATGCCACGACCCATGGCTGGATGGCTCCTTTTGCAATCGTATTGATGGCCGGTGGCTTGGCGTTGTTCTGGGCTGCGGCGGGTGGTGCTGCCGCGCTGCTCTGCCCGCCGCACGGGTCGCGCGCGATCGTTTTTGCGGGGCTCGTTACCTTGGTAGAAGCTGCTCGGGGCCGTGTTTTGAGTGGTTTGCCATGGGCGCAACCCGGCCACGGGCTGATCGGGACGGAGGCTTTGGCTTTGTCCAGTTTGGGTGGGCCCTTATCCCTCACCCTTTTGACCGTTTTGATCGCGGCGCTTTCCGGCGCTTTGGTTCTGACGCGCTATCCGCTGCTGTCGGTGGTCCCACTGATTGTGGGCGTTTCAGTTGCCATGGTTCCCTGGACCGGGCCGCTGCCTGCGCCCCTAGCACCCACCATCCGGGTCGTGCAGATCAACGCACCACAACACCTCAAGTGGGAGCCTGACATGATCCCGGTCTTCTTTGACCGTGGATTGTCATTGACGGCCGAAGGCAGCCAGCCCGATCTCGTGATTTGGCCGGAAACCAGCCTGCCCACGATCCTGCGCAGTTCAGAGGAGGCACGGGCGAGGATTGCGCTTGCTGCCGACGGCGCGGAGGTTTTGATCGGCGGCCAGCGATATGCCGGGGTCGAGCCGCGCAATGTGCTGGTCCATCTCGATGCCGACGGAGCGGTCGTGCAGGTCTACGACAAGCACCATCTCGTGCCGTTTGGCGAGTACATGCCGTTGCGCGGCCTCGCTGATGACCTTGGTCTCGCCGGGTTGGCGCAGCAATTGTCCGGTGGCTATCGGCCTGGTGAGGGGCCTGCGGTTATGGACCTCGGCCCATTCGGACGTGCCTTTCCGATGATCTGTTACGAGGCGATCTTTCCACACTACATCGAACGCGTGGACCGGCCCGACTGGTTGGTACAGGTCACCAATGACGCGTGGTTCGGCAGTTTCGCCATGCCTTACCAGCATCTTGCACTGGCGCAGTTGCGGGCGGCCGAACAGGGTCTGCCTTTGATCCGGGCAGCGAACACTGGAATCTCGGCCGTGATTGATGCCCATGGTCAAATCATTGAGGCGTTGCCAATGGATGTGGATGGCGTGATTGACGCCCAATTGCCAGCGGCCTTGCCACCAACGCTTTACGCCCGCTTTGGCCATCTGCCGGTGATCCTACTTGCGGTATTTGTCACAGGCGCGGGCATTGCATGGCCACGTTTCCGAAAGGCCCATTGAACCTGTTTGCAAAGGGGCGTAAGCGCTTCGCAATTCCCACAACGGCTTCCTGACGTGGGACGTAACAGACAATGGAGCACTCCCCATGGCGCGCAACAACTACCTCTTCACTTCGGAATCTGTTTCTGAGGGCCACCCGGATAAAGTCTGCGACCGCATCTCCGACGCCGTTCTGGATGCATTCCTAGCTGAAGAGCCCGAAGCGCGCGTGGCGGCAGAGACCTTTGCCACGACCAATCGCGTTGTGATTGGTGGCGAAGTGGGCCTGAGCGATCAGGCAAAGCTGAAGGAATACATGGGTCGCATCGATGCCATTGCGCGCGATTGCATCCGCGACATCGGCTACGAGCAGGACAAATTCCACCACGAAACCGTGGAGATCACCAACCTGCTGCACGAACAATCCGCCCACATCGCGCAAGGCGTCGATGCGGCAGATAACAAGGATGAAGGTGCGGGCGACCAAGGGATCATGTTCGGCTATGCCTGCGGTGAAACGCCTGAGCTGATGCCTGCCCCCATCCACTATGCGCATGCCGTGCTGAAACGGTTGGCAGATGTCCGCAAATCCGGCGCTGAGCCCGCTCTTGGCCCCGACGCGAAGTCGCAGCTTTCGGTGCGTTACGAAGACGGAAAGCCGGTCGGTGTGACTTCCATCGTTTTGTCCACGCAGCACCTCGACGAAAGCCTGTCTTCCGACGACGTGCGCGCAATTGTTGAACCCTATATCCGCGAAGAACTGCCCGAGGGTTGGATCAGCGCTGAGACCGAGTGGCACGTGAATCCCACCGGCAAATTCGTCATCGGCGGCCCGGACGGGGATGCTGGCCTTACGGGCCGCAAGATCATCGTGGACACATACGGCGGCGCTGCGCCCCATGGCGGCGGCGCATTCTCGGGCAAAGACCCGACCAAGGTGGACCGTTCTGCGGCTTATGCCTCGCGCTACCTTGCCAAGAACGTGGTGGCTGCAGGGCTTGCACATCGCTGCACGATCCAGCTGAGTTACGCGATTGGCGTAGCTAAACCCCTGTCGATCTATTGCGATACGCACCAGACGGGACAGGTTTATGAGGCCGAGATTGAGAAGGCCCTTGGGCAGGTTATGGACCTCACCCCACGCGGTATCCGCACGCATCTTGGTCTGAACAAGCCGATCTATCAGCGCACCGCGGCCTACGGGCACTTTGGCCGTGCGCCGGAGGCCGATGGCGGTTTCTCATGGGAACGCACCGATCTGGCTGACGCAATCAAAGGCGCGCTCTAAGGTTATGCAAAAGTCTTTCGGCTTTTACGTCATGCGATTCGCACTGACGCTAGTTAGTCTGTTCGCCTTCATCTGGGGCGGCTCAAATCTTCTCGCGCAATTTGCGCCTGATATTGCCATGACGTTGTCCAGCGGGCCATTCGCGATTGGAATTTTCGTAGGGGTCATGATCTTCCCTCCCTTGCAGTTGGCGCAGATCTTCTATCGTCATGAACAGCGTCATATGACCGGCGGCGAGGGCTGGGGCTTGGCGGTCATCGGTGCACTCCTGTTCGTTGCCGTGATGTGCGGCGTCGTCTATTTGCGTTTGTGGCAAAACCCCACTGCTCTCGCGGACTTGCAGCGAGAAATTGGCGGCGATTTCATTATCGCGTTCCTGCCGCTTGGCGTTCTCGTCGTATTCCTGATGTTGGTATACCGTCTGTTTTTCTGGGCTGCGATCCGGGGGCAAATCAAACGCGCCGAACGCAGCGGGACTTGAGCGTCCGCACCCGGACCGTTAAGCGCCAGCCATGGAACGTCCACACCGCAATTTTTACGGCCGTCGCAAGGGCCAGCACCTCAAGGACAGCCAGGAACGTTACCTGGCTGAGGATTTAGAGGCGTTATCGCCCGGGCCCGTTGACTGGGATGTGAACCCTGACCGAGCACCGCTGGACCTTCAGTCGCTTTTCGGCGGCAAAAATGTCTGGCTCGAGATCGGCTTTGGCGGGGGTGAACATCTGGTGCATCAAGCCGCCTCGAACCCCGATGTCGGGATCATCGGGTGCGAGCCATACATCAACGGCGTTGCGATGCTTCTGGGTAAGATCCGGCAGGCTGGCGTCGAAAACCTGCGCGTCTATCCCGGTGATGCGCGAGATCTATTTGATGTTCTGCCACCGCAGAGCATCTCCAAGGCCTTCCTGCTCTATCCTGATCCCTGGCCGAAAAAGCGCCATCACCGACGCCGCTTTGTCACGCCAGAACATCTAGCCCCTCTGTCGACGGTCCTAAAGCCGGGTGCCGAGTTCCGCGTGGCCACGGACATTCCGGATTATGTGCGCCAAACCTTGGAAGAGGTGCCGAAAGCAGGTTTTGACTGGTTGGCTGAGGCCGCGTCGGATTGGCGCGAACCTTGGGATGATTGGTACTCGACGCGGTATGAACAGAAAGCACTCCGCGAAGGACGTACGCCGCATTACCTGACTTTTCGAAAAACCTGAGCATCACCGCGACGTCCCGCCCGCCGCAAAGGGGTGTGGACGCCCGCCCATGCCGCGTCTATCACCGGCCCGCAATCGCCAGCGAAGAGGCCCCACATGTCAGCACATGGTGAACCCCAGCCTATGACGGCCCGAAAGGGGTCTGCGTTGGAAGGCGTGGCCGAGGTGCCAGGCGATAAGTCCATTTCTCATCGCTCCCTCATTCTTGGCGCAATGGCGGTGGGCGAGACCAAGGTGACGGGTCTTCTGGAAGGCCAAGACGTCCTTGATACGGCGTCCGCCATGCGGGCATTCGGGGCCGACATCACACGCGACGAGGACGGCACTTGGCATGTCCACGGCGTTGGCGTCGGTGGCTTTGCGGAGCCTGAGGATGTGCTCGATTGCGGCAATTCCGGCACCGGTGTGCGTCTGATCATGGGCGCTATGGCGACCTCTCCGATCACCGCAACGTTCACCGGCGACGCGTCGCTCAGGTCACGTCCCATGGCGCGGGTGACTGACCCGCTGACGCTGTTCGGAACGCAGTCCTACGGTCGGGCGCAGGGGCGATTGCCAATGACGCTCGTCGGCGCCGCGGAGCCTTTGCCCGTGACGTACACAACGCCCGTGCCGTCGGCCCAGGTAAAGTCAGCCGTGCTGTTGGCGGGTTTGAACGCGCCGGGCCAGACCGTCGTTATTGAGGCCGAGGCGACACGCGACCATTCGGAGCGGATGCTGGCGGGCTTCGGGGCCGAGATCACCACCGAGATCACGCCCGAAGGCCGCGTCATTACCCTGACCGGTCAGCCCGAATTGAAGCCGCAAACCATCGCAGTCCCCCGTGATCCAAGCTCCGCCGCCTTTCCGGTCTGTGCCGCACTCATCACGGAAGGCTCTGACGTTTTGGTGCCCAATATCGGCCTTAACCCGACCCGCGCGGGGCTGTTCGAGACGCTCAGGGATATGGGTGCGGACCTCACCTACGAGAACATGCGGGAAGAAGGGGGCGAGCCTGCCGCCGACCTCCGCGCGCGCTTTTCGCCGAACATGAAAGGCATCGAGGTGCCGCCCGAACGCGCAGCTTCCATGATCGATGAATATCCAATCCTCTCCGTGGTCGCGGCCAATGCCGAAGGCGCCACCGTGATGCGGGGCGTGAAAGAACTGCGCGTTAAGGAAAGCGACAGGATCGCCGCAATGGCGGACGGCCTGCGCGCTGCGGGTGTAGACGTTGAGGATGGCCCGGATTGGTGGATCGTCCACGGTCGCGGGCCGGGTGGCGTAAAAGGCGGGGTGACTGTTGCCACCCATCTCGATCACCGCATCGCCATGTCGTTCCTGTGCGCGGGTTTTGCCAGCCAACAGGGCATTACCGTGGATGATGCCGGGCCGATCGCAACGAGCTTCCCGATCTTCGAGCCCCTCATGCGTAGCCTCGGTGGGCAGTTGGACCGGGCGAACAGGGGCTAGTCCGGATATGACGCCAGGGAGAGTTTGGTCCGGCGCTTGAACCCGACCGTTCCCACCCAAAAAGCGAGGCCCGTAGTTGTGCCGAATGAAACCGAGCCGAGCCAATCCCAATACCCCGACTGCCCGACCCAGACGTTGTTCACCAGAACCGTCAAAGGGAGCGTGACACAAACACCAAGCCACCAAGGAACAAAGATCTCAAGTCGCGCGAGGAGCTTAACAATGGTCCACGCCAAAGTGCAAAGTGGGATCATCAAGATCAAGCCGCAGAATGCAATGAAAGGGGTTAGGCCAAAAACAAAGCTACCGCTTTCCGATGGGTATGGCCCGCCTAG
Source organism: Gymnodinialimonas sp. 202GB13-11 (assembly GCF_040932485.1). Taxonomy (NCBI): domain Bacteria; kingdom Pseudomonadati; phylum Pseudomonadota; class Alphaproteobacteria; order Rhodobacterales; family Paracoccaceae; genus Gymnodinialimonas; species Gymnodinialimonas hymeniacidonis. Next base: position 2,816,946 of record NZ_JBFRBH010000001.1, on the reverse strand, counting down.
AAAAAGCATCACAACACCCAGTCCAGTCAAATAGGCCAAGCCACACCCAAGGGAAAACCTATCCACCGACATGGGCCAGTGCCTCCTCGGGCCGGCGGCCCTCCTCGCAGCTGTCCTTTCTGGCCAATCCCTCTCGCGCGGGTTCTGAGTGGGGGCCTTTCACATCCCATGCCAGACCGACCCCTTCCAATGCGCGAATGAACCAGTAGCCCGGATCGAGCTGCCCCTCTTCGACCCCAAGCTGTGCCGAGTGTGGGAAGGCATGGTGATTGCCGTGAAAGCTTTCACCGAAGGTCAGGAAGCCGAGCCCGCGCAGGTTGTAGCCCTGCACCGGCAGGCCGCGGATCTCCCACCCCTGATGCCCATCCTTATGCGCGGCATGCCCCACAGCCCAATGACCGATCAGCGAGACCGATACACGTAGGCAGATGCCCCACAGAACCCAACCGATCCCGCCAAGCGCAAACAGAACGGCTGCCGGGACCAACTGTTGTGCCATCCAGTGACGCTCCATCCAGCGATAGACGGGGTCGTTTGCGATCTCAGGCTCAATCTCGAAATGCGGTGGGTGGGTCAGCGCAAAGCGGCAATGCATCTGCCACCAGGCATCGCGCAGCCAGCCTGCGCCGTGGGACGGGTGCGGTGGGCATTCGACCTGCCGTTGGTGCCAATCGCGCATATCGTGGGCGCGGATCATGCCGAAGGGGCCCGCCATGCCAACAAGGGTGCCAAGCCAGACAAGCGTGCGCTCCAGCCATTTCGGCGCGGTAAAGCTGCGGTGGATCAGCAGGCGGTGCATGCCGACCGAGTGACCGGCACACAGGGTGATAGCTGCCAAGACGAGGAACGCGGCGAATCCACCCCAGCTTGGGAACCAGACGAGGGCGACCACAGTCCCAGCCATATGGCCAAACGTCCAAAGCGACTTGGGCATGTCCCACTCAATCTGCCCTTGGGTTGCGGAAGTGTTGGCCTCGGCGAAAACGCGGTCAGTGTCGATCAGGGTCATTGGGTGGCTCCTTTCAGGGCAGGGGCTTCCACGCCGTGAGGGGTGCGAATGTTCCAGGCAAGGCCAAGGGCGGCGAGCGTGCGGATTACCCACCAACCGGGATCGATCTGGCTGGCGTCATGGCCCATGCGCGCCGAACGCGGGAAGGCGTGATGGTTGTTGTGAAAGGCCTCCCCAAAGGTAACGAGGCCGAGGGCGGGCAGATTGCGCCCATCAATGGCGATGTCGTTTTGCACAAAAGGCCGTTCACCGCGTGTGTGCGCGAAGTGAACCGTCACCCAATGTCCGGCGAGCGATACCGCCACCCGCAGGCCGATGCCCCACAGCACAAAGCCGATGCCACCCAGCGCGAAGAGAGCGAGGGCAAGCGGTACTTGCTGCCAGCGCCATGTCGCCTCAAGGAAGCGATAGAAACGGTCGCGGGTCACACGCTCTTCAATGTGCAGGACAGGCGGGTGATCGAGCACTTGCTCGTAGTGCATCTGCCATAGCGCATCGCGCCAGAAGCCGACATCGTGTTTGGCGAAGGAGTGGCAGTCAGGTTGCTGCTGTTGCCAATCGCGGATTTCGTGGATGCGGAACATTCCAATCGGGCCTGCCATTCCGACCAGTGTGCCAAGGTAGACTAGGACGTGTTCCAACCAGATCGGCGCTTCAAAGCTGCGGTGGATCAGAAGGCGATGCATCCCTACGGAATGGCCAAGGCAGAGCGTCAACAGCATCAGGGCGAAAGTGACGCCCGCGGCTTCCCACGAGGGAAAGAAGACAACGCCGGTCACACCCATGACGGCCATTGCTGTGAACCACAGAGATTTCGCAGGTGCCCACACAACGCGTCCGTGGGTGGCCGAGCTGTCAGGACATGGCGTCACCCGATCTGTTGCACTCAATTTCGCTATCATCTCTTGCACCTCCGTCTTTCAGCATTTAACTAATAAGTGAAATCTCTATTTAACCTGTGAGTTAACTGGTGAAATATGTCAAGCCCTGAAAAAGTCTTCGAAGCGCTTTCCTCGACCACGCGCCGGAAAATCCTTGCCTATCTTAGGGAAAGGCCGCTGCACGCCGGTGCGATTGCGGATCGGTTCGATATGTCGAAGCCCGCCGTCAGCAAACATTTGTCGGTCCTCGAATCGGCGGGGCTGATCTGGAAGAAGCGTGAAGGTCAGTTCATTCTGTATGGAATGGAGCAGGAGAATCTGGCCGGACATCTCTGGACCTTCATGCAAGAGGTCTGCCCGCCGTCGCGCGCGCTACGCCGCGAAGTGCGTGAAGAGATGGAGCAGGGCGCGCCGGAACCGGATGGTGATCCGTCGGTGACGTGACGATCTGATAGCTTTCCGTAGTTAGTTTGGATGCACCACAGTTCGAGGGTGTACCATGGCCAACATCACTGGATCTTGCCTTTGCGGGGCGATCGAATTTCAGATCTCAGGCCCACTCCGCCCTGTAATCGCTTGCCATTGCACACAATGCCGCAAAACGTCTGGCCATCACGTCGCTGCAACCTCGGCGGCACGAGATGAGATTTCCATGTCGGGCGAGCCGGTTTGGTATGCCTCATCTCACACTGCGAAACGCGGCTTTTGTGGTGCCTGCGGATCGAACCTGTTTTGGGACGGCGGTGGGGCAAATATCTCAATCTTTGCAGGGACTCTGGACGGGGACCCCGGGTTAGACATGGCAGGCCACATCTTCTGCGACGACAAGGGCGGGTACTACGAGTTGACGGATGATTTGCCCAAAGCGGGCGGATACGATCCCAACCTTACGACACAGGTGGCGCGCTAGTGCGCCGCGAAAAACCGCGCTAGAACAGCAAGATGAGATTCACAGTAGCCATCGACGGGCCCGCCGCTGCGGGCAAAGGAACCATAGGGCGCGCGGTTGCGGCCAAGTTTGGGTTCGGACATCTGGACACGGGGCTGCTTTATCGGGCCGTGGGCGCGCGGATGCTGGCCGGTGAGAAAGCAGAAGATGCGGCGCGTGGCCTGACGCCTGAGGATTTGGGTGATCCCGATGCGTTGCGCACACCTGACGTGGCGCAGGCGGCCTCGAAGGTGGCTGTGATCCCCCAGGTTCGCTCGCATCTGCTTGATTTTCAAAGGGCATTTGCCAACCGTTCGGGCGGAGCTGTCCTCGACGGTCGCGATATTGGCACGGTGATCTGCCCGCGTGCCGAGGTGAAACTGTTCGTCACGGCCAGCGCCGAGGTGCGCGCGCAGCGGCGGATGGATGAGCTGGCGGGGCGTGGCCTTGCCGCGAATTTCGCTGAGGTCTTGGCGGATGTGAAGGCCCGCGACGCCCGCGATGCGGACCGCGCGACAGCGCCTATGGTGGCCGCCGACGATGCCCTTGTCCTCGATACCAGCGACATGAGCATTGATGAGGCAGTAGCGGCTGCCGTCGCCGCCGTTGAGGCCCGCAAAGGCGCGTGATCCGGTGCCGCCCTCGTGACCGGGGGTGAGGCGATTGGGTCTAGGGAGATTGCCGGGTGCGGGCTAGGCTGACGGTGATCAACCCGTCGCCGGAGACCCAGCCATGCGCCAAGCCATCTACCTTATCCTGTTCATCGCACTTTCGCCGTTCAGCCTAGCGGCCCAGGAATCCGAACCGCCGATGACGCCGGAGCGGATGGCGGAAATCTTCACGGCGCTGGACCCGGAAGCTGTGATCGAATCCAATGGCATGTCCTTCACGGTCGCCAATGTGCCCGTCACGGTCATCATGGATCCGGCGGCGGACCGGATGCGGATATTGGTGCCGATCTCATCCGCCGAAGGGCTGGATGATGGCGCGCTGCTGCGGCTGATGCAGGCCAATTTCGACACGGCTTTGGATGCCAGATACGCCATCGCCAACAACCGGGTTTGGTCGACGTTTATCCATCCGCTCTCGCCGCTGGAGACGGATCAATTGATCTCGGGCGTGGCGCAGACTGTGGTGCTGGCGCAGACCTACGGCGACACCTATTCCTCGGGCGCGGTGATGTTTGGCGGCGGCGATACGCGGGGGCTGATCGAGGAGCTGCTGGAGCTGGGTGAGGAGCTTTGAGGGACCGGGCTGCTCACACGTGAGCAAGTGGGGTAAGTATCTGATATAAAATTAAATAGAGAAAAACGTTTACCTTTTCTTAAGGATTTAAAACGGGTTTTCGGTTGTTTGATCTGCGTTCGGCTGGTGAGGTGTGTGGGATCAAATCAGCCGGTTTGGCGTGTGTCTTGGGCAAGGGTTCGGATGATCGCTTGGGCGAAGAAGGTTCTCGATTGGATAACGCGCCAGCGCGGGCCGGTTGGTCCTCCTGACCGCGCAGTGACACTACCCGCTCAATGGGAAGTGCGACTTTGGGAAAGTGTTCCGGGCGACATTGAGTGGCTCGATATTCGGAAGTCGCCCGATCCTGAAAGGTCACCAAATTCAGGGTGGCAGAGACATGTCATGAGCGGAGAGGCTTTCAGGACTCTGCAGATTTGGTGGCGAGAGCTGTCATCGAACCCGCCTTCGAGCGGCAACTCAACGTGGACTGTCCGGGGGCCAAATGGATACTCAATGCGTTACCGGCACGAAGGTCCGACTGAGTTCTCGCACCATGAAGCGGAGGGCAGATTTTTACTCATGCCTGCAGACGTGTTTGTGGAAATGATGCGACTTGTGCCAGAGGCTGAGTGTTTGGATAGATAGCCTCGAATAGTTTGGCAGAAATAAATGGCCTTCGTCGAAGGTCGGATCGCCACTCCGGCGTGACGGCGATAGACCGGTTTACCGGTGGTTTGAGTGGGGGAGCGGGCGGCGGGACAAGTCCCGCCCTACGGTTTGGCGCGCGGTGGGTTGCACCCACCCTACGCCCCTTGCGCATAAGGCGAACCCCGGCTATACGCGCGCCAGTCCAAGGCGGTGCATAAATCGTGGGCGAAGGTGCAGGCAGGTGGGATACGTCCCGCCTTCTTTCGTTTTCGGAGCAACGTCGCGGAAAAACGCAATCAAAGACCGGCGGAGACAACCGCGCGGCCAGATCAAAACCGAATAGGAACCCAAAGCCACATGGCAAATGCAACCATGGAGGAATTCGAAGCCCTCCTGAACGAAAGCTTCGAAATTGACACGCCCGAAGAGGGCTCGGTTGTCAAAGGCAAGGTCATCGCGATTGAAGCGGGACAAGCCATCATCGACGTCGGCTACAAGATGGAAGGCCGCGTTGAACTCAAGGAATTCGCAAATCCCGGTGAAGCGCCCTCGATCGAGGTCGGTGACGAAGTCGAAGTCTACCTTCGCAACGTCGAGAACGCCCGTGGCGAGGCCGTGCTGTCGCACGAGATGGCCCGCCGTGAGGCCGCCTGGGATCGTCTGGAAAAGGCATATGCCGCAGAAGAGCGTGTCGAAGGCGCAATCTTTGGCCGCGTGAAGGGTGGTTTCACCGTGGATCTGGGTGGCGCGGTTGCGTTCTTGCCCGGCTCTCAGGTCGATGTCCGCCCCGTGCGCGATGCGGGCCCTCTGATGGGCCTCAAGCAGCCGTTCCAGATTCTGAAGATGGACCGTCGCCGTGGCAACATCGTTGTGTCGCGCCGGGCAATCCTTGAAGAATCCCGCGCCGAGCAGCGCGCCGAGGTGATCGGCAAGCTGAACGAAGGCGACGTGGTGGACGGTGTCGTCAAGAACATCACCGAGTACGGCGCATTCGTCGATCTGGGTGGCGTGGACGGCCTGCTGCACGTGACCGACATGGCCTGGCGCCGTGTGAACGACCCCAAAGACATCCTGACCATCGGCGAGACGGTCAAGGTGCAGGTCATCAAGGTCAACAAGGAAACCCACCGCATCAGCCTTGGCATGAAGCAGCTGCAGGACGATCCGTGGGATGCCGTCCAAGGCAAGTACCCGCTAGATTCCGTACACACGGGCCGCGTGACGAACATCACGGATTACGGTGCGTTTGTTGAGCTTGAGCCGGGCGTTGAAGGCCTGGTCCACGTCTCCGAGATGTCCTGGACGAAGAAGAACGTCCATCCGGGCAAGATCGTTTCGACCTCTCAGGAAGTCGAAGTGATGGTGCTGGAGATCGACACCGTGAAACGTCGCGTCTCCCTTGGCCTCAAGCAGACCATGCGCAACCCGTGGGAAGTGTTCGCCGAGAGCCACCCCGAGGGCACGCAGGTCGAGGGCGAGGTCAAGAACATCACCGAGTTCGGTCTGTTCGTGGGGCTCGAAGGCGAGATCGACGGCATGGTGCACCTGTCCGACCTGACCTGGGAAGGTCGTGGCGAGGACGTCATCAACGATTACCGCAAGGGCGATATCGTGAAGGCGGTTGTCACCGAGGTCGACACCGACAAGGAGCGTATCAGCCTCTCGATCAAAGCCATGGACGGTGATCCGTTCGCGGAGTCGGTCGAAGGTGTGAAGCGCGGCTCGGTCATCACGGTGGAAGTCACCGCGATCGAGGATGGCGGGATCGAAGTGGAATATGAGGGCATGAAGTCCTTCATCCGCCGCTCGGACCTGTCGCGTGACCGTTCCGAGCAGCGCCCTGAGCGTTTTGGCGTTGGCGACAAGGTGGACGTCCGTGTGACGAACATCGACGCCAAGTCGCGCCGCCTGGGTCTGTCGATCAAGGCACGCGAGATCGCGGAAGAGAAAGAAGCCGTGGAACAGTTCGGCTCCTCCGACTCCGGTGCATCGCTGGGCGATATCCTCGGCGCGGCGCTGAAAAGCGACGACGACTAAGCCTTAAGGCGATTGAATTGGGGAAGGCCCTGCCGGATGCGGCGGGGCCTTTTTCGTTGTGGGTCAGTGGCTTGGAGGCTGTAGCCTTGGTCTGAAGGGAATGTGAACACAAGCCGTGCGGGGGCGGTGCTAGCTTTCAGGCTAGTCTGTATCTGCATGAAGGAACCTGGCCATGCTTCCCCCGATCCTTAAAGCACTCGCTCTTGGCTTGGCCGTATCAATGGCGCCCTCTCTGGCCGCAGCCCAGACAGATCTGCCGGATTATGTCATAGAAGCGTTTGGCCAGCCGCCTGCCATTCCCGAAGGCCCATTGGCGCCGGAGCTTGAGGTGGCGTTGCAGCGTGCGATTGAGATCGGGCGGGATCAGGCGGGGTGGGACCTCGTGGACACAGACGCGTTTGAGACGATTGCGGCCTCGGGCGATCCCCGAGCGGCCTGGCTGATCACGGATCTGATGCGGTTCACCTGGCGGCCTGAGGTGTTCGTGGCGTTGCGTGACGTGAGCGTTGAATTACTGGGTGTAGAGCCGCAGACCTTCCGCCCGCGCGCCGAGATTGCCGATCACCTGATCGCGTGGGAGGTGCCCGCTTATCCCGGTTATCTGGACCACAAGAGGCAGATTTTTACGGCCTATCTGCCGGGGCTTGAAGAGCTGATGGTCGAGGGAGACATCGACTGGCACCTCGTCTCGTGGGGTGGGGTGCGGATTGATGACCGGCCCTATGACACCACAGCGACGCCGTGCCAGTGCATTCCGGCCTCGGACAATCCGCCGGTGCAGACGGCGGACGAGGCCACATGGCTGGACGATGATGACATCATTTTCGGCATCGAGATCAACGGAGAGGCCCGCGCCTATCCGCGCCAGATCATGGAAGTGCGCGAGATGGTCAACGATACGTTGGGCGGGCGGCATCTGGGCATGCCCTATTGCACCTTGTGCGGTGCGGCGCAGGCCTATTTCACGGATGAATTGCCCATCGGGGTGGAGCGGCCCGTCTTGCGCACCTCGGGCCTGCTGATCCGGTCGAACAAGGTGATGTATGACATCACGTCCATGTCGGTCTTTGATACCTTCACGGGCGAAGCGGTGACGGGGCCGCTGGCTGTGCGGGGCCTTCAGTTGCAGCAGGCCAGCGTGATCACCACGGACTGGGCCTCATGGCGGGAGGCTTACCCGCACACGACCGTGCTGGTGGAGGAGCTGGCGCTGGGGCGGGATTTCGATTTCCGCAATACGCGCGATGCGGATGGGCCGATCTTTCCGGTGGGAGATGTCGATCCGCGCCTGCCGGTGCAGGAGGATGTGGTCGGTGTGTTCACGGGTGACGGGCGCCCGGTCGCGTTCCCGCGGGGTCTGGCGCTGGCGGCGTTGAGCGATGGGGCCGAGGTTGCTTTTGACGATGTGCGGATCGTGCAAGCCGCAGGAGGATTGCGGGCTGTGGGGCCCGATGGCGAAGATCTGGGCAGCCATGAGGCGTTCTGGTTCGCCTGGTCGCAGTTTCACCCCAACACTGCGTTGTGGCCGGACGGTTGAGGGACGGGGAGACGCTGCTGCGGCCTAGCCGCACCTCGCCCCTCCCGCCGTCCCGTATCTGGGGGCGCTGCCCCCTCGCCCCCCGAGGTATTTTGAAACAAGGACGCGGGATGCACCGCTAGTCCATGACCATGAGAAATTGGTCGCGCATCCGTTCAATCGCGGGTTTGTTGCGCGTCTTTGGCACGACGAAGACAGCTTGGCGGGTATTCGTGGCCTCCGGGCGCAGGAACTCTTCGACGATGTGGTAGGTCTTTCGCCCCAAATAATCATCGAAGATGAGGGCGGTGCCGGGATCCGCGATGCGCAGGGACGTCAGAAAGCAGGCGACCCGGAAACGCCCGTCGATCAGCACGACCTCGGGCTTGGCGAGGCTGGACCATGGGCCTTCGATATAGTGGATGAAATTGCGGCGCTTGCGATAGGTGCGCGGCTTGCCCCATTTGGCCACTGGGCCCACGTCGATATGGCGAAGGTCATGGGCGGTCGGCCGGGTGAGCGCGGCCTGCGTCTGCTCAACCCAAGTGCGATCCGTTTCCACGCCAATAATAGAGGCGTCGGTATGGGCATCCACCCAAAGCGTAGAGGCGCCAAGCCCGTATTCGCCATAGGTGCGGCAGCCTTCCAGCGCGGCTTTGAAAAGGCCGTCTTCTCCGTCAAACAACTTCATTGCGGTAGCCTGCGTGGGCGGGCGGCGGATGTCACGGGACGAGGATGAATTTGCACGATAAGGTGGGGCGAAGCGGCAACGGAGGGTAGGCGCATGCTGTGCAAAATCGGTGATGTGGAAGTCTGGCGTATCCTTGAGATGAACGGCCCCTTCCGCGAGGCGGAGATGCTGTTCCCGACGGCTGGGCCGGATGTGGCCCGCATCATGAACGAGCTGGCCCCGGGGCAGGTGGATGCAGCGGGCAAGGTGGTTCTTCCGGTACAGGGCTTCCTGTTGAAGACCGGGACCCATGTTGTGCTGGTCGATGCCTGCGTGGGCAATCACAAGACCAACAATTTCCCGGATTGGAATATGCGCGACAGCGGGCGGTTCATGGCGGCGCTGGAAGCGTCAGGCACGGCACCGGGCGATGTGGATTACGTCATGTGCACGCATCTGCACACCGATCATGTTGGTTGGAATACGCGGCTGGTGGATGGGCGCTGGTTGCCGACCTTCCCCAACGCGCGCTATCTGATGCCCGCGTCCGATTTGCCGTTTCTCGAAGAGGTGGGGCCGGATCAGTACCGCGAGAGCGTGTTGCCGGTGGTTGAGGCCGAGCAGGTCGAAGAAGTCGGGGCGGATTTTAAGATTGGGGATGCCATCTCGCTGATTGCGACGCGCGGGCATACACCGGGCCATGTCTCCGTCCGGATCACATCGGGCGGAGCGGAGGCGGTCATCACCGGTGATGCGATCCACTGCACCCCGCAATGCGCCTATCCGGATTGGCATTTCGTCTATGATGCCGACAAAGAGGCCGCGGTCGCCGCGCGGCGGCATCTGTTGGAGACCGTCGCGGAAAGCGGGGCCAAGGTGCTGGGGACGCATTTCTTGCTGCCATCAACGGGCCGGGTCGTTGCAAAGGGGGACGCGTTCCGCTGGCAGGCTGATTGAGCAATCTGGCGGATTGTGTGCGTAACGTGGCAATTCCCGTGCGGCGGGCGGGTCAGAATCCGGGCGACGTTGTGGCATTTCCAAACAACGTCCATCCCTTAACCTCCTGTTAATCCCGTCGGCTGTTCTGCTGGTTCAAACAGTTTGAGCAAGCGGAGCACGACATGCATCACGGCAACCGGGTTTTCGGCACCGAGGGCGATGATTTTCTGGAAGCCACGCGCGGCGGTGTCATTGCCTATGGCGGGATCGACACGATCCATGCGACGGCGGGGCCGGGGTTTGGCCAGATCCATACTTATGCCGGGGACGGGGATGATTTCACGATCCTCGATTTCAGTGTGATGACGGGGTTCAGCCATGGCCACCACGTGCGGGGCGCCGGAGGTGCCGACACGTTCGAATTCCGTTCGCTTCAGAATGTTCAGACAACGGTGGTCGGACGGATCGAGGATTTCGACCGCTCGCGAGATCGTATCTTGATCGACGGGGTTACGCTCGATTTCGACAACCTTCCCAAAAACGTGCGACTGGTGGAATTTGCAGGTGCATTGGGGCCGGATGTGATGGATCCGCAGCAATGGCTTTTGATTGATACAGGCGCGGGCCATGTCTTCTACGCGCTGGAGGGCGCACGCCAAGATATGAGTGACCCGCTGGCGCAGGAGGGGCATTTCCTTATGGAAGCCCCTGATTTCGACGCGCTTGTCGATGTTTCGTTTGTGGACCCGGTGAACTACGTGCCCGCGGGGTTTGAGGCCGATGGCGGGCTGGTGATTGAGGATACGGATGTGTTCCGCGACGATGCGCTTGCGTTGATCGAAGGCTCGGACTTGGGCGATCTGATCGCGGCGGGGCTCAATGACGATACGGTTCATGCAGGTGACGGAAATGACGTCGTGTGGGGCGGGTCAGGTAACGACGTGATCCTTGGTGAAAACGGGCTCGATACGATCCACGGCGGGAACGGGAATGACCGCATTGATGGCGGCGGGTTCGGTGACGTGATCCACGGTGAGGCCGGCAACGACATCATCTCGGGCGATTGGGGCTGGGACTGGATTGATGGCGGATCGGGTAATGATCTGCTGGATGGGGGCGGTGGTAAGGACACGCTTCTGGGCGGGGCGGGCAACGACCTTCTGGAGGGCGGGTTCGGAGATGATGTTCTGAACTCTGGCGCGGGCCGTGACATGATGGCGGGCGGGGCCGGGGCGGATACGTTCGAGTTCACGGATTTCGATTGGGGGTTCGATGTGGTGGGTGACTTCGACACCGGCGAGGATCGGATGCGCTTTGCGGGCGAGGTCGACCGCTTCGATCAGGTGATCATGGTCGACTACATTCTGGATGGTCAGGCCTCGACCCTGTTGCGCTTCCGCGATGATGATGGCGCGTTCGACCGTAGCCTTGGCGGTGTGGTTCTGTGGGGCGTGGAATCCGCCGACCTGACCGGGGACCAGTTCATCTTTTGAAGGGTGTCGACCCCGCCTGCTTTGGCGGGGTCGAGCACAGCTTACATGGCGGGAGCGACGGCAAAGCCGGTGAAGCCACCCATGCCAAGATCGGCCAGCATCGTCAGCTCTGCCGTTTCAAGGTTCACAGCGTAGAGGCCAGCAGTGTCGGCGCCGTCCATCTGCAGGATCGCATAGGCCGCGTCGGTGCCTTCTTCGGGCGAGATTATGTCGAACCCGCCCATGGGCGAGAGGTCCACGGCGGAGCCGTCGAGTTCGAGGAATGCCACTGAGGTCAGCTCACCTGCATTGTTGGCCAAAGCCACGAGCGAGTTCGTTGTCGCATCCAGCGCAAATTGCGCCGTGCCTGCGGCGGTCTGACCGGCAATGGCGTTGGTATAGGCGTTGGCGAAGATTTCCGGCGTGAAGTCGGCGTTCATGTCTCCGTCTGAGTAGAAGGTATCGGTGAAGCGCAGCACGGAATTGGCGCGCTCGTCATTGTCGCCGAAGTCCATCGGGAAATAGACAAGATTGGCTCCGTCGGAGCCCACAGCGCGGACCGCGTCGATGGCGTTGTTGAAGTCGAATGCGACGGCGTCGCCTGCGGTCATCGCATCATCTGCGAAGGTTGCGCCGAGGTCGGTCTGTTCCCCTGTCATTGGGTTGATGGTGACAACCATGCCATTGGTGAAGCCGTAGAGCTCGCCCGTCACAGGGCGGTAGGCGAGGCCATGGAGCGGCGTGGCGAGGTCAAATGTCTCGATCTCGCCCGGTGCTGCAATGGAGGCCATCACGACGAGTGTCGCCCCGTCATTGGCAAGCGCATAACCGGCCGTGCCAGCATGGCCATCGGCGAAGGCGGGCAGCGCCGCGAGTGTCAAGGGCAGGGCGAGGGTGGCGGCTTTGGTTAGGTTGTTGGTCATCAGAAAAGTGTCCTCCAGCTAATGCGGCCGACCGGTTGGTCCGGCGGCGATGGAGAAGACACGGGTAAGCGCCTGCAAAAGTTTCAGTGTGATGCCGGGCGAGAAAATAAGCCGCGATCGGAGAGCATTTTTTCTACCATCGCCTGGGTTGCTGCGTCGTCCGGCCTATCCGGGGAGAGTGCGATAATACCACACTTATCGCTGCTAAGGACTCATGCTAGCGTTTGAAATATCAGAGTGTACTTCTGTCTCACGGGTAACATGGCTGGTCGACATTGGTCGCATAAGGCCCAGCAAGGGTCCCAGCCCGATCTAGTTCCGCTTAACGGATCACTCATACTTTTCGACGTCGATGGCACCCTTCTGGATGCCGGTGATCTTATTGCACGGACAATGATCGAGGCGTTTTTAGCTGCGGGAGAGGCTCCTCCGCGCACGGCTGACGTGCGCTCTATCATCGGACTTTCGTTGCCGGAGATGGTCGCTCATCTGGCTGACAAACAGTCAGCGGATCTGCAGGCGAAGATCCTGTCTGGCTATCGTCTGCGTTATTTCGACCTTGTCGAGCAGGAAGAGACGCCCGAGGTCTTTCCCGGCGCTGACAAGGCCCTGCGGCGGCTTCGGGAGGCGGGGTTCGTACTTGGCCTGACGACCGGCAAGGCGCGGCGGAGTACGGAGTTCATGTTGTCCGACAACAATTGGGGGCAGTATTTCCACACGGTCCAATGCGCCGATGACAATCCGTCCAAACCCGATCCGACGATGGTGCGGCGGGCCATGATGGCGACCGGGCGATCCATTGGTGAGACCTTGCTGGTAGGCGATTCACGCTATGACATGCGGATGGCGCGGGCCGCAGGCATTCGGGCCGTGGGCGTAAACTGGGGCTACAACCAAGGTGTTGAATTGCTGTCGGAAGGAGCAATCTGCGTCGCGCGGGATTTTGAACACCTAGCGGCTCTGCTGTTGCCCGAAGCTGTGGTGTGAGCCGTCCTTAGAAGGGTGCGATGTGTCGCACCGGTTTAGCTTTGCCTTTGCGTTTTCAAGCATTATCTCAATTTCAGAAATTACTGAAATCTCAGAATCGCGCGAACGGGACTGATGAAACTGACAAATCTACAGCAGGAGTTTGTCCTGCATTTTGGCGAAATGGGCAGCCGCTGGGGCATCAACCGGACGGTGGGGCAAATCTATGCCCTGTTGTTCTTGTCGTCCGAGCCGCTGAATGCAGAACAGATCACTGAGGGGCTCGGCGTCAGCCGATCCAACACGTCGATGGGGCTTAAAGAGCTTCAGGCGTGGAATTTGGTGCGACTGCGCCATTTCCCTGGCGACCGTCGGGACTATTTCACCACCCCAGAGGATATGTGGGAGATCACGCGCATCCTGATTGCGGAACGCAAGAAGCGCGAGATTGACCCGACCTTAACGAAATTGCGCGAGCTGGAGATGGAGGGGCCGCAGGGCGACGATTACGCCGAGGCCCGGATCGCAGAACTTCGCGAGATGATCGAACTGATGACCGGCTTCTACGACGACATGGAGAAGCTGGAGACCGAAAGATTGGTCAAACTCATGACGTTGGGCAGCAAGATTGCTGGCCTGATCGACAGAACCAGCGGCGCTCTGTCGCTGACGAAACGCAAGTAAGAGAGGACATCACTATGGAAGCCCTCGATACCCTTATGCTGAGCCGCATTCAATTTGCGGCCAATATCTCGTTCCACATCCTGTTCCCGACGATCACGATCGCCTTGGGCTGGGTGTTGTTCTTTTTCCGGGTGCGCTTTGCGCAGACCCAGGATGAAAAGTGGATGAATGCCTATCGCTTCTGGGTGAAAATCTTTGCCCTGTCTTTTGCCATGGGTGTGGTCAGCGGCATCACTATGTCGTTCCAGTTCGGCACCAATTGGCCGGGATTCATGGAAACCGTGGGCAATATCGCGGGGCCGCTTCTGGCCTACGAGGTGATGACGGCCTTCTTCCTTGAGGCGGTATTCATCGGCATCATGCTGTTCGGCTTTTCCCGTGTGCCTGGGTGGCTGCATATGCTGGCAACGTTCCTGGTGGCCTTTGGCACCACGATGTCGGCCTTCTGGATCATCGTGCTCAACAGCTGGATGCACACGCCACAGGGCTTTGAAATGGTCGATGGCGTGGCCTTCGCCACCAGCTGGTGGGAGATCATCTTCAATCCGTCCATGCCTTACCGCTTCATGCACATGATGTTGGCGAGCTTCCTGACGGTGGCCTTCCTGATCGCAGGCGTCAGCGCGCTGCGCCGCCTGATGGGCGACCGGACGCGCGAGGTGAAGACCATGTTGAAGGTTGGTCTATGCCTGGGCGCGCTGTTGATCCCGGTGCAGATTTTCGTGGGCGACCTGCATGGTCTGAACACGAAGGAGTATCAGCCTGCGAAGGTTGCGGCGATGGAAGGCAATTGGGAGACCGGCACGAACGTTCCGCTGATCCTGTTTGCGCTGCCCAACGAAGAGACGCGCTCGAACGATTATGAGATCGGCATCCCCGGCCTCGCCTCGCTGATCCTAACCCATTCGTGGGACGGGGAAGTCGTGGGCCTGAACGAGTTCGTCGAAGAGGACGGCACCGTGATGCACCCGCCCGTCGCACCGGTTTTCTGGAGTTTCAGGACGATGGTTGGCACGGGCTTGGCGATGCTGGCGATGTCGTGGCTGGCCGTGTTCCTGATGTGGAAGCGTCGGCATATGCACGAAGCCTCGGCCACGCGGCATTGGCTGGCTGTTGAGGGCCTGCCCAAGCTGTTCCTGTTCGCGCTGGTGCCAATGGCGTTCAGTGGCTGGGTGGCGACTTTGGCCGGGTGGTACACGACCGAGATTGGCCGCCAGCCGTGGTTGGTGAACGGCGTGGTGACAACGGCCGAGGCTGTGGCGCAAGTGCCCGCTGGCATGGTCGCCGGAACGCTGATCGGCTACCTCGTGGCTTATGCAGCGCTGCTATTCGCCTATATCAGCGTGATCGTTTACCTCGCCCGCAAGGCGGCACGCGGTGACGATGGCCGGGCGATTGACATGGAACATTCCGGCAAGGCGCAGGTGGCGGCGCTGACCCCGGCGGAGTAACGCATCATGTTTCCTGATTTCGCCAATCCCGCCGAGTGGCTGCCGTGGGCCTTTGCCTCGCTCATGGGCTTTTCTATCCTGGTCTACGTTGTCCTCGATGGGTTCGATCTGGGCGTGGGGATCCTTTTTCCCCTCGCCGACGATGCCGAGAAGGACAAGATGATTGGCTCCATCGGGCCGTTCTGGGATGCCAACGAGACATGGCTGGTGCTTGCGGTTGGGCTGCTGCTGGTGGCCTTCCCGACGGCGCACGGGATGATCCTGACGGCTTTGTACCTGCCTGTCTTCATCATGCTGATCGGGTTGATCCTGCGCGGCGTGGCCTTCGAGTTCCGGGCCAAGGCGCACGCGAAGCACAAGCGCCTATGGAACAACCTGTTCTTCGTGGGCTCCACCCTGACGGCGCTGTCACAGGGCTTCATGTTGGGCATCTACATCATGGGGCTTGAGCAAACGCTGGCGACCTACGCGTTTGGTGCGCTGACGGCTGTGGCACTGGCCGTGGGCTATAGCTTCATCGGGGCGACATGGTTGATCCACAAGGCGGAAGGCGGCTTGCAGTTGAAGGCCGTGCAATGGGCGAAGGAAAGCCTTTGGGGCATCATCATCGGGATCGGCGCCGTGTCGCTGGCAACGCCCTTGGTCTCCACCCGCATTTTCGACCGCTGGCTCGATTTCCCAAACGCGCTTTACCTCGCGCCCATCCCGATCATCTCTTTGATCCTTGTGGTGGTGCTGTGGCGGATGATCCGGCAGATGCCGTTTGAGAACGACGCGCGATCCTGGCTGCCGTTTGCGGTCTCCACCGCGATTTTCGCGCTGGCGTATCTGGGGCTGGCTTACAGCTTTTACCCCTATGTCGTTCCCGAACAGCTGACGATTTACGAGGCTGCGGCGGCGCCGGAGAGCCTGATGATCATCCTCGTGGGGGCGTGCTTCGTCGTGCCAACCATCGCGGGATATTCGATCCTCGCCTATTACATCTTCCGCGGTAAAGCGACGGCGCTGCGTTACGACTAGGGCAGCGCAACCAGCCTAGAAATCGACGCTGACGCCGGGCAGGTTGAGGGCTGCGACGAGATCGCGGACCTCTTGCCGGGCGGCGACGTTGGAGATGTTGAGCCGCTCAACGCCCAGATCGCGCAGGTCCAGCAGGGTCATTCCGGACGGGAAGAGTTCGCGGAAAATCACACGCTCGGAAAAGCCCGGCGCGACGCGGAAGCCGATGCGCTTGGCGAGTTCTTCCAGCGCTTTGCCGATCTTGCGTTTGTTGTGCATCTGCTGAGAAGGCAGGCGGTTGCGCACCACGACCCAATCGGTGGGCTGTAGCCCTGCCTTGGCGCGCAGCTGGCGGGCGTGCCAGACCATCTCGGAATAAACGGACGGTCCCTTGAGTTCATAGGTCTCAGGGTCGATCTTTGCGAGCAGGTCGAAATCTACAAAACTGTCGTTCAGCGGCGTCACGAGCGTGTCGGCCAGCGAATGGGCCACCTGGCTCAGCCGGGTGTGGCTTCCGGGGCAGTCGATCACGATGAAATCGCAGCGCGCCTCATGGTCGGCCACGGCGGCGGAGAGGCGGCGGTCATAGATATTCTCACCTTCGCCGATGTCGTCGGGGGACATGTCTGGCAGGTCGAGTACGAGCGGGCAGGCCACGTCCATACCTTTGCGGGCAATCGTCGCCTCACGGTTTTGCAGGTAGCGGTGAAAGCTGCGTTGCCGCAGGTCCAAATCCAGCCCGCCCACCACATGGCCCATCCGCGCAAGCGCTGTCGCGATGTGCATGGCGGTGGTGGATTTGCCCGATCCGCCCTTCTCGTTCCCGAGCACGATAATATGTGCCATCTGCCTGTCCCGCCTTTTGGCTGTGCGACCCTGCGTGACGGATCGCCTTATCCGTGCGCCCTTCGTTGACGGGGCGCGAGGTGTTGGGGCGAAGTATAGGGACGCTCCGGGGGGCTGTTAAGGTGAAAGCGCAGGGCAATGGACCGAATCGTGCCGCCCGTGCGACGCTTTTGCCGCAACGGGGAGGGACACGGATGCAGCAGGATCGGTACGGGAATGCCTTGAGCACAGCCTCGGCAGACGCGGCTTCGGCCTACGTGGAGGGTGTGGATCACGTTCTGGGCAACACATATGGCGGCGTGGAGGCGCTGGCGCGGGTGGTCGAGTTGGACGATCGCTTTGCCTTGGGGCATGTCGGCCATGCACGGGCACTGATGTATGCCAACGACATGGCTGGCGCGCGCGAAGCGGTAGCCCGTGCGGTGGCGCTGGCCGATGGGCTGAGTGATCGGGAGCGGTCGCATATCCATGTCTATGAACTGTTGATGAGCGGTAAACCGGTTGAGGCGCGCGCGGCGGTGAATGCCCATGTGCGTGACTGGCCCTGTGATCCGATTGTGGCGCAGTTGAACTGCCAGGTGTTCGGCCTGATCGGCTTTTCCGGCTGTGCTGGCCGCGAGGCTGAGATGCTTGCCTATACCTCGGCCCTGGCGCCGGCCTATGGCGAGGATTGGTGGTTCCTGTCGGTCCATGCGCAATCGCTGTGTGAGAATGGTCGGCCCGACCGGGCATTGGAGGTGATGGAGCGGTCGTTGGAGCTGAACAACGGCAATGCCAATGCTAGCCATTTCAAATCCCACGCGATGTACGAGATGGGGCAGACGGCGGAGGGTCGCGCCTATCTGGATGCATGGATGGAGGGCTATGATCCGCGCGGGCTGCTGCATGGGCATCTGTCGTGGCACGCGGCGCTTTGGGCGCTTGAGCAGGGCGATATGGCGGCGTTCTGGGCGTGGTATGACGGCGGGGTTGGGCCGGGCACCGGACCGGGGTCGGCCTTGCCGATCAACGTGCTGACCGACGCGGCGGCGTTGTTGTGGCGCGCGGAATTGGCGGGGCAGGAGGTTGCGCCGGAGCGCTGGCAGGCCGTCTCGGCCTATGCTTGTGAGACGTTCGCCAATCCCGGGCAGAGCTTTGCCGACATGCATGCGGCGCTGGCCCATGCGATTGCGGGCAATGGAGAGGCATTGGCGAAGCTGGCAGAGGCCAAGCGCGGGTTCGCCGCCGATCTGGTGCGGCCTGTGGCGCGGGGGTGGCAGGCCGTTGCGCGGCAGGATTGGGAGGGGGCGTTGGAGGCGCTGACGCCCGTGATGGCAGATCATGCGCGGTTCGGCGGGAGCCGAGCTCAGCGGGATCTGTTGGAGCTGACGTGGATGTTGTGCCTGATGCGGTTGGGCCGGAAGGACGAAGCGAAGCGTGCGGCGGCAACGCGGCGGCCAATTTTTGCGGAGGCCGCACCGCTCGCCGGATACGCTTAGGCGCGTAGCTGATTTCAACGAAAAACGCCGCCCCGATTGAGGGCGGCGTTTCGAATTCTGTGAAGGTGACGTGGCTTAGAAGCCCAGACCTTCGTACTTCTTCTTGAACTTCGACACGCGGCCGCCGGTGTCGAGCAGACGGGCGCCGCCGCCGGTCCAAGCCGGGTGCACCGTGGGGTCGATGTCGAGCGACAGGGTGTCGCCTTCGGAACCCCAGGACGAGCGCATCTGAACGATGTCGCCGTTGGTCATTTTCACGTCGATCACGTGATAATCGGGATGCAGATCCTTTTTCATCTCGTGGTCTCCTTACGCTTCGGCGCTTTTGCGCGGCTTGTAGGTGGTGTCCTCGGCGATACGCGCGGACTTACCGCGGCGCGAGCGGAGGTAGTAGAGCTTCGCGCGGCGCACACGGCCACGGCGCACGACGGTGATGCTGTCGATGTTCGTCGAGTGCAGGGGGAACACACGTTCCACGCCCTCACCGGAGGAAATCTTGCGCACAGTGAACGAGCCGGCAATGCCGTCGCCGTTCTTCCGCGCAATGCAGACGCCTTCGAAGTTCTGAATACGGGTGCGGGTGCCTTCCGTCACGCGGAAGCCCACGCGCACGGTATCCCCGGCTTTGAAATCGGGAATGTCTTTCCCGAGGGCGGCGACTTGTTCCGCCTCGATCTGTGCGATCAAGTCCATCTGATGCGCTCCTTTTCACTGGTTCTGCGCGGTTTGCCCGCGGATCAATTCTTTTTTGCTGCAGGACACGTTCCGGCAAACGATCAAAGCGGCCCGAGTCACCCAGGCCGCCGCGATGTGCTGCGTATACGGGGGAGGGGGTGGGCGATCAACCCTTATTGTCTTGGTGTTTTGCCCAAAGATCCGGGCGGCGGGCACGGGTGAGGGCCTCGGCCTGTTCCCGTCGCCATTGCGCCACTGCGCCATGGTCGCCGGACAGGAGCACGGGCGGGATTGCATGGCCACGCCATTCGGCAGGTTTGGTGTATTGCGGATGCTCTAGGAGGTCGTTCTGGAAGCTCTCTTCCTGCGTGGATTCCGCATTGCCAAGCACGCCGGGGATGAGCCGCACGGTGGCATCGAGCAGAACCTGCGCGGCCAGTTCACCGCCGGTCAAAACGTAGTCGCCAATGGAGATTTCTTCGAGGGCGTAGTGGTCGATCACCCTTTGGTCGAGGCCTTCGAACCGGCCGCAGACCAGCGTCATCCCCTCGGCCTGCGCGAAGCGTTCGGCGTCGCGTTGGTCGAACGGTTTGCCGCGTGGGGAAAGGTAGACGCGGGGCCATTTGACGGGATCGCTTGGCGTGCCCGCGAGCGCCATATCCAGCGCGCGGCCCATGACGTCGGGTTTCATCACCAGCCCCGCGCCGCCACCGGCTGGCGTGTCATCGACCTGCCGATGCTTGCCGGTGCCGAAGGTCCGCAGGCCGATGGGTTCCAGTGCCCAAAGCCCATCCTTTAGCGCTTTACCGGTCAGCGATGCGCCCAGAACGCCTGGGAAGGTTTCGGGAAACAGCGTCAGCACCTTGGCCGTCCACGCCCCTTTGAGGCGGGGGCGGTCCGTCATCAGCTCACGCGGTTGCAGGCTGGCGGATTGGCTGAGGCGTCCGTGGGATTTGGCGGGCTTGTCGGTCATGGGGCGGGTCTACGCGGGGCAGGGCGCGGGATCAATCATGACAGGCGGTGTCAGCAATGTTCAGAAATGCAGAGGTCCCATGCAAACCCGCGCCTTGTCGCGCGCTGCGCATCGGCGTAGCTGTTGCTGTCCAAGGAGAGACGCCCATGACATCCCCGATCCTCAAAGTCGATCAATTGACCAAGACCTATGATGGGGGGTTCACCGCGCTGGACGCTGTGTCACTGGAGATCATGGAAGGCGAGATCCTTGCTTTGCTCGGGCCGAATGGTGCGGGCAAGACGACGCTGATTTCGGCGATTTGCGGGATCGTGCAGCCGACCTCCGGCGCGGTGTCGGTGGGCGGGCATGACACGCAACGCGACTACCGCGAGGCGCGGGCGCTGATCGGGTTGGTGCCGCAGGAGATCAACCTTGAGCCGTTCGAGAAGGTCATCAACACGGTGCGCTTTTCGCGCGGGTTGTTTGGCAAGGCGCCGGACGATGCCAAGATCGAGGCAATCCTGCGGGACCTGTCGCTGTGGGACAAAAAGGACAATGCGATCCGCGAGTTGTCGGGCGGGATGAAACGGCGGGTGCTGATAGCCAAGGCGCTTTCGCACGAGCCGCGTGTGCTGTTCCTCGATGAGCCGACGGCGGGTGTGGACGTGGAGCTGCGCCGCGACATGTGGGAGGTCGTGCGTCGCCTGAAGGAGTCGGGCGTGACGATCATCCTGACGACCCACTACATCGAAGAGGCCGAGGCGATGGCAGACCGGGTGGGCGTGATCAACAAGGGTCAGATCCTGTTGGTCGAGGAGAAGGGCAACCTGATGGCCCGGATGGGTCAAAAGGAATTGCGGATCGATTTGGCCGCACCTTTGGAGGCGGTGCCCGAGGCAGTCGCGGACCGGGACCTTGAGCTGGCCAAAGATGGAAAGCGCCTGACCTATCGCTATGACACGCGGGCGGAGCGGACAGGGATCGTAAGGCTGCTGGGGGCCCTGCAAGAGGCGGGCGTGCAAGTGGCGGACGTGGAAACCAAGCAATCGAGCCTTGAAGAAATCTTCGTGGGCCTTGTGCAGGAAGGAGACGCGGCATGAACCTTCAAGCCGTCCGCGCGATCTATCGCTTTGAAATGGCACGCACCTTCCGCACGATTGCACAATCCATCGTGTCGCCGGTTCTATCCACGTCTCTGTATTTCGTGGTGTTCGGCACGGCGATCGGGTCGCGGATCGATCAGGTCGAAGGCGTCAGCTACGGCGCGTTCATCGTGCCGGGCCTCATCATGTTGACGGTGCTAACGCAGTCGATCTCGAATGCCTCCTTCGGCATCTACTTCCCCAAGTTCATTGGCACGATTTATGAATTGCTGTCCGCGCCCGCGAGCTTTCTTGAGATCACGGCGGGCTACGTGCTGGCGGCAGCAACAAAAAGTTTCATGATAGGGATCATCATCCTCATCACGGCGTTTTTCTTTGTCGATCTGCAAATCCTGCACCCGATCTGGATGCTGACATTCCTTGTCCTGACCTGCCTGTCGTTCAGCCTGTTCGGCTTCATCATCGGCATTTGGGCGCAGAATTTCGAGCAGTTGCAGTTGATCCCATTGCTCGCCGTGACGCCTTTGGTCTTCCTTGGCGGATCGTTTTATTCGATCACCATGCTACCGGACGT
Organism: Gymnodinialimonas sp. 202GB13-11; assembly: GCF_040932485.1. Classification (NCBI taxonomy): domain Bacteria; kingdom Pseudomonadati; phylum Pseudomonadota; class Alphaproteobacteria; order Rhodobacterales; family Paracoccaceae; genus Gymnodinialimonas; species Gymnodinialimonas hymeniacidonis. Next base: position 2,794,965 of record NZ_JBFRBH010000001.1, on the reverse strand, counting down.
CTGGCAGACCATCAGCCTGTTCAATCCGGTAGTCTATCTGGTCAGCGGGTTCCGGTGGAGTTTCTTCGGGACGGCGGATGTGGCGCTCGTCTGGTCCATCGTGGCGATCCTTGGGTTCACCGGGGCGTGCATCCTGACTATCGGATGGATCTTCAAAACCGGCTGGCGCATTCGCGCGTGATCTGAAGGAGCGGCTTGCGCCGCACGTCTTTCACCTCGCCGTCGCGTGGTGCGCGACACCTCAGAGGTATTCTCGAGACAAGGAAAGGCCCTAGTTGGCGCTTTTGTCCGTCTTGGACGGTGGGTCCAGCAAGCCCTCGGGCGGGTCGATGATGGCGCGGCCAGCTTGCAAGTCGATTGTGGGGACGACGGTGGCGGTGAAGGGGATCAGGACCCCGTTGCCGAGGCCCTTGCCGCGCACTTCCAGCAAGTCGCCTGCGCCGTGGTTGAGGACGGCGGCGATCTTGCCGATGGTCTCTCCGCCCGTGTCGAGGACTGTGAGGCCGATCAAGTCCGTGTGGTAGAATTCGTCATCTGGCAGGTTTGGGAGGGCTGCGCGAGGGGCGTAAAGCCGGGTGCCTTTGAGAGCGTCGGCTTGTTCCTTGGTTTGCACACCTGAGAGTCTGACCGCGTAGCCGGTTTTGACCGGGCGGGTCAGGGTGATCTTGTAGGTCGTGGTGCCATCCTCGGTTTCCAAAGGACCGTAGGAGGCAATGTCGGAGGGTTCGGCGCAGAAGCTTTTGACGCGCACTTCGCCGCGGACACCGAAGGCGCCCATTATGGCGCCGACGCAGATATGGTCGGGTTTGGCCATGGCGATGCTTGGTCCTGAATGGGGAAGGGCGCCCGCAGATACGGGCGCCCAATACACTGATTACTCAGCCGTTTCTTCGGCTGCGGCTTCCTCAGCGGGAGCCTCTTCAACCGGTGCTTCTTCTTCGGCAGGAGCGGCTGCGGCTTCGGCTGCTTCAGCGGCCTTTGCGGCTTTCTCTTCGGCGCGCTCGACGGCTTTCTTGCCGGGCTGCGCCTTCTCCATGTTGGCGCGCTCTTTCTTTTCGAGCACACCAGCGGCTTCAAGGAAGCGGCTCACACGGTCGGTGGGCTGGGCGCCTTTGTCGAGCCAGTGCTGCACGCGCTCCATGTCCATCTTCACGCGCTCTTCGCTGTCTTTGGGCAGGAGCGGGTTGTAGGTGCCGAGCTTCTCGATGAAGCGGCCGTCGCGGGGCATGCGGCTGTCTGCCGCCACGATGCGATAGAAAGGACGCTTTTTGGAGCCGCCGCGGGCGAGACGAATTTTCATGGCCATTGTGAGTATCTCCTATGGAATGGCTGGGTGAGACCGCAGTCTCAGGATTGATGTTGCTCGTGATGGCGAATGACTTCGTCGATCACGAAACGTAGGAATTTCTTGGCAAATTCCGGGTCGAGGTCGGCCCGGTTTGCAAGGTCTTCGAGCCGGGCGATCTGCTTGGCCTCGCGGGCCGGATCGGAGGGCGGAAGGTCGTGTTCGGCCTTGAGGCGACCGACGGCTTGGGTGTGCTTGAAGCGTTCACCCAGAGTGTAAATCAGGATCGCATCGAGGCGGTCGATGCTGTCGCGGTGGCCTGCCAAAATCTCGGCGGCGCGTGTGGTGGCGTCTTGTGTCATGGGGCCTCCGAGGCGGCGAAAACCGCTGTAGTGAAGCTGTAGTTATTCTGTAGTTTTTCTGTAACTACACTTTGCGATGTTGGTCCGATGCTCATGCCGCAACCTCCGAAGGGGACGGATGGCGGAAGACCAGTGCGTCGGGGTTAGGGTGCTGCGCCGCATTGTCGATGGTGCAGCCGAGCCGTTCGGCCAGCGCGATGGACCGGGCATTGTCGCGGTGGATGTAGCTGACGGCGGTGTCCCAACCAAAGGGGCCGTAGCATTGGGCACGGGCGGCAAGAGCCGCGTCATAGGCGTATCCCTTGCCCTCATGTTCCTCCCAGATCAGCCAGCCGATTTCACGCTCTGGCCATTGATCGGGATACCAGCAGCCGACGAGGCCGATGGGGTCGCCTTCCAGTTCGACTGTCCACATGCCGAAGCCGCGCAACTGCCAGTGGCCAAGCTCGGCGGCGAAGAGGAGCCACGCCTTCTTCGCATCTTCGTACGGACCGCCGGTGTATTGCGAGCGGTCGGACAGGAAGAAGTCGCGGAAGGCGGAGTAGTCGCGCGCTTCGGGGCCGCGGAGGGTGAGGCGCTCTGTGTGGAGGACGGGGATCATGCCAGCACCTCTGCGAAGGCAGGGTGGCGGTAGACGACGTCGTCGGGATGCGGGCCGTTTGCGCTTTCGTCGATCACGCAGCCCATGCGCTCGGCCAGCGCGATGGAGCGCGTATTGGCGGCGTCGATATAGCTGACGGCGGTGTCCCATCCGAGCACGTCATAGGCGTAGCGGCGGATCTCGGTCATGGCTTCGAACGCGTAGCCTTTGCCCTCGGCGTCCGCGTCCCAGATCGTCCAGCTGAGTTCGGGTTCCGGCCAGCCTTCGGGGTTCCACGGGCCCATGGAACCGATGGGTGTGTCGGAGCCTTTGGGAACCAGCACGTAGACGCCGTAGCCGCGCAGGTGCCAGTGGCCCGAGAGGATCGCGAGGATACGCCAGGCGTGGCTGATATCCTTGTCGGTGCCGCCGCCGATGAAGCTGGCGCGGTCGGACATGACGAAGGGGGCGAGCACGTCGAAATCACTGGCCTGCGGGGCGCGCAGGATGAGGCGCTCGGTCTCAAGCTGGGGGATATCCACAAGGCGGGGAATCATGCGCGACCTCCGGTGGATGTTCCGAAAGTGCTGCGATTTGGCCCGGAAACCGTGGATAAAGCTGTGAGTTGCGCGCGGATGTGTAAGGTCATGCGGCATCTCCGTGGCGCCAGACCTCGATGGTGACGTTTTCGGTTTCCGCGATTTGCGACTCGGCGGTGGCATCGCGCTCTGCGCCCAAGCGGCGCGCGACGGCGCTGGATGCGGCGTTGTCGGGGTCGATGTAGCTGACGCATGTGGGCAGGAGCGACAGGCCGAAATCGCGGGCGGCTTTGGCGGCCTCGGTGGCGTAGCCCTGGCCGTGGTGCTCGGCCAGGTACATCCAACCAAGCTCGGGTTCATCGTCGCCCCATTCGAGGCCGACATGGGTGAAACCCACCAGCGTGCCGTCGTGCAGTTCGACCGCCCAAAGGCCGTGGCCGTGCAGCATCCAACCGGCGGTGTAATAGCTGAACTCCGTCCAGGCTTCTTCGGCGTCGGCCTCAAACGGCGGCGCGGCGAAGATCGCGGTCCAGGCGGGCAGGTCATCAAGCGTGGGCGCGCGGAGGCGCAGGCGCGCGGTCTCCAGCACCGGGATGGAGTCCCGGTGGGAGGTGGCAGCCTTGGCTGCGGCACCGGTGGGTGCCTGGGTGCAGCGGTGCGCGGTCACTTCTTCTTGTCGCCCCCGAGACCGGGAAGGCCGGGCATGCCACCCGGAAGGCCACCGCCCATGCCCTTCATGGCCTGTTCAAGCGCGGCGGGGTCCATCTTGGAGGGGTCCATGCCTGCGGGCATACCCGGGGGCATTCCGCCACCACGGCCCATGAGCGCGCCGAGGCCGCCCTTCATCATGCCCTTCTTGCCCATCTTGCCGAGCTTCTTCATCGCGTCGGCCATCTGCCGCTGCATCTTCAGAAGCTTGTTAAGGTCGGAGACTTCCTGCCCCGCGCCCTTGGCGATGCGCTTCTTGCGGGAGGCTTGCAGAAGCTGCGGGTTGGCGCGTTCGCGTTTGGTCATCGAATTGATGAGCGCGATCTGGCGTTTGACCATTGTGTCGTCAAAGCCCGCATCCTCGATCTGCTTCGACATTTTGGCCATGCCGGGCATCATCCCCATCATGCCCTGCATGCCGCCCATCTTCTGCATCTGCTCAAGCTGGCTGCGCAGGTCGTTCATGTTGAACATGCCCTTCTGGAAGCGCTTCATCATGCGCTCGGCCTGTTCGGCCTCAAGGGTTTCCTGCGCTTTCTCGACGAGGGCGACGATGTCGCCCATGCCGAGGATGCGGCCCGCGATGCGTTCGGGCTCAAAGGTCTCGATGGCGTCCATCTTTTCGCCGAGGCCGACGAAACGGATGGGTTTGCCGGTGATCTGGCGCATCGAGAGCGCCGCACCGCCGCGGCCATCGCCGTCCATCCGGGTGAGGACAACGCCCGAGACGCCGATCTTGTCGTCGAACTCGGTGGCGACGTTCACGGCGTCCTGGCCGGTGAGGCCGTCGACAACCAGAAGGGTTTCGCGGGGTTGCGCCACGTCGCGGACGGCGGCGGCCTGGGCGATGAGTTCCTGATCGATGTGCAACCGACCGGCGGTGTCGAGCATGTAGACGTCGTAGCCCGCGAGGGAGGCTTGTGTCTTGGCGCGCTTGGCGATCTGGACGGGGTCTTCGCCGGGCACGATGGGGAGCGTGTCGACGCCGATCTGGACGCCGAGGATGGCGAGTTGTTCCATGGCCGCGGGGCGGTTGGTGTCGAGCGAGGCCATCAGGACCTTCTTGCCCTCGCGATCTTTCAGGCGTTTGGCGAGTTTGGCGGTGGTCGTCGTCTTGCCCGAGCCTTGGAGGCCGACCATCAGGATCGGCGCGGGCGGGTTATCGATTTTCAGTTTGCCGGGGTCGCTGTCGCCGGTGAGGGTGGCGATCAGCTCGTCATGGACGATCTTGATGACCTGCTGGCCGGGGGTCACGGATTTGGTGACGGCGGCGCCGGTGGCTTTCTTCTCGACCGCCTTGACGAAGGAGCGCGCGACGGGGAGGGAGACGTCGGCTTCCAACAGGGCGACGCGCACTTCGCGCATGGCGGTGCGGACGTCATCCTCCGACAGGGCGCCCTGTTTGGTGAGGCGGTCGAAGACGCCTGAAAGGCGTTCTGAGAGATTCTCAAACATGGATCACTCCTTGCGCATCCGCGCATTGTCTTTCCTGACGCGCATCCGCGCGATGGCTTCGGCGATTGCAGGTGGCAACAGCCAGATTGCCAGACATATGGGGACGATGGCCCACCAGAAAAACAGCATGATGATCGCGGCCTCGCCCGTGAGTGCGCCAAGCCAATCGGGGCTGTAGGCGCAGGACCACGGCCGCGACGTGCCCTCGTTGAAGCCCGAGAACGGACCGCCCGTGCAGAGATCGAGGCCGTGGATGACCAGCCCGGCGAGCGCAAGGCACGCCAAGGCGGCCAGCACCCAGAGGCTGGCTTTCATCCATTTGCGTGCGAATGCACTTTGCATTCATCCTCACCATCCATCACAAGCGCCAAACGCAACTTACCCCCGTGGGCGAAACTCGCTGACGGGGGGCGATCCTACGAACGCGCGCGGGACCGGGAAGCTAGGGCTTTCCGGCTATTCGAAGGCGCTGATAAGCGTGCCAACTTACGGTGTCAATCCTCGGCCGGGCTGACAAGGAACGGCTCGCGGTCTGGCAGGTATGTATGAATCCGCCACGGCATGGCGATGATCCGATCCAGATGTGCCAATATCTCCACCGCATCCTTGTGAGAGGTCTCAAACAGCGCCTCGCGACTTTCAATGTCGGTCAATCCAACAGTCAGGGTCACTGGTTGAAAACCGGTTGGCTGATCACGTCTGTTCGATGTTCGCGCGCCGATCCACGCAAGTGAGCTTGCAGGTATGGTTCTGCGGGACGTCCCAAATGGCCCTCGTTGGGCGATCAGAATGCAACGATCCTTGGCATCAAAAGTCACGGTCTTCTCGAAAGGCAGAAGGGACGCCACCAAAACGAAAGCGCACGCGGCATAGACCAGGGCGGGAACGGCAATCAGTTCCGTTACCAAGAAAAGCAACGCAAGCCCGAGGAAGGTGAAGGCGACAACCAGACGCGTGAAATAGCGGTGATGATTGTTTTGCCGAACAACAAGCCTGTCGGCAGATTGCTCGACGATATTTGGAGGCGAATGAGGTGTCACACTCGGCAATGTTATCCGGTGCAGGTCGCGGTCAGATCGACCACATCGCCTGCCAGCATGTCGGCATCCGCGTGCAGGGTGAACGAGCGGCGGAGGCTCATTTCGTCCCATTCTGCTTGCGAGGCGGGCGGGGCGGTGGTGGGCCGGGTGCCGGGATCGCCGAACAGGGTCAGCGCCATAGGGCCGTCGAAGCTTTGGCCCGCGAAAGTCAGCCCCTCCACATCGTAGGCGTATACGCCGATCAGGTCTGCGGCGGAGCCGCGGGAGGTTGTGATCAGCGTCCAGATCCTGCCCGAGATATCGTCGCCGATGGTCATCTGGCCCGTGGCGAAATGGGCCATGGTGCCACCTTCTTGCCGGAAAGTCCGGCCATCGGTCACGAATTCAGCGGTGCCGGGAATTTCGGTTCCGGGTGCTATGAAGCCCACGCCTTGCGTGACTTCGATGGTGAAATCGAGCGTGCAAGTCTGCGCCGAGGCGGGGGCAGCGAGGCACAGGGCAAGGGCGGTCGTGATCCAGCGCATGGATGAAAAGCTAGCACGGATCGCCCGCCGCACAAATCATGCGCGGCGGGCGATGTTTGCTTCAGGCAGTCTGGCCGCTCAACTGGCCGCGATGCACATAGAGGATGTACGCCGCGAGCACGCCAAGGATTGCAGCGGGCAGGGCCGAGGGGCCGAGCACAAGCAGGTGGAAGGCCACGGCGCTGATCATTGTGGCGACCAAAAGGGCGGCCCCGATGATTTGCTTTCCGGGCACCCAAAGAAGGATGGCCGCGCCAACCTCGATCACGCCGGTGAGATAGCGGAACCATTGGCCCCATCCGATGGCGTCGAAGGTGGCGACCATCATCTCGGCCCCGATCAGCTTGGCGGCGCCTGCTGCAACGAAGGCGAGCGTCAACAAGGCCTTTACCGCGAGGGGGAGGTATTTGCCGATCATGCTGCCAGCGCCTCCACCTGCGCATTGGCTTTCGAAATCGCGACTTCGGCATCGACCATCAGACGGTCAGCGGTGACGACACTTACGTCTTTGATACCGATAAAGCCCAGAACATGGCGCATGTAGTTGGTGGCGAAGTCGATTTCGGACCCGGCCTCTGTCCCGCCGGACGCCACGACAAGGATGGCGCGCTTGCCTGAGAGCAGGCCCTGCGGGCCGTTTTCGGTGTATTTGAATGTGACGCCAGCACGGGCAACCTGATCGACCCAAGCCTTCAGAGCGGCAGGCACACCGAAATTGTAGATCGGCACGCCAATGACGAGTGTATCGGCAGACTTGATTTCGGCCACCAACGTGTCGGAGAGGGCGAGCTTTTCGGCCTGATCCGGCGTGCGTTGATCAGCTGGCGTGAAGTTTGCGCCGACCCATGCCTCATCCAGAAGCGGCAGGCCATGGGCGAGGTCACGGGTGATGGTCTGAACGGGTGCGAGGCGGTCAATGACCTTGTCGGTCAGATCGCGGGAGATCGAGCCGTCGCGGCGGGCGGAGGCATCGATGCGGAGGAGTGTATCTGTCATCGGTCGGGTCCTTGTTGGATGAATTCGATATGCAGGAAGATGCAATCTGCGCATGAATTCACAATTCGACGATTTCGCAGTTATTCTGTTCATTCGCGCACATGGCGGGCGAACCCTCTAGTTTCCGGGCGTTGCAATGTGCGATTTGTGCGCGCATGGTCGTGGAAATGCTGATCTTTGTGAAAGGGCGCACAGAACCATGGACAATTGGGATGAGGTGCGAACGGCGTTTCAGGTGGCCAAACTGGGGACCGTGTCCGGCGCGGCAGAAGCCTTGGGTGTGCACCATGCCACGGTCATTCGCCACATCGACTCGCTTGAAGGGCGGTTGGGTGCGAAACTGTTCCAACGCCATGCGCGCGGATATACGGCGACCGAAGCCGGGCAAGATCTGCTTTCTGTCGCCGGGCAGACCGACGATCAGTTCACCCAGCTTGCGGGCCGGATCAAGGGCCGCGGCGATGAGGTGACGGGCGAGTTGATTGTGACGTCGCTCGGGGCATTGTCGCCATTGCTGGTCCCGACGGTGGCGCGGTTTCAGGAAAAGCACTCCGACCTGCGCGTGCGCCTGATCTCGGACGCGCGGTTGTTTCGGCTGGAGTATGGCGAGGCGCATGTGGCTATCCGAGCGGGCAAACTGCCCGATCAGCCGGACAATATTGTCCAGCCCTTCTTCACCCAGACCCTGAAACTGGTGGCCAGCCGCAGCTACGTGAACCGGTTCGGAATGCTGACTGGCGACAACGTGGCGGAGCATCGGTTTGTGGGCACCACCGAGGAAACGCCGCGGGCGCCCTATTTCCGGTGGCTGAACGAAAATGTGCCGGGAAGTTCGATCTTCTTCCGTGCCTCGTCCATGGTGGCAGTGAAAGAGGCCGTTCTGGCGGGGATCGGGATAGGCTTTGTCGCCTCGTGGGATCTGGACCGGACGGGTGACTTGATTGAAGTGCTGCCGCCTTTAGAGGATTGGACCGCCAAGATCTGGCTGGTCACGCATATGGACCTGCACCGCACGGCGAAGGTGCAGACCTTCGTGCGGCACCTGAAGGATGAAGTGAAGACTTGGCCCGTTGACTGATGCCTTGCGCCCGAAGCGGCCGACGGTGGTGCCTTGTCCGACGGGTAAGGCGCCCCTGCTTTTCAGGTGGAAGGGGGTTGTCTGCCCCCTGCTGACGCTCCCCCCGCGCATTTTTTGGGAACAAAGATGAGCGCGGCGATTGGCACGGCGCGGGGCGGACATCTGGCGATGCTGCTGTTCTCGGCGCTGGTTGCGGGCTCGTTCAGCTTGGGCGGACAAGTTGCAGCAGAGATTGCGCCGACAGCGTTGAACGCGGTGCGGTTCGCGATTGCGGCTGTGATTATGGGCGCTGTGGTCTGGGCGCGGGGCGGGGCTGTGCGGCCAGCGCTGGTGGCGCCATGGCGCTATCTGATCCTGGGTGGTTTGTTCGCGATCTACTTCGTCTTGATGTTCGAGGGGTTGAAGACCGCGCCGCCGGTTTCAGCTGCGGCTGTGTTCACGTTGACGCCTTTGATGTCGGCCTTGTTTGGCTGGCTGTTGCTGCGGCAAGTGATGAGTGGGCGGATTGCGGCGGCTTTGGCGATTGGGGCTGTGGGAGCCGCTTGGGTGATCTTTCGCGCGGATCTGTCGGCATTGCTGGCGTTCGAGGTGGGGCGGGGGGAGGCGATTTACTTCGTCGGTTGTATTGCCCACGCGATCTACACGCCGATGGTGCGCAAGCTGAACCGGGGGGAGCCGGTATTGGTGTTCTCGTTCCTGACGCTGGTGGCCTGTGCGGCTTGCATTGCCGTGTGGGGTGTGGGGGATATTGCGGCGACGGATTGGGCAGGTTTGCGGCCGATGGTTTGGGTGGCGATTGGCTATGTGGCGATTTTTGCGAGCGCTGCGACGGTGTTTCTGATCCAGTTTGCGTCGATGCGGCTGCCGTCCTCGAAGGTGATGGCCTACACCTACCTCACGCCGACATGGGTGATCTTGTGGGAGATCGCGCTGGGTCAGCCGGTGCCGGGGGGACTGGTACTGGTGGGGATCGGGCTGACGGTGCTGGCGCTGGCCATGCTGTTGAAGGAATGAGGGGGAAGGTGTGCAAGGTTGCACACAAGGGTTAAGCTACTGTGTTTCATAAGTAATCGGTATTTCCTTTACCTTTTTGTTAACCCGTGTCCGCCCGAATTGAGGCGGATCAAGGTGGGGCTCAAGTGGCGTGGATAGGATGGGCGGGAAAGGAGCTTTCCGATGCCTGCTGCCACAACAAAAGCCGCCCTCTTGGAGGTTCACGACAAGGAATGGCGCAAGCTATCCGCCTTGTTGGAGGACGTGCCGGATGATCTGGCGGAGGCCAAGGATGCGGACGACACCAGTATCAAGGATATCCTGACTCACCGGGCGCATTGGATTGGCCTTTATTTCCAGTGGCTGGAAGAGGGGGAAGACGCCCAGATGCCAGACCATGGGGTGAAGTGGAATGCGCTAAAGCCCTATAATGCGGGGCTTCGGGAGCGATACGCGGGTGTGCCATTCCCAAAGGCGCGCGAGACGCTGACGCGCGAGGCGGCGCGGCTGCGCGACTGGATCGCGGCGCAGGACGAGGACACGCTTTACGCTGGGCCCATGCCGGGTGGGACGGGCTGGACGCGGGGACGGTATGCGGAAGCCGCGGGACCAAGCCATTTCAGATCTGCGGCGAAATATGTGCGGGCGCGGCTGAAAGCAGAATAAGTCTTTTGGAACCCTTTCAGCCGGTGCCGCGTTGCCCCGGCACAGAATGAAAGGAAAATACCATGCGTTCGATCTTTACCATCATCGGCCTCGTCGTTGTCGTCATTGCCGTCATCAACCTCGTCTAACGGAGGATAGATCATGCGCAGTATTTTTTACATCATCGGCGTTATCGTCGTCGTTATCGTGATCCTGCGATTGGCAGGACTGGTCTAAAGCTCGCAACGGGCCGGCTGCATTACAGTAGCCGGCCCGTTGCGCTTATTCTGTAGCGTCGGAACCGTCGTCGCCTCCTTCGCCTTCCAAGTCTTCTGTCGTCCATTGCATGACCGTCTCGAAAAGATCGTCGGGCACGCGGGAGAGGTCATAGACGATTGCGCCCAATGGCTCGGGCAGAGCCACAGTTTGGGTCATGCGGTCGCCGGAGCAGGTATAGGTAATGACCGGGTTGAAGCTGTTTTCGGGCACGGCGAAGAGCCGTGTTGTGCTGGATCCATCAGAGGTTGTGACCGTCATTTCCCCCCTTAGATCACCCTGCGCGCCGGGCAGGAAGCACATGTCGAGCGTGCCGCCGAGAGCAGAGATGTAGCCCACTGTGGTGACGGTCTGACCCGCCATCTCGAATGTGGTGACATTGCCGTCATCGTCGCGGGTGGCGGTGACGCCGTTCGCGCCGATGGGGAATGTCTCGAAGAAGCCATCGTCGTAGATGACCATGCCGACAGGGCGGCCCAGATCGTTGAAATTGGCGCGCACTGTATCGGGCATCGACCGCATGGCCTGTTCCAACGCCACAGGGATGGTGCTGCCACCGATCCACGCGCCGACAAGGCAGGTCTCGATAGGACCGGTCGGTTCCGTGCAGGTGGCCTGAGAGAAGGCGGGAGAGGCAGCGAGGGCGAGAAGGGCGGCGAGGGTGAGGCGCATGGGATGAGATCCTTTTGGACGAAAGGTTAGCATCGTTGCGGGATTCGGTCTTTGCCGGTTTTCCTGTGGTCTCCCACGGGTGCGCGGCGGGACAAATGCCGCCCTACGGGTCGTCTCGAAACTCTTTTTCCAGAAACGCCTCGAACGCGTCGAGGTTCACCGGCTCGAACTGGCCGAAGCCCTGCATCCAGACGGAGGCGGCTTTCATCGCGTCGGGCTCCAGCTTGCACCATTTCACGCGGCCACGTTTTTCCTGGGTGATGAGCCCCGCATTGGTCAGCACGTTGAGGTGCTTGGAGATCGCGGCGAGGCTCATCTCGAACGGCTCGGCCACGTCTGTGACGGCCATGTCATCCTCCAACAGCATCGAGAGGATGGCGCGGCGGGTCGGGTCCGCGAGGGCGGCAAAGACGGTATCGAGCGTGGCGACCATGGGGCGATTAGGCGGGTTCGGGCGCAATCGTCAACCAGATGGTTGAATATGGGTTTGCAGCGGAACGGGTGCGGCGTGACTGTCGCACCGGAAAATTGTTATTATTTGTCAGTTAGATAGATGCTCAACCGATACGTTGACTCTGACCCGGGCGCTGCATAGGTTCCGCGCAACTTCCCCAAGTGGGTGTTTCAGGCATGGCCGAGAGTGACGAAGACCGCATGCGCGCGCTGGAAGCGCGGATCGCGGCGGCGAAGTCCAAGGCTGAGCCGGAGCGCAAGCACATGGAGGAGCACTACTCCCAAGCGCAACTTGCGTGGCGGATGGTGATCGAGCTGGTGGCCGGCATGGCGATTGGCTTTGGAATTGGATACGGGCTCGATTGGGCATTCGGCACCACGCCGTGGCTGATGATCGTGTTCATACTTCTGGGCTTTATCGCCGGGGTCAAAACCATGATCCGCTCGGCGAAAGAGGTTCAACAGGCCGCAGAGAAGCGGGCAGGGACGGAGACGCAGGATGGCGACTGAAAGCACGAATTCGCAGACCAAGAGCGGTGGCGGCAAGGTTGTTGGCTTTGTTCTGTTCGGTCTGGCGATCATCGCGTTCATCGCGGCGCTGATGGACGATTATGAGGGCGGGCTGTCGATCCACCCGATGGATCAGTTCATCGTCTCGCCGCTGTTCGGTGATGGTGCGGTCAGCATGTTCTCGATCACCAATGCGACATTGTGGTTCGGCTTGGCCGTGCTGGCGGTTGTGTTGCTGATGGTGGTTGGCACGCGCGGTCGCGCGGTGATCCCGTCGCGGAGCCAGTCGATCGCAGAATTGGCCTATGGCTTCGTGCGCAACATGGTGGAAGACGTCGCAGGCAAGGATGCGCTGCCGTATTTCCCCTACATCTTCACGCTGTTCCTTTACATTCTGTGCGCCAACTTCCTTGGCCTGATCCCCGGCAGCTTCACAACGACTTCGCATATTGCCGTGACGGCGATCCTGGCGGGTGCGGTGTTCCTGACCGTGACGATCCTGGGCTTCGTGAAGAACGGCGCTGGCTTCCTGAGCCTGTTCTGGGTGTCGTCCGCGCCGCTGGTGCTGCGCCCGATCCTCGCGATCATCGAGTTGATCTCATACTTCGTGCGCCCCGTCAGCCACTCCATTCGTCTGGCGGGCAACGTCATGGCGGGCCACGCGGTTCTGAAAGTGTTCGCCGGCTTCGCGGGCGCATTGGGCCTAGCCGGTATCGCGCCGATCCTTGGGGTTGTGGCGATCTACGGCCTTGAAGTGCTCGTCTCGGCCATCCAAGCCTACGTGTTTACCATTCTGACGTGCGTCTATCTGAAGGACGCGCTTCACCCGCATCACTAATTCTTCTCGGGGCGAGGCGCCTCGGGAGAACGCAACTTCCAACGTAAGGAGAACTGTTATGGAAGGCGATATCGCAAGCATGGGTCAATTCATCGGTGCAGGCCTCGCAGCCATCGGCTCGGGCGCAGCTGCCATCGGTGTGGGCCACGTGGCCGGCAACTTCCTCGCCGGCGCCCTGCGCAACCCCTCCGCGGCTGCTGGTCAGACCGCAACCCTCTTCATCGGCATCGCGTTCGCCGAGGCACTGGGCATCTTTGCCTTCCTCGTCGCGCTGCTGCTGATGTTCGCTGTCTAAAACTTAGCGAAGACGATCCTTACGTCGGGCGCGCCATCCTTGTGGTGGCGCGCCACGTAAACGACCCGGTTGGAGGATATCATGGCAGACGATGCCGAAAATACAGGCCATGGCGGTGCTGAAGCCGGCCTAGAGGTTGCTATCGGAACCGATCACGGTGCCGGTGATGCCCCCGGTATGCCGCAACTGGACTTTGCCACGTTCGACAACCAGGTGTTCTGGTTGGTTGTGACGCTGGTCGCGATTTACCTGATCCTGTCGAAGATCGCCTTGCCGCGCATCTCGGCGGTGATTGCGGAACGGCAGGGGACGTTGACCAACGACTTGGCCGCCGCCGAGGACCTCAAGCGTCAAGCCGCTGAGGCCGAGGAAAGCTACAACACGGCTCTGGCCAATGCCCGCGCAGAAGCGCAGCGCATCAGCCAGGAAACCCGTGACGAAATTCAGGCGAACTTGCAGGTCGAGATTGACAAGGCCGATGCCGAGATTGCCGCGAAGACGGCAGAGTCGACTGCACGGATTGCCGAGATCCAGGCGGGTGCCGTTGCCACCGCCGAAGAGGTCGCGCGCGACGTGGCTGCCGAAATCGTTCAGGCCCTGGCGCCGGGACAGGATGTGGATGCTGACGCGGTTTCTGCCGCAGTGTCGGCGCGGGTGCAGGGGTGAGAGACATGCGGTATCTGACGATTGCACTGATCGCTCTGGCCACGCCAGCAATGGCGGCTGGCGATTATGAGCCCGGCTATGGCCTTGTGTCGCTGTTCAACACCGACTGGGTTGTGGCCATTGGCTTCCTGACCTTCCTTGGCATCATCTTCTATTTCGGTGTGCCGGCGATGTTGGGTGGAATGCTCGACAAGCGCGCGGAAGGCATCAAGGCGGAATTGGATGAGGCCCGCGCCCTGCGCGAAGAGGCGCAGACGCTTCTGGCCTCCTACGAGCGCAAGGCGCGCGAAGTGGAAGAGCAGAGCCAGCGGATTGTGGCCGAAGCCCGCGCCAATGCGGAAGACGCAGCGGAACAGGCCAAGGGTGAGATCGAACGGTCCATCGCGCGTCGCTTGGCGGCGGCGGAAGACCAAATTGCCAGCGCCGAGCAGAAGGCCAACCGCGCGGTGCGCGATCAGGCGGCGTCTGTCGCTGTGGCGGCTGCGGCCGAGGTGATTGCAAAGGGCACGAAGGCGGCCGATCAGAACAAGATGATCGACGACGCGATTGCTGAGGTGGAACGTCAGCTGCACTAAGCGCTGCTTCCGAGCAAAAGATCAAAAGGCCTCGTCACATTGCGACGGGGCCTTTTCTTTTGACAAGCAGAGGTCAGTTTCCGAACCGCGCCAATTCGTCGAAGTCGATCATCTCGAGGTGTGCGATGACATCGTCCAGATTGCTGCCGCCTTCGGCCTGGATCAGGATACGGTTGCCGATGAGTCCAGACAGATCGCCGTTGTCGTTGAGGAAATTCTCGCGGTTGATCCGTTCAATCGTTCCCATCGTGGCCATTAGCCCGGAATTGCCGAGGATGCCTGCCATGGACATGACCATCGGGTTGTCTGCCATCATGGTGATGGTGAACTGACCGGACGGCCCGGAATAGGTGGCCGCCGCCGCCGTTCCGCCACCGATAAAGCCAAGCGATGCGCCTGCGTTTTCGTCAATCTCGCGTGTCCAGCCGCTAAGCGGTTCGGGCAGATACGCGGAGAAGCCCTGCGCCTGCAAAGCATTCAGTAGCTGTGTGGCGTAGGTGATTTCTTCCAATGCCTCACCCACATCGCCGGCCTCGTATGATGTGATGGCGGCATGCAGTGCATCGGTAATGTCGTCGGCGGTGGCGGGCAGTGGGGTAAGGAGGAGGGCAGTCAGGAAGGCGGCGCGCATGGAAAATCTCCGGATAATGAAAATGTGGGATGAAGGGTAGCCGTCGGAATGGCTTTGCGGCAAGGGCGGCGGGATGGCGCGCCGCCCACCCGCCCGCCCCGTCGCACCATCCCGCCTTGCACTATCCTGGCGAATTGGGTGGCTGCTATTTCAGAATTTACTTTTGCTGAGAAGCGCTTGAGGGGCAGGTCTGCCCCGTCAAGGCGCGGGTGCGAGGGTGGGGGCGAGTCGCCTTGGCCTCAAGGATAAACCGCTGGCGCGGCGGCTGCGCCGTCCTTGACCCCCAGACGACTCACCCGTGTTTGGTGCGGTAGGTCGGGAAGAGGTCGTGTGGGGCTGGGGTGGCGGCATGGACGCCGCGCGCGATGGCGCGGGAGAGGCAGAGGGCGGCGAGGTGGCCGAGCATAAGGGGATCGGGTTCTGTTTGCGTCGTTCCGGTGGCGGCGGCAAAGACCAGATCGCCGTCCATCGGTGTGTGGCTGGGATAGATCGCGCGGGCCATGCCGTCATGAGCTGCGGTGGCCATGCGGGTGGCCTGAGCCTGGGTGAGCGCCGCGTCGGTGGCCACGATGGCAATGGTGGTGTTCTGCGCGTCGCCGCCTTTGACGGGCGGCGGCGTTGAGGGGTCGAATGCGGGGGCCGGGCCGTGGCCGCCGAATTCGCCGTCCATCTCAAACGGGGCAGCCCAGAAGTGCTTGCTGTCGCCCATGGTAACGCGGCCAAGTGCATTGACGGCCACAAGCGCGCCTACGGTGATGCCATTGAGCGTAGCAGAGGCTGAGCCGAGCCCGCCTTTGAGATCGGCGATCAGCGTGCCGGTGCCCGCGCCGTGGGAGCCCAGTTGGAAGCTGTCGGAGGCGTTGGCGAGCGCCTCGCGGCCCAGACGTTTGTAAGGGTTGTCAGGCCAGTCCTTGTCGCCCCCGTTGATCAGGTCGAACAGGATCGCGCCGGGGACAATCGGTACGGTTTGGTCGCCCACGGCGAAGCCGCGCCCCTGCGCGCGCAGGGCATCGGCCACGCCGGAGGCGGCATCGAGGCCAAAGGCGGAGCCACCGGAGAGGACCAGCGCGTCGGCCTCCTGCACCAGTTTGTCGGGGGCGAGCAGGTCGGTTTCGCGCGTGCCCGGCGCGCCGCCCATGACGTGCACGGCGGCGGTGAAGGGGCGGTCACCGACCAGCACGGTGGTGCCGGTCTTGATGGCATCGTCCTGCGCGTTGCCGACGCGGAGGCCAGCGACATCGGTGATGAGGTTGCGGGGGCCGGGTTGGATCATGGTGTTGCGCTCAGGTGTGGGACGGTGCCGCGAAATGTGCCAAGCGGTGTCAGGTGGGCGGTTTCCGTGACCGGGCAAGCCAGGCCTGCATGGGCGGCGGGCAGGATAAGGATGAGCGTGCCGTCTGTGGGCAGTGTCGGGACGGGGGAGAAATAAGCCGACAGGCGCGCTGTGTGGTTCGACTGGATGACTTCGACATGGGTGAGGTCGAGGTCCGGGGCGGTGTCGAGAAGGTGGGCGAAGGCTAGCGGTTGGCTGGCGAAGTCACCGGCAAAGATGGTGATGTCGGCGGGGAGGTTGCGGCGGGTGTAGCTGGTCACAGGGAGGATTCCGCGCCGAATTGGCTTTGCATCGCGGCCGCATGGCTTGTCTCATACCCCAGGTGGCGCAACTTCGGAGTGCTGTGGATGCGGTATTCCGATCCGCTGAACGCGGCGGTGGGGATGAGAATAAGCGCCTCCCCCGGTTTGAGTTTCCGCAAGATGCGACGGCGTATCTTTGGGCCGAAATATTCTGACAGGCGCGGGATGACTTGGTCGTACATCACGGCGTCGACCTGGAATGTGTCGATCGACGCTTCGGGCAGATCAAGGTTAATTTGTTCAGGTCCATGTTCCGTCACAGGCGTGAAGCAATAGGCGAACATCTCTGCCTCGGATGGGAAAGACCCTGCAAACAGGTTGATCCGGTTGGGATCGGTCGCGCGGTCGCCGGTGCTGCCCAACTGCCGTTCGCGCAACTGAGAGCCCATGACGGCACTTAACGAGCCGAGGCTGGCGTGAAAAATGCGCCAGAACTCCCTCATATGCAGCGGCCTCCATCCACTTCCAGCGCCACGCCGGTGATCATGGAAGCCGCGTCCGAACAGAGGAAGGCTGCGGCTTCGCCCATGTCCTGCGGTTGGCTGAAGCGGCCGATGGGGATGGTGGCGAGGAATTTTTCGCGCATCTCGGGTGTGTCTTCGCCCATGAATGCGGCGAGCAGGGGCGTTTCACCGGCGACGGGGCAGATGGCGTTCACGCGGATGCCGGCGGGGGCAAGTTCGACGGCCATGGTTTTAGTGGCAGTGATCATCCAACCCTTGGAGGCATTGTACCAGTTGAGCTGCGGGCGCGGAGAAAGACCGGCGGTGGAGGCCACGTTGAGGATCGCGCCGGTAGCGGCAGTTTTCATGTGCGGCACGATCTCGCGGGCGGTCAGGTAGACAGATTTGGCATTCACGGCGAGGACGCGGTCGAATTCTTCCTCCGATACGTCCTCCAGATTGCCCTTTTGATGGGTGATGCCCGCATTGTTCACGACGATGTCGATCTTGCCCCATTGGTCGAGCGCAGCCTGAGCCATTGCCTTTACAGAGTTTCCATCCGAGACATCCGTGCGGATCGCAACGCCGCCGATTTCGTCGGCGATGGCTATGGCGGCCTCTTCGTTGAGGTCGGCGACCATGACAGAGGCACCTTCGCGGGAAAAGACGCGCGCGATGCCCGCGCCAAAGCCAGAGGCGGCACCGGTGACGACAGCGGTTTTGCCTTCAAGTCGCAGCATGGGGGGCCTCCTGATGGGCATTGTGGTGGTCGATCTTACGCGCGCGGCGCATGGGGAAGAACGCTGCGATCAGGCCGAGGGCGCCCCCGAGATAGCTCGCGTCATGCATGAAGCCCGCGCGCAGGAAGTCCGAACGGGTGGGGCCATCCCGAAAGGTGAGATATGGGTCTAGCAGGCCTGTATTGTCGGCGACGAGCCCACCGACCAGCCCGGTGAGCGCACCAAATGTCGTCAGCAACACAACAAGGAAGATCGCGCCGAGACCGGCAGCAAGATATGTGCGCGCCTTGGGCACGGCGAAAAGGCCATACAGGAAGGCAGGAAGGCCGATGATCGGGCCCATCCACCAGCTGGCCTGCACGCCGACGATGGAGGCGCCGAGGCGGTTGGGCGTGCCTTCTGTGATCTGGAATTGGTCGAATTTGAACTCGGTGAAATAGGTGGGTCCTACGGAGTAACTAAGCTGATTGTGGGCGGCGCCGAAAAGCGCCGCAGCCAAAGCCGCCAGCGCCAACAACAGAAAGAAGATCGGAAATTTTCCCATGATGCGGCTCTTACCTCCCCGTCAAACGCTACCTGTTCGGCCCCGGAGCGTCCATGGCAACCCGCTCATTCATCCTGCCCGAAAAACCTCGGGGGAGTCCGCCAGGACGGGGGCAGCGCCCCCCTGCCGCGCGCGCAGCGCGCGGACCCCGGCGACGCCGAAGGCGGCGCAATCCCTAGCCGTGATGGGCGGCGACGGTCTTCAGGGCGGTAAAGGCATAGAGGGCCTCGAACCCCTTTTCGCGGCCATGGCCGGAATGGCCGACGCCGCCGAAGGGAAGTTCCACGCCACCGGCGGCCCCGTAATTGTTCAGAAACACCTGGCCTGCATGAAGCCGTTTTGCGAGCCGCATCTGGCGGCCACCATCTGCACTCCACACTGAGGCGACGAGGCCGTATTTGGTGCCGTTGGCGATGCGGATCGCGTCTTCTTCATCTTCAAAGGGGATGAGGGTCTGGACGGGGCCGAAAATCTCATCCTGCGCCAGCGAGTGGTCCGGGGCGAGGTGGCCAAGGAGGGTGGGGGCGATGTAGTTGCCGCCTTCGGGTAGCCCGTCGGGCAGAGCCGCTTGGGCAAGGATTTGGTCCGGTGTGGCTTGCGCGAGGAAGCCATCGACAATCCCTTTCTGGCGGGCGGAAACCAGCGGGCCGACATCGGCGTCGTCCATGGCTGGGGCGACTTTGAGCGCGCTGATGGCCTCTGCCAGCCGAGCGGCCAGTTCATCGTGGATGGACCGCTGCACGAGGATGCGGGAGCCTGCGGAGCAGGTCTGGCCCGCGTTCTGGATGCCTGCGTTCACGAGGAAGGGTAACGCTTTGTCGAGGTCAGCATCTTCGAAGACGACTTGCGGGGATTTGCCGCCCAGTTCCAGCGTGACGGGCACGATATTCTCTGCCGCTGCGATCTGGACCTTTTTGCCAGTAGCGACGGAGCCGGTGAAGGACAGGTGGCGCACGCGCGGTTCCGCCGTGAGCGCGGCCCCGGCTTCGACCCCAAGGCCCGGGACCACGTTCAAAGCGCCCGCGGGCAGGCCCGCCTGCTGCGCGAGGTCGGCGAAGGCGAGTGCGGTCAGGCAGGCCTCTTCGGCCGGTTTCAGGACGCAGGCATTGCCGGTTGCCAGTGCGGCGCCGATGGAACGGCCAATAATTTGCATCGGGTAGTTCCATGGGATGATATGACCCGTCACCCCATGGGGTTCGCGCAGGGTGTAAACGGTGAAGCCCGCGTTGAATGGGATCGTTTCGCCGGTCAGTTTGTCCGCCGCGCCGCCGTAGAATTCGCAGTAGCGGGCGAGGGCGATGACATCGTTTTTTGCTTGCTTGAGAGGTTTGCCGACGTCGCTCGCCTCTAGCGTCGCAAGAGCATCCGAATTTTGTAGGACCAGGTCGCCGAGCTTGAACAGGATGCGGCCGCGTTCTGCGGCAGTCATTGCGCCCCAATCACCTGCGAGTGCAGCCTCCGCCGCATCGATGGCATCAGTGATGTCGGTCTCGGTGCCACGGGCGATGCGCGCGATCTCGGCACCCGTCGAGGGGTCCACCACGGGGAGTGTGTCACCGCCGGCAGGGGCACGCCATTGGCCGCTGATGAAGACTTGGGACGGGTCGAACCAGAGCGGCAGGTCGGTCATGCGGGGATCTCCAGCGTTGGGGCCGAGGCGAGGAGGTTTTGGGTATAAGGATGGGTAGCCGCGGTGAAAACCTGTTCGGTGGCGCCCTGTTCGACGATCTCGCCCGCCTGCATCACCAGCACGCGGTCGGTGATGGCGCGGACAACGGTCAGATCGTGGGAGATGAAGAGGTAGGAGAGGTCGAAGCGGTTTTGCAGGTCGGCCAGTAGGTCGAGGATTTGGGCGCGGACCGAGACGTCGAGCGCGGAGACGGCCTCGTCCAGCACCAGCAGTTTGGGCCGGGTGATGAGCGCGCGGGCGATGGCGATGCGCTGGCGTTGCCCGCCGGAAAACTCGTGGGGGTATTTCAATGCGTCGTCGGGCGAGAGGCGGACGGCGTCGAGCGCCTCGGCAATGTCGGACGAGTCCGGTTTGCGGGCCAGCAGGTGGAAGGGTTCCGCGATAATGCGGTCCACGCGCCAGCGGGGATTGAAGCTGCCATAGGGGTCCTGGAAGACGACTTGCATATCGGCGCGTTGCGCGCGGGGCATATGGGGCGAGATCGCGTTGCCATTGAGGGTGATCGTGCCGGATGTCGTTGGGTCGAGGCCCAGGATCGTGCGGGTCAGGGTGGATTTGCCACAGCCGGACTCGCCCACAAGGCCGAGGCTTTCACCGCGTTGGATGGCGAAGCTGACGCCATGGACGGCCTTAACGGGTGGGCCGCGCCGGAAGCCGTCGCGCGCGCCGGGATAGTGGCGGTGGACATTCTCGACGCGGAGGATCGCGTCGGAGGTCGCGTCTGCGTCGCGGTCGGGGTGATGGGAGGAGGCGGCGAAGAGCTTGCGGGTATAGGGGTGGGATTGATCTCGCAGGACTTGTGCGGTGTCACCCTGTTCGACGATCACGCCGCGTTCCATCACGGCGATGCGGTCGGCCATTTCCGAGACCACGGCGAGGTCATGGGTGATGAGCAGGAGGGACATGTTTTCCTCGGCCACGAGGTCGCGCAGGAGGTCGAGGATTTGCGCTTGCGTGGTGACGTCGAGGGCGGTTGTGGGTTCATCCGCAATCAGGAGGCGCGGGTGGAGTGCGATGGCGGCGGCGATGCAGACTCGCTGGCGCTGGCCGCCGGAAAGCTCGTGAGGGTAGCGGTCGAGGCCGATATGGGAAAGGCCGACGCGGTCCAGCCGGTTGCGGGCGATGTTGCGGGCTTCTGCGCCGTCTGCCTCGTCGTGGATGGTGAGGACCTCGGCCACTTGGTCCCCGATGGTCTGGACGGGGTTCAGGGCTGTCATCGGCTCCTGAAAGATCATCGAGATGTCATTGCCGCGCAGAGCGCAGAGGTCGGGTTCGCTGAGCGACAGGAGGTCGGTGTCGTCGAGATTGGCGGTGCCGGTTGCGTCCATCACGCGGGGCAGGAGGCCCATGAGCGACAGCGCGGTCATGGATTTGCCCGAGCCGCTTTCGCCGACAAGGCCGAAGATCTCGCCTTCGCTGATCTTCAACGACACGTCGCGCAGGATGTCGAGCGCGCCGATCTGGATGGAGAGGTTGCGGATGTCGATCATTCCCGCGCCCTCCGCAGTCGGGGATCGAGCGCGTCGCGCAGCCCGTCGCCCAGAAGGTTGAGGCCAAGGACGAGGATCACGATGGCAAGGCCCGGCAGAACGGCGAGCCAGGCATTGGAATAGATCATCGTCTGGCTCTCGCTGAGCATCCGCCCGAGCGAGGAGGTGGGCGGCTGTGCGCCGAGGCCCACATAGGAGAGGCCCGCCTCAGCCAGGATGCCGAGGGAGAACTGGATCGTGGCCTGCACGATCAGCAGGTTGGCGATGTTGGGCAGGACATGTTCTGCCGAGATCCGGGCGCGGGATTTGCCGGCGGTGCGGGCGGCGAGGATGTAATCGAGCGTCCAGATCGGCAGCGCGCCGCCGCGGGCCACGCGGGCAAAGACGGGGATGTTGAAGATGCCGATGGCGAGGATCGCGTTGGTGGCGGACGGACCCCAGATTGCGGTGATGAGAATGGCGATCACCAGCGAGGGGAACGCAAAGATCAGGTCGTTGCCGCGCATGATGATTTCATCAAGCAGGCTGCCACGGTTGGCGGCGGCGGCGAGGCCGAGGGGTACGCCGATGGCCACGCCGATGCCCACGGCCACGATGGCCACGGCGATGGAGGTGCGCGCGCCTTCCATGAGCATGGAGACCATGTCGCGCCCGAATTGGTCGGTGCCGAGGAGGTGGGTGGCGGACCAATCCTGAAGGCGGTTGGAGATTTGCAGGTTGGTGATGTCGAAAGGCGTCCAGACCAGCGAGATCAGGGCGATGACCGCGTAGATCAGCGTGATGATGGCGCCGATGACGAGGGCTGCGGGCAGGCGGGTCATTTGCGGCGCAGCCTTGGGTCGGCGATGGCGTAGGCGATGTCGACGAGGAAGGTGACGACGATCACTGCAAAGACCAGCAGCATGGTGACGGACTCGACGACCACAAGGTCACGCTGGGTGATGCCTTGGAACACCAGCCGTCCGAGGCCCGGAAGGAAGAAGACGTTTTCGATGATGATGGCGCCGGCCAGCAGGAAGCTGAATTGCAGCCCAATGATGGTGAGCACTGGTATGAGCGCATTGCGGAGTGCGTGGCGGCGGATGGTTTGGCCGCGCGAAAGGCCGCGTGCGCGGGCGGTGCGGATATAGT
Source organism: Gymnodinialimonas sp. 202GB13-11 (assembly GCF_040932485.1). Classification (NCBI taxonomy): domain Bacteria; kingdom Pseudomonadati; phylum Pseudomonadota; class Alphaproteobacteria; order Rhodobacterales; family Paracoccaceae; genus Gymnodinialimonas; species Gymnodinialimonas hymeniacidonis. The sequence goes on along the minus strand of NZ_JBFRBH010000001.1, from coordinate 2,772,171 downwards.
CTTGATCCAGCGTCTCGATCAGGGCCGAGCGCATCACACGGGCGAGGATGGAGGCTTGCGGAAGGGCCAGTGCGATGGCGGGCAGGACAAGGGATTTAAGCGCCGGGCCGGGATTGTCCCAACCCGGGAAGCCGCCGGCGGAGAACCACGGCAGCGTCACCGCGAAGAGCAGCACAAGGAGCATGGCGAACCAGAAATTCGGAATGGCGATGCCCAGTTGTGTGAATCCCATGATGGAGAAATCGCCCGCATTGCCCCTGTTTGTCGCAGCGATGATGCCAACCGGGATCGCGATGAGGGTGGAGAGGATCAGCGCGAATACGGCCAGTGGCAGGGAAACCCAGATGCGATCCGCGATCAGCTCGGCCACCGGCACGCGGTAGGTGTAGGACGTGCCGAAATCGCCTTGGAGCATCCCGCCGATCCACGCGAAGTACCTCTCGACCAGCGATCCGCCGAGGCCCAGTTCCGCCCGCAGGTTGGCAATGGCCTCATCCGTGGCGTTCAGCCCAAGCATGAAAGCGGCGGGGTCGCCGGGAATGACCTCGATCACCGCAAAGATCACTATGCTGGCCACGATCAGGCTGAGTGAAAGCGACAGGGCGCGAATGAGCAGATAACGCAGCATGGGCGACACGTTAGGCGGCTCGGCAGCGATGGACCAGAGGAGCCTTGCTGCGCCGTGGCTTGGGGCAGCGCTAACGTGGCGTAGGGGCCGCAGAGAGAGACGCGCGAGCGCATGTGCGCTTTAAACAGAGCCGACCAAATGCATGGCGTCGTTCGCGTCGAATGAACGATGTCGCGGAGGGGTTGGAGCCTTGGGTTCCCGAAACCATGGTTAGCCGGACGTTGACGGACGCGCAGCACAATGGATCATCGTGAACACCACCGGCACCGGATCAGCTTTTGTCTTGAGTGTATGACCGGAGCAATCGCTATTCGGCCCATCTGGTGGGATGAGTTGGCAAAAGCCTTGGGCTAGTCCGGATCAATCTGCGCGCCGTCGACCTCGATCCCATCGGCGACCTCGGTGTCGATCACAGACACAAACCCAGCCCCGTCCCCGTCCTGCACGGCTTCGATCCCAAGCTCGCCCCCATCGTTGCCAACAGTGGAGGAACGCAGAATGACAAGCTGCAGATCGCCGTCATCTTCCTCCTCAAAGACGATTCCAACGCCGGTATTGCCGATGGCTTCGGACCCGGTGACAACGCCCACGACATCGCCGGGCCCGGCCTCAGAAATCTTGATGCCGTCGTCCACATTGTCGGCGGCCAGCGTGTAGAGGAAGGTGGCTTCCACATCGCCTGCACCGGCCTCGTCAAAGTCAAAGCCTTCATCGTAGTTGCCGGTCATTTCCGAGGTAATGAAGCTGGCCGTGATGCGGCCTGGGCCGGCTTCGTCGATGTCGAATCCGTCATCCACGTCGATGCTGAATTCAAATGCCTCGACGCTGCCATCGTCGTAAAGATCCACTTCCCGTTCAAAGCAGCCATCATCTGGAGTGCCGGTGATCGGGGCGGGAATCGTGTCGGCCTGTGTGGTGCCTTCGCTGAATTCGGCCTCTGGGATGTCGGGCAGGAAGGGCGTCAGCAAGGCAGGGTCGCAATAGGCGCCATTGTCCGAGAATGTGCCACGGACCACTGAAACAACCACTTGCCCGTCCTGCCCTTCGTCGAGTTCCACCCCGTCTGCGCCGACGCTGTCGACCTCCAGATCAATGGCTTCAAAAAGGATGTCACCCGGGCCGCGTTCGTCGACGCGAATGCCATCCGCATCGAAGCGCCCGTTTCCGCTGTCGCGCACAGTCACATGGGTCAGGTACAATGCGATGGACGCGTCCGAGCCTTCGCCGGTTCCGCCTTCACCGCCGCCGCAGTCTTCGGCCAGCGTGCAGTCAGAGACGTGGATGCCATGCCCGGCCGTGCCGGAGACCTCGACGCCGTGCAGAAACACCTGAACGAGGCTGGCCGCATCCTCGGGCACGTCGATCAACAGGCCGGGTGCCCCCGCCTCGCCTTGGGCCTCGATGGAATATCCACCGGTTCCGGCGAGGTGCAGGCGATGGAGGGTCAGGTTTGTTGTGCGTGTCGTGGTGAGAACGGCGAAGTCGCCCGTGGCCTGAAGGGTGTGGCCGTGGCCGATGATCTCAAGCGCATCGACACCGTCATAGATCAGGGGCGCGGCCAGCGTGATGTCATCCTCGGTGGTGATGTGGATGAAATCGACGCCATCCGCAGTCGCCGCCGCGTCAGCAAGGGCTTGTCGCAGACTGCCTTCACCGCTGTCGCCGGGGTTGGTCACGATAAAGGTTTCAGCGATGGCGGCGGGTGCACAGGACAGGGCCAAGGCTGTTGCGCCCAGAAAACGGGTGAAATTCATTGCGTGTCGTCCCCCAATCGTTCGGTTCACGCGTGATTTAGACGCGTGACGTGACAGCACCATGACATGATCCGGGGCGCGAGGTCAGTTGTTGTTTGCATGATCGTAGAGGGCGCGGGACTTGGCGATGGGGTCGCGATGGTCGAGCGCCCATTCCGCGAGGGGGGCAAGCGTATCGACAAGCGATTGGCCGAGGTCGGTCAGCTCGTAATCGACGCGGGCGGGAACAGTTGGCGTGACCTCACGGTTCACGAAGCCGTCGCGTTCCAGTTTGCGCAAGGTGACGGTCAGCATCCGCTGCGAGATGTCGGCAATAGCGCGGCGGAGTTCCGAAAATCGCATCGGTCCGGGTTTCAGAGCGGTGAGCACAAGGATCGTCCATTTGTCGCCGATCCCGTCCAGCACATGGCGCACCGGGCAAATCTGCGGGTCATACTCGATCAGATGCCCATAGGCATCGCGCGTTGTGGGGCGGGTTACCAAAAAGTGCCTCCTTCACGGATGAAATCGGTTCCGTATGTAGTGTTGGTATTGATTCGTAACCATACCCGCAAGGAGAACCGGATGTTCCTGCTTGATCGACGCACCTTCGTACAACTGACCGCTGCCACGGCCGGGGCCGCCAGCCTTTGGCCCGCCAGCGCCAATGCCGCCCCCACGGGCGCAGAGGTCTTCACTGGTGATGCCATGGGCGGCAATGTGGATTCGGTGGTTTTGATGGGCGACAGCACAGCCCTGCTGGTCGACACCCAGTTCACCGAAGACAATGCAACGCGTCTTGCCGATGTGATCGAGGCCACCGGCCGCACGTTGGAAACGGTCTTCATCACCCACGCCCATCCCGACCATTATTCGGGCCTGCCGATCATCCGCGCCCGGTTCCCCGGTCTGCGCGCGGTGGCGCATCCTGACGTTCTGGCCCTTTTACCGGTGGATGACATTGGCGGGGTTGAGGCGTTGGACGGCCCCTTGATGCTTGAGGGTGAGGAGATTGAGGTCCTGGGCCCGATGCATGGCGATACGGACGTCATCACGCCGCTATATGTGCCCGCGCTGGACACGCTGATTGCGGCGGATATGGCATATGTCGATTGTCATGTCTGGGTGGCGGAGAATACGACGGCGGAGCGCATCAACCTGTGGCGCGCGAACCTCGATACGCTGGAAGCGATGGGGGCCGCGACCGTGATCCCCGGCCACCGGCTGGACAGCTCGGCCAATGATGCGGGCGTCTTCGCCTATACCCGCGCCTATCTTGCTGTCTGGGAACAAGCCCTCGCCGAAACCTCCAGCGCAGAGGAATTGACCGCGCGCATGATGGAGGGACGTGAGGATCTGGGCCTGGCCTTTGCCGTGCAGATGGCGGTGGGCGCGGTTTATCCGGAGTGATGCTCTGGCGCGGCGGCTCAGCCGCCGCGCTGACGCACAATAAAGCCGAGCGAGGGATCGCTACAAAAAACAGTTTCCATATCCGGCCGCGTGGCGCTGACATGATCGTAGAATGCCACCAGGTCCGGCAGGGTATCGCCATAGGCCTGTGCATCTTCGGGTTGGAAGGGCAAAGCACCGCCGTCCAGCAGCGCTGCGAAACGATCCGCCACAGGTTGCCCAGCCTCGGTCATTGCACTGAGCAGAGTGGGCAACGCGCCGGCCCGTTGCAGGTTGGCGGCCTGCTGCGCGGCAGGGTCGTCGTCCGGCAGGAACAGCGCATCGCCAAGTGCTTCCAATTCGGCAGAGATTGCCCATTGCCGCGCGAACCCCTCCAGAACATGGCGAAATGCGGTTTCGCCAGCGCTGGGGTCCGGGTCTGTGAACAGCGGCGCAAGGGCCGCGACTTCACACCCACCGCTCATCCGCATGGACAGCTCCAACGCGGCCACATAGGGGATAATCGCCTCCTGTGCGGATTGGTCTGCCGCAAAGAAGGCCAGTGATTGATCGCCTTGATTGAGTGTGAAGCCATGGCCCGTCTCAAGGAACGTGGCCCCGTCGATCACCGCCAACAGCGGGGCGGTATAGCGTTGCGATGGCGGGCCAAAGCGCGGCTGGTCAATTCCGGCCTCCGCGACGATTTCAAAGGTCTTCAACGCCACCTGATCCGCCTCAAGTTCAACTTCCGCCCTAGCGGCGATCAGGTCGAACTCGCAGCGTGCCTCTTGCTCGCAGGCGGCCCAGTCCATGGCAATCGGGCTGCGTAGCCGCAACGTCAGGTCATTGCCGTCAATCTCGACCACCACGTAACGCGGCAGCACCGTATCGTTGGCGAAGAAGGGCGCAGCGAGGAAGGATCCCTGTGGCAGGTCGTCGGCCAAAGACGGAAAGGCCCCCGCACATGCGAGGGCCAATCCGATCATCGTGTTGCGCATCACTGGGTCCAGCTGACGCCCGTCAGGTCGTTGGCTTGGGTTGGCGAATTCTCCCACAAGCCCACGATATTGGCGTTTGCCACGCCGGTCTTTGCAAGCTGGAAGAGGTACGCGTTGACGTAGTCGGTTGAGATCATCTCTTGCGCGGCCTGGTTGATGCGCGTGCGTTCCGCCGGGTCGGAAGTGACGGCGAGCTCGTCCATCAGGGCCTGGAACTCGGCGCTGTCGTATTGGAAGTAGTATTCCGGGCGCGCGTAGATGTTGATGTCGGCGGGTTCGGTATGGCTGACGATGGTCAGGTCATAGTCGTAGCCGCGAAACACTTGTTCCAGCCATTGCGCCCATTCGAGGTTGGTGATCTCAGTCTCGATGCCCACGTCGCGGAGTTGGCTGGCGATAATCTCACCACCGCGTCGCGCGTAGGACGGGGGCGGCAGCATCAAGCGCAGGGTCAGGTTTTCAACGCCCGCCTCGGCCAGCAGTTCACGGGCACGGTCGGGGTTGAATTCGGAATTACCGGTCAGGTCCACGTAGTCGGGATTGTGCGGTGCGAAATGGGTGCCGATGGGTGTGCCGTAGCCGAACATGGCCCCGTCGATGATGTCCTGCCGGTTGATGGCGTGGGTGATGGCTTGGCGGACGCGGACGTCTTGCAAAGCCTCGGCGCCGTTGTTCATGGCGAGGATCGTCTCACCCTCGGTGGAGCCCACGATGACGTTGAACTGCGGGTTGCCATCGAATTGCGCCAGTGTCTCGGGCGCGGGGAAGACAGGGAAGGCATCCACATCGCCGGCCATCATGGCCGCGAAGGCGGCGTTGGGGTCGGAGATGAAGCGGAAGGTTGCAGCCTCAAGCGCTACGGCCTCGCCCCAGTAGTCGTCGTTGCGGGCCAGTTCAACGCTGTCGCCCTGCCGCCATTCAACGAAGCGGAACGGGCCGGTGCCGATAGGGTTGGTGGCGTTATTCTCGGCGGAAGCGGGATCGACGATCACCGCGTCGCCCCAGGCCATGTCGAACAGGAACGCGCCATCGGGGCCGTCGAGCGTGACGACGACGGTGGTGTCATCGGCAGCTTCGGCGCTGACGATATTCGCGAACAAAGCGGCTTGGGCGTTGGTCGTGTCCTCGGCGCGGGCGCGGTCGAGGGAGAAGACGACATCATCCGCCGTCATCGCTTCGCCGTCGTGGAACGTCACGCCGGAGCGCAGGGTGAAGGTGTAGGTTGTGCCATCTTCGGAAATCTCCCACGATTCAGCGAGACCGGGGATGATCGAGCCGTCGGCGGCAAAGCGCGTCAGGCCCTCAAAGACGTTTGCATAGACGACCTCGTCGATGGCAGCGGCGGCGCCGCCGGTTGGGTCAAGCATGGGGGGTTCAAGCTGCATCCCGATAGTGATGTCGGTCTGCTGCGCAAACGCGGCGCCAGCGGTCAGCGCCAGCATGGCGGCGGACAAGCGAAGGTGACGGGTCATGGTCTGATCTCCCTGAAGTCGTGTTTTCCCTATTGTTGCGCAGGGTTGGGGCGGAATCCTACCGAAAAGTGGCGAACGCCGCGTCAGGGCCGATTTCGTCCGGCGCGATTTTTCTGTGGATAGAAGTGTCACAGGGGTCGTTTTTGGCATCGCGCGCGGTGCGAATCCCCGTACGCTCATGGCGCGAACAGTCAACGAAACGCGCATTGGGGGGACGCCAAATGCCAAGTTCGGAAGATATTCTGGCGCTGGGACGCGACCAGATCGCCAAGTTCATTCAAGACCAAGCCAGCGCGAAAACGCTGACCGCCCTGATCAAACGCCTCAACGAGGATTTGATTGCCGGAGACACCGCCGCGCGGGAGCTTGCGAGCCGCGCTTTGCGTCATCTCGGGTTCGTCGAATACGCCTGAGCCGCGAGGTTCAGTGCAGAAAAACTGCATTTTTTCTGGCAGGAGATCTTGAGATTTCCCCGGTGCCTGATGCGGTCAAAGCAGCAATTCAGCCAGCGTCAGCGCCATAACCTTGGCGCTGTCCTCCATGTCCTGAACACCAACCCATTCATCGGGCTGGTGGGCGAGGTCGAGGATGCCTGGCCCGTAGGCAATGCAATTCTTCAACTTGCCGATCCGGTCGATATGTTTTTGATCATAGGTTCCCGGTGAGACGACGAAATCGGCTTGCGTGTCGAGGACCTTGGCAATCGCTGCCTCAACCGTTTTCACCACTGGTGCGTCGCGTTCCGTCATGGTGGGGGAGACGGACCAGAGCTCTTTCAGCTCATAGCTGAAATTCGGGCGCTCGGCCCTCACCTTCTCCAAAACAGTCTCGATCTCGGCGCGGACTTCGCCTTCGTTCTCTTCGATCAGGTAACGCCGGTCGATGGTTATCTTGCAGCGGTCCGGTACGCAGGCGGAGGGGAAGCCGGTATAGTCGTCGTCCTGCACCGGCTCGCCACCATGGATGGCGTTGATGTTCATGGTGGACTGCCGCGCACCTTCGGGAACAACCGGCATTTCGGTGTGTTTGGTGGCGAGGAGCGGGAAGAGCGAACGTTCCATCTCCTCCAGCACCGCACCCATATGGCGCACGGCACAATCGCCCAGAAACGGCATGGAGCCGTGGGCGATGCGGCCATGGGTCTCGATCTCGGCCCACCAGACGCCGCGATGGCCCAGGCATATTCGATCCTTGTTCAGTGGCTCGGGGATGATGACATGCTGCACGCGGTCGGGGTCGAAATAGCCTTTCTCCGCCAGGTAGGCCACGCCGCCATAGCCGCCGGATTCCTCATCCGCCGTCGCGCTGATCTCGATGCTGCCGTTGAACGTGGGGTGGGTTTCGATGAACGCCTCTGCCGCGATGATCGACGCGGCAAGACCCCCTTTCATGTCGCACGCGCCGCGTCCGTAGATTTTGCCGTCTTCCAACTCGCCGCCGAAGGGATCTTTCGTCCAGCCGTGGCCCACGGCCACAACGTCATGATGGCTGTTGAAATGCACGCAGTCGCCCGGGCCGCCCTCATACCGCGCCACGAGGTTCCAGCGCGGATAGGTGGTGCTGTCGGCAGGCGCACCCTCCGCACGGATCAATTCAACCTTGAAGCCGCGCGGGCCAAGCCGGTCGGCGAGATAGCCGCAAATCTCGCGGTAGTTGCGGCCCGGCGGATTTAGCGTGGGGATGCGGATCAGGTCTTGCGTCAGCGCGATCAGATCGTCGCGGCGAGCCGTGATAGCGTTCAAGAGAGCTTGTTCGGACATGGGGGCAAATTTGCGCCGCGCGTGATCTGGCCGCAAGCCCTGCCATTCGGCGGCATTACATCCTATATCTGAACCAACAAGTTACGACGGAGGACTCAATGCTTGGACTGGGCCGCATTGCCATTGTGATGATGATCGGGCTGACCGTCGTTTACGTCTGCATGTTCTTCTACCTGCGCTCCGGTGCGCGGATGCGTCTGGAAGAGGAATGGGTGCAAGCCGGTCGCCCAGATACACGCGAAGCTTGGGTCGATGCCCGCATCGGCGAGGCGGCATCGCGCATTCGGGTGTGGCTTGTCCTGTTTGTCTATGTCATTCCCGTTGTTGGATTGTTCGCCTTTGTGGCGCTGACCAACTGAAGGACGTCTCATGCGTTGGGCCCGGATCATCTTTCTGCTGTGTGTGTTCGCGGTCTTCGGGGCGTTCCTGCACTACACACTGCCGCAGCGCGACGTGGTGCGGATCGTCGACACGCAGCTGCAACTGACCGAGATTTCGGGTTGGACGGCTTGGTTCTACGCACAATCTGATAGCGGCGTGGAAGGCACCTCCGTGCAGCGCGATGTGCGGATAATTTCTGCCGTGCGCCCGGATGATACACCTATCGACTATCGCAATGAGGATACGGGGATCTTCGGCTGGCCGCCTTACTTCAAGATCGACAGCCAGGATTTGCAGACCGAGGCGCAAGACCTGCGCTCCACCCGCGACGCGCCGGTTTGGGTTGCCATCACGCATTACGGATGGCGCAACAACCTGTTGTCGTCCTACCCCAATGCCCTGTCGATTGAGCGTGTCGATGGTCCGGACGTCACCCTGATCCCGTGGATGCCCATCGTGATCCTGCTGATCTTCGCCCTGATCCTGTTCATGATTTGGCGCATCTGGGAACGGTTCGAGGATCGCGTGATCCTGCCCATCGTCGATGCCGCCTCGGTCCGGTGGGCGAAGATCAAGGATCGGTTATCGGGCCGTGGCTAGCCGCTAACGCGCGAAGCGCTCCATCTTTGTTCCCCGAAAATGCCCGCCGGAGGCATTGCTTGCCTGCAAGCAATTCTGGCCGCGTCACTCGCCGTAAGGCACCCAGATCGTCTTGGTCTCCGTCGCCTGCGCCAGTGCCAGTTTCGGATCCATTGCCGTCCAATCCGGGTTGCCGCCGTGGTTCATCCAAGTCCGTTTGAGGTTCAACGCACTGGCCCGCTCAAGCTCTGCCACATCCACGTGCGGCGTGAACGACCAGAGCGCATCGACATTGGCATGCGCCGCAAGTGTCCCCGCCATATCGCCATGCAGGCCCGTGACGATATTCGCCACGCCACCGGGAACGTCCGAGGTCTCTAGCACCTGATAAAGGTCCGTCGCCACTAGCGGGGCCGCCTGGCTTGGCACCAGCACCATCCGATTGCCCATCGAAAGCGCCGCTGCGAGGAGGGTCGCAGACCCGAGGAGGGGCGTGTCATCGGGCGCGAGCGCGCCAATCACGCCTACCGGTTCGTTCATGGCCAGAGCAATCCCCCGGATCGGAACGCCTTTCGCCGCACCGTCATATTTGTCGGCGAAGGCGGCATAAGTGAAGAACGCGTTGATCGCCGCGTCGACCTCGGCCCGTGCTTTGGCGGCAGAGGTGTTGGTTGAGTCGCGGATGCGATCTTCGAATTCCGCCGCGCGGGCCGAAAGGTTCTCGCCCAAATAATAGAGGATCTGCGCCCGCAGATGGCCGGACGTTTTCGACCAGCCCTTTGCACCTGCAGCGGCCTCAACCGCGTTTCGGATGTCCTTGCGGTTGCCGAGGCCGGTATGGCCCAGAAGCGTGCCGTTCTTGCTGTAATGGGCTTGACTATAGCCGCCATCGGGCCGCGCCTGCTTGCCGCCGATATACATCTTCGCTGTGCGGTCGATGCCCTCGGTCGCCGGTGTCTCGGGCGCGGGATGAACGGGGAGCGCTCTTGCGGCCAGCAATTTCGCGGTGGGCTTGAGATAGGCTTGCAAGCCTTCCCACCCGCCTTCACGCCCGAACCCGCTTTCGCGCACTCCGCCGAACGGTGCTGCGGCGTCGAAGAGGTTCGTCGCATTCACCCAAACCACGCCCGCGACCAGCTTGGGGGCGATATCAAGCGCGAGGTTCAGATTCTCGGTCCACAGCGTCGCGGCCAACCCGTAGCGTGTGTTGTTGGCGACCTCGACGGCCTCCGACGGCGTGCGGAAGGTGGTGGAGACGAGGACCGGGCCAAAGATCTCCTCCTGCATGAGCGGGGCAGCCGTGTGCAGGCCGGTGATCAGCGTTGGCGGATAGAAACAGCCGGTTTCCGGCAGGGGGATGGGCGCTTGGTAGACCTCTCCGTCCGTCTCGCTGACCATCTTGGTGATCGCGGCGTGTTGCACCGGGTCGACGATGGCGCCGACGTCGATGCATTTGTCCATCGGGTCGCCGATGCGCAGGTTGGCCATGCGGGCTTTCAGGCGGGCATGGAAGTCGTCGGCGATGCCCTCCTGCACCAGCAAACGGGATCCGGCGCAGCAGACCTGACCTTGGTTGAACCAGATGGCATCCACCAGCCCTTCAATCGCGCTGTCGATATCGGCATCTTCAAAAACGATGTATGGGGACTTCCCGCCCAACTCCAACGTCAGGCTCTTGCCCGTCCCGGCCGTCTGCTCACGGATGCGCCGGCCCACGGCCGTAGAGCCGGTGAAGGCAATCTTATCCACTTCGGCGTCCACCAAGGCCGCGCCCGTCTCCCCATCGCCGGTGATGATGTTCACGACCCCCGGCGGCACGCCGGCCTCCTGACAGATTTCCGCGAAAACCATGGCCGAAAGCGATGTGTATTCCGCAGGTTTCAGAACCACCGTGTTCCCGGCGGCCAGCGCAGGCGCGATTTTCCACGCCAGCATCAGCAAGGGGAAGTTCCACGGGATGATCTGGCCGCAAACGCCCATGGGGGCGTGGCCCGGCATCTCGGTATCGACCAGCTGCGCAAGACCTGCGTGGTAGTAGAAATGCCGGATCGCCAGCGGCACGTCGATATCGCGGCTTTCGCGGATCGGTTTGCCATTGTCGAGGCTCTCCATTGTGGCCAGAAGCCGGGAGTGCTTCTGCATCAGCCGCGCAATGGCATAGAGGATGCGCGCGCGGGCACGGTTGTCCTTCGCCCATTTCGGCTGCGCCTTGCGGGCGGCGCTGACGGCCTTGGCGACCTCTTCCGCTGTGCCTTTGGTCACGCCCGCCAGCTTTTCGCCCGTGGCTGGGTTGTTCGATGCGAAATCGTCCCGCAAAGGCCCCCATTTACCGGCAATGAAATGGCCCGCGATGCCACCGCGGTCCGCCAGCCATTGCAGCGCCTCGGCTGAGGACTCCGGGGCGGGGCCGTAGTCCATAGTTTCGAAGATTTCGCGGGTGGTCATATCAAAGCCCCCTGAGCAGGACAAAAAGGACAACTGCGCCCAAAATCACAGCTGAGACGACTTTGCGGATGCGGGCGCGTTGCGCGATGGCGGCATGGTCTTGGAGGTCGTTCGGATACTCTTGGGCCGGTTGGGCGAAGGTATAGGCGTCGTTGAACCGTTTGAGCTGATCGGGGGACAGCTTGGCCTCCGACGCCTTCTCTTTTGCATTCTCGCTATAGGCCATCCAGATCACGTAGAGGACAAGGCAGAGCGTGATGATCGCGTTGAAGCTTAGGTGCATCGCTCAGCCACCGATCAAGATGTATGCCGCGACGGACGCCGCGATGGCAAGCGCTGCCCCAATCGTAACAGGGCGGGCGCGGTCCGAGGCTTCGGCCACGGCGCGGAACTCTGCGGGCATGTCAGCGCGGTTGGCCTTGTTGCGGTATTCTCGGTTGAACGTGCGGGCCTGATCGACCGTCAGCTTTAGCGCCTCTTCTTTCAGTGGGCGATTGACGCGCATCATCAGCCAAACGCAGACGCCGACAACGATCAACAGGAGGATGAAGTTGAAATTGACTTGCATGGCCTCACCCAATCGGATGTCGCCAACCGGCGGAGTAGGCGCCGGTGACGTGGTGTTCGAGTTGGCGTTCGATATCGCCCAGTAGGCTGCTCGCCCCGAACCGGAACAGATCCGGTTGCAGCCAGCGGTTGCCGAGTTCCTCTTTCAGCAGCGATAGGTAGACGAGGCTGTCTTTCGCCTTGGAAATTCCGCCCGCCGGTTTGTAACCGACCTTGTAGCCCGTCCGCGCCTCGAACGCGCGGATGGCGCGGATCATGGTGAGGCTGACGGGCAGCGTCGCGTTAACCGACTCCTTGCCGGTGGAGGTCTTGATGAAATCCGCGCCTGCCATCATGCAGACCAGCGAGGCCTTGGCGACGTTGCGCAGGGTGCCGAGTTCGCCGGTGGCCAGGATCGCCTTCACATGCGCCTCACCACATGCCTCACGGAACGACTTCATCTCCTCATATAGCGCTTGCCAGTTCCCGGTCAGCGCGTGGCGGCGGGAGATGACGATGTCGATCTCTTTCGCACCGGCGGCCACCGACATCTCGATCTCTTTCACGCGCAGCTCGAACGGGCTGAGGCCCGCAGGAAATCCGGTGGAGACGGCGGCAACGGGGATGTTCGTGCCCTCCAGTGCCTCAACGGCGGTCTCGATCATATCGTGGTAGACGCAGACCGCACCGGTGGTGATGTGTGGCAGACCGAGCGCTTCCAATAGGTCGGCCCGCACGGGCTGTCGGGCCTTGGCGCAGAGGCGGCGGACGCGGCCAACCGTGTCATCGCCAGAAAGCGTGGTCAGGTCGATCAATGTGACCGCCTTGGCAAGCCACGCGGCCTGATGGCTTTTCTTGACGGAGCGGCGGCCGGGCAAGGTCGCAGCCCGGCGTTCGATGGCGGAGGTGTTGGCCTGAACGGAGGCGACCCAGTCGAGGTCCAACTCCATACCCTCGTTCCGGGGCAAGTGAACCTGCGGCAGCTGGTCGGCGGTGGTTGTGGCGGTGTGGTGAAGCGTGTCGGTCATGGGAAAGCCCTGATGCGCGTTGTCTATAGCGTCTCACGCGGGGGCGTGGATGGCAAGGTTGACCAAACGGTCAAAAATTATACGCGCGACAAGACGAGCCCTGCAGCGACGAGTCCGACGGCTGCGATACGGGTCCAGCTGACCTCGCGCACCTGCAAGCCGAAAGCACCGATTGCGTCCAGCACGAGGGCCGCCGCGAGTTGTCCGAAAATCAAGGCGGCGACCATTGTGACCACGCCCAAGGTGCCCACAGACCAGACCGCGGCCCAAACATAGACCGCCCCGAGTGCTCCGCCGACCCAAGCCCACCATGGCGCGGCGGCCATTTGGCCGACACTCGGCACAGCCCCGCGCAGAACCACGATGACGGAGAGGACGATCGCGCCCACGATGAAGCTGATGGCGGCGGCCACGACCGGGTCGCCTGCGAAACTTCCGAGGCGTGCATTGATTGGGGCTTGGGTAGAGATGCACGCCCCGCCGACGGCGATGGCGATCAGGGCAAAGATGTATTGGCTGGACATGGCGCGCCTCCGGCAGAGTGGAGTGTGACGATGCGCTGAGCGGTCGGAATTGCCAAGAGTGCACGCGCAAGCTAGGACCGCGATAACCGGAGGGAAGCCCATGTCATTTGATCGTTCCATCAAGATCGCGCCGTCCATCCTGGCCGCCGATTTCGCCAATTTCGGGGCCGAGGTTCAGGCCGTTGAGGCGCAGGGCGCGGATTGGATCCACATTGACGTCATGGACGGGCATTTCGTGCCGAATCTGACTTTTGGCCCGCCCATGGTGAAAGCCCTGCGTCGCCATGTGAAAACGGTGATGGACGTGCATCTGATGATCGCGCCGGTCGACCTGTATATCGAGGCTTATGCCGATGCGGGGGCCGATGTGCTGACCGCCCATGTGGAGGCCGGTCCGCATATCCACCGCACTCTTCAGGCCATTCGTGGGGCGGGGATGAAGGCGGGTGTTGCGCTGAACCCTGGCACGCCTGCGGGGGCAGTCGCGCATGTGTTGGACCTGTGTGACCTGATCTGCGTGATGACGGTGAACCCCGGTTTCGGGGGGCAGAGTTTCATCGATATGTCCGACAAGATCACGGAGCTGCGCGCCATGATTGGCGACCGCGAAGTGCATATCGAGATCGACGGCGGTGTGGATGTCGGCACAGCGCCGATTGTAGCGGGTGCTGGAGCGGATGTGCTGGTGGCAGGGTCTGCCGTGTTCCGGGGCGGCTCGGTCGAAGACCCAGCACCGTATGGCGAGAATATCCGCGCGATCCGGGCGGCTGCGGGATGAGCACGGACGCCCACACCACCCACGACGCACTGGAAGACCCGCGCAACGCCGATATCGGCATCTATGTGAATGGCGAGATCGTGCACCGCGACGAGGCCAAGGTCTCGGTCTATGACAGCGGGTTCATGCTGGGCGATGGCATGTGGGAGGGTCTGCGGCTCTACGATGGGGTCTGGGCCTATTTCGACGCGCATATGGATCGGTTCTTCGACAGCTGTAAGGCGGTGAGCCTTTATGTCGACATGGACCGACAGGGCATCTTCGACGCGCTGGAGAAGACGCGGGCAGCGAACGGGATGGAGACGGATGTTCACTGTCGCCTGATGCTGACGCGCGGTGTGAAGGTGCGTCCATTTCAGCACCCGTCACTGAGTCAGAGCGGGCCGACCCTGGTGATCATCATGGAGCATTCGAAGCCGGTGGATCGGCTTCAGGGCGCGGGCATCCGGCTGGCGACCGTGCCACAGGTTCGGGGGCTGCCGATGAGCCAGGATGCGAAGTACAATTCCCACTCGAAACTGAATTGTGTGATTGCCTGCCTTCAGGCTGAGCAGGCGGGGGCGGATGAGGGGTTGATGTTGGACCCGCATGGGTTCGTGAATACGACAAACGCGTGCAACTTCTTCATTGTGAAGAAGGGGGAGGTTTGGACCTCCACCGGGGATTACTGCATGAACGGGGTTACGCGGGCGAAGGTGATCGAGCTGTGCAAGGCGGACGGGATTCCGGTGTTCGAGCGGAACTTTTCGCTGGTGGATGTTCATGGCGCGGAGGAGGCGTTTTTGACCGGCACGTTCGGGGCGCAGACGCCGGTCGCATCGCTGGATGGGAAGCCGATAGGGACGGGAGAGCGGCCTGTTACGGCGCGAATACAGGGGCTGTATAAGCAGGCCATTGCGGAGCATGTGGCAGCGATAAAAGTGGGGGGCTGATTGGGTCTGCTCACGCGTGAGCAATGGGATTATGTATTTGATTCAAAAGAAGAAATATTGTTTCGTTAACTTCTCAATAACTCTAAACTGACTAAATCCACGCCCTGTGCCGCTGGCAGGTTTCGAACGACTCCCAGATATGCATTCGGCTCGTCTTACGCGTACCCGGCATTTCGAACGTCGTGTGGACATAGCGGGAAAACTTCGGCCTGAAACGATGCGTTTTTTGGTTGGTTTAGGAAGGTGCGCGGTGCGAGGGAGGCAGAGGCTCTCCCTCGCTGTACATCGTCGATCTCAGGCAAAGGGGCGCCCGTGACGGTGGCCTCGTTTGTCTGACGAATTCAACTGGACTGGTCACGCAAGCCGCAACGTGCGGCAACAAGACTGGAAAGCCGCGGAGGTCTGACATGAGCGCTCCGGTATGCACTATATGCCATCACATGGCTTAGCGGGCCACTTGACCAAAAGGTCATGTCCTTGGTCAGGGTGTCAGCCAAATTCTTCGATTAAGCTCGCATTGTTTCTTCCAACGCGTTGGATTGTGGACTTTTTGTGGCGGCTTCGGCGACGGAGCAGAATCAGGAGCGCCGATGAAAAAGCCCCGCGTTGGTGTGATTCAACGCGGGGCAGTCTTGGGGTGCATTTCGTGTGGGTGTCAGGAGGCGGTTGGCCCGGCCTCCAGCACATCTTCGAGGGTCCGCAGACCCGTGCGCGGAGCCTGAACCAGCACGGACATATTGCCGGGCTTGTGTTCGTTGCGGAGCATCTTCATGTGCGCGTCGGGAAGCTCGGCCCACGGGAAGACCTCGGACATGCAGGGATCAAGGCGCTGCTGAACCATCAGGTCATTGGCTGCTGATGCCTGCTTGAGGTGCGCGAAGTGGGAGCCTTGCAGACGCTTTTGGTGCATCCACATGTAGCGGACGTCGAAGGTGCAATTGAAGCCGGTGGTGCCCGCGCAGATCACGACCATGCCGCCCTTCTTGCAGACCAGAGTGGAGACGGGGAACGTCGCCTCGCCCGGATGCTCAAACACCATGTCGACGTTCACGCTCTTGCCGGTGATGTCCCAGATCGCCTTGCCGAACTTGCGGGCTTCCTTGAACCACTCGGCATACTCGGGCGTGTTTACCGTGGGCAGCTGGCCCCAGCAGTTGAAGTCTTTGCGGTTGATGACGCCCTTGGCGCCGAGGCTTAGCACGAAGTCGCGTTTGCTTTCGTCGGAGATCACCGCGATGGCATTCGCGCCCGCCGTGTTGGCCAGCTGGATCGCGTACGAGCCGAGGCCGCCGGAGGCGCCCCAGATCAGAACGTTCTGGCCGGGCTTCAGGTCATGCGGCTCGTGGCCGAACAGCATCCGGTAGGCGGTGGCGAGGGTCAGCGTGTAGCAGGCGGCCTCTTCCCAAGTCAGGTGCTTGGGGCGCGGCATAAGCTGCTGTGCCTGCACGTTGGTGAACTGCGCGAAGGAGCCATCGGGTGTTTCGTATCCCCAGATGCGCTGGGAAGTGGAGAACATCGGGTCGCCGCCGTTACAGTGTTCGTCGTCGCCATCGTCCTGGTTGCAATGGACCACGACTTCGTCGCCGATCTTCCAGCGTTTCACCTTGTCGCCCACGGCCCAGACGATGCCCGCCGCGTCGGAGCCCGCGATATGGTAGGGTGCGCCATGACCGTCGAAGGGGCTGATCGGCTGACCGAGGCCGGCCCAGACGCCGTTATAGTTTACGCCCGCAGCCATCACGAGGACGAGGACTTCGTGGCTGTCGAGCACAGGGGTATCGACGACTTCGACCTCGAACGCTTTGTCCGGCTCACCATGACGTTCGCGGCGGATGGTCCAAGCGTACATCTTCGGCGGCACGTAACCCATGGGGGGCATTTCGCCCATCTCGTAGAGGTCTTTCATGGGCGCATCGTAGGGGGCGTCTTGCGTGGGGGCGTCGAGGGCCATGGCTGTCTCCGTCATCTGGTGCCTCCGGGTGCGGTTATGCCGCGCTGCGGAATCAATTGCTGCTGATGCGAGAGATATTTGCGAGTGAGTAATAATGCAACCAGAAAAGTGGCGTTTGGGTAATTTTGTGTCGCGTCGGATAGTTTCTGACTTTGGCTCAGCCAGTCCTGCGCCTCTGACGCAATGTCGTAGGCAGCCGGATTGCCGGTGAAGGTTGTTTCGAAAAGAATGGTTTCTTCGGAGGCACGGTGGAAGGCGAGCGTATGCATCGCGTCATCTTCGTGCACATCAATCCGGGTCAGGTCTGCGAGGTGGATGGTCTCTGTGCGCGCGCCCAGAACGCCACGGCGTTTGATGGTCAGGGTTTGGAGACGCGCATCGAACGTCGCTGTCGCCGCGCCGTTGGTCAGGAGGCCCCAGAGGCCGAGCGCTGCAAAACCCAGTCCGACGATGAGGAAGAGTGGTGTGAGTTGCGTGACCTCTGATCGCGCTATGCCGAAGGTGAAGCCGATGCCGAGAAGGGCGATGACCGCCAGGCCGACATCGGCCAAGATCAGCCTGCGGCTGCTGATTTGAAGCTGTTCGGGGCTGTTGGCGACGATCCTCACTCAGCCGCGTCTTCCAGCCGTTCGGCGTCCAGCAAATGTGCGACGCTGGCGGCGTAGTAATCGACGACCGGTGCGCCGCGTTCAGTGATTGTGATGGCGTTCGGGTCTTCGTCGCGGTCGATGAAGCCGCGTTCTTCCAGCGCGCGGAGGCCAGCCTCGACGGTGTATTGCAAATCATCGCGGGCGAGGTGGATGCCGACGCCCTTTTGTTCGGCGCGGGCAATGCGAGTGGCGATGGCGGCATCGAGGGCTTCGGCTGTGACCGCCCCGTCACGCAGCGCGTGGGCGACGAGGGGGACAGGGACAACGGGGGTGACGGAGGCGATGCTGTCCATCAGGGCGTCACCGAGGGCTGCGGGTTGGTCGGGCCGCTTGGTGGCGAGGAAATCGGTCAGGGAAAGCGGTTCGCCGAAGCTGACAGCGGCATAGCCGTAGCGGTGGAATTTGCCGGTGATGCGGTGCCAGATTTGTCGGCGGAGGTAGCGGAAGATGGGGGTGAGGGTGAAATTGAACCCGGCAGTGCCGCCTTTCTGAGCTTCGATCAGGTTCCGGTCTTCCATCACGCGGTCATAATTCAGCGCGACCGGGACGAAGACGACATCGCGGCTTTCGCCCGGGGTAAAGCCGTCGAGAATATAGGAGATGAGGCCGAGTTTCGGTTGGCCGAGCCCACCGGTGCGCGAGAGACCGCCCTCGGGGAAGACGGCTTGGGTTACGCCTTCATCGGTGGCGATCTGGACGTAGCGGGCGAGGACCTTGCGATAGAGCGGGTTGTTGTGGCGGCGGCGGATGAAGTAGCCCCCCATGGCGCGCACGAGCGAGCGCAGCGGCCAGACGCGGGCCCATTCGCCGACGGCATAAGCAAGGGTTGATCGTTCGGCGACGATCCAGGTGACGAGCACGTAGTCCATGTTGGAGCGGTGGTTCATCACGAAGATGACCGTGCTGTCGTCAGGCACTTTCTCAAGCGCGTCATCGTTGGGGTTGGTGAGGCGGACGCGGTAAAGCGATTGGCTGAGCCAGCGCGCGGCGCGGGTGCCGAAGGAGAAATAGGTGAAGGCAGAGAAGCCAGGCACGATTTCACGCGCGTAGCGTTCGGCCTTTTCGGCGGCGACGTCGACGCGGATTTTGTTCTCGCGGGCGTGCTCGTGGATCGCCTGGGCCACCTGTGGATCATACATGAGGCGGCGCACCGTGTCTGTGCGGCGGGCGAGTTTAAAGGGCTGGATCGGGCGCTTGAGGCGGGTGTTGAGGCGGGCGACGGCCCGTTCAAGCCTGCGGCGCAGGAACCAGCGGACGGACGGGAAGAGGAAGTGGGACGCGAAGGTGAAGGCCGCGAACAGCACGATCAGGACAAAGAGCCAGAGTGGAAGGGTCACCGGGGACGTCATGGCGCGGAGGGTGTCAGGAAATTGGGGGTGGTGCAATTGAGGACGGGCCGGAGCGGGGGAGACGCTTGTGCGGCGGGGCCGCACCTCGCCCCTCCCACCGTCCCGCAAGGGGGGCGCTGCCCCCTTGCCCCCCAAGGTATTTGGAAAACGAGGAAACGCGCATTGCCGCCTTGCCGCAGTGCAGCTTTGCGGTTGCAGCGAATTGACAGAGACATTTTGTTCCGTCTAGATGCGAATTGACGAAACGATATTGCTTTGAATGAGTCGGAGAGCGCCATGTCGGATATGAAAAAAGACCGCCCCTGGTTGATCCGGACCTATGCGGGTCATTCGACAGCGAAGGCTTCTAATGCACTCTATCGCGGTAATCTGGCCAAAGGACAAACGGGTTTGTCGGTAGCCTTCGATTTGCCAACACAGACAGGCTATGACAGCGATCATGTTCTGGCGCGCGGCGAAGTGGGCAAGGTCGGCGTGCCGATTAGTCATCTGGGCGACATGCGTACACTGTTTGACGAGATCCCGCTGGAGCAGATGAATACCTCGATGACGATCAACGCGACGGCGCCCTGGCTGTTGGCGCTCTATATCGCGGTGGCCGAAGAGCAGGGGGCCGATGTATCCAAGCTGCAGGGCACCGTTCAGAACGATTTGATGAAGGAATATCTGTCGCGGGGGACGTATATCTGCCCGCCAAAGCCTAGCCTCGCGATGATCGCGGATGTGGCAGAGTATTGCTACAAAGAGGTTCCGAAATGGAACCCGATGAATGTGTGCTCCTACCACCTCCAGGAAGCGGGTGCGACGCCGGAGCAGGAATTGGCCTTTGCCCTGGCCACGGCGATTTCGGTTCTGGATGAATTGCGCCCCCGGGTGCCAGAGGAGGATTTTCCGACTCTCGTGGGGCGTATTTCGTTCTTCGTGAATGCGGGTATTCGGTTCGTGACCGAGATGTGCAAAATGCGTGCCTTTGTCGATCTTTGGGATGAGATCTGCGAAACGCGTTATGGCGTGACCGACCCGAAGATGCGGCGGTTTCGGTATGGCGTGCAGGTCAATTCACTAGGCCTGACCGAACAGCAGCCCGAGAATAACGTCTACCGTATTTTGATTGAGATGCTGGCAGTAACTCTGTCGAAGAAAGCGAGGGCGCGTGCCGTGCAATTGCCGGCGTGGAATGAAGCGCTTGGCCTGCCACGGCCCTGGGATCAGCAATGGTCGATGCGCATGCAGCAGATCATGGCGTTCGAGACCGATCTTCTGGAATACGGCGATTTGTTTGATGGCAATCCGGTCGTAGATGGAAAGGTCGAGGCGCTGAAAGAGGGCGCGCGCGCGGAATTGGCCAATCTGGAATCGATGGGCGGGGCGATTGCTGCGATTGATTACATGAAGGGCCGTTTGGTTGAGTCGAATGCTGACCGGGTGAACGCGATTGAGCGCGGGGAAACCGTGGTCGTAGGTGTGAACAAATACACCGCGTCCGAGCCTTCGCCGCTGATGGGTGAGGATGGCGGGATCATGGTTGTGGACCCGGCGGTTGAGCAGGAGCAGATCGCGCGGCTGGAGGCTTGGCGCAGCGAACGCGACGGCGCAGCTGTGCAGGGGGCCTTGGACGACCTGCGGGCTGCTGCGAGGGAAGGGAAGAACGTTATGCCCGCATCCATCGCGGCGGCGAAAGTGGGGGTGACAACCGGCGAATGGGCCGGTGTCATGCGCGCTGTGCACGGGGAATATCGTGGGCCGACTGGTGTGTCGGGGGCCGTTTCGAACAAAACAGAGGGGCTGGATGATATTCGTGGTGCGGTGGATGCAGTATCAGACAAGCTGGGGCGGCGCCTGAAATTCCTTGTCGGCAAACCGGGGCTTGATGGCCATTCGAACGGGGCCGAGCAGATTGCATTCCGCGCACGGGATTGCGGAATGGATATCTCGTACGAAGGTATTCGCCTGACACCTGCCGAAATCGTTGAGGCCGCGAAGGTGGACAATGCACATGTCATTGGCCTTTCGATCCTGTCGGGCAGCCATGTTCCGTTGATTAAGGACGTGATGGACCGGCTGCGCGCCGAGGGTCTGGATATTCCGGTAATGGTTGGTGGCATTATTCCCGATGAAGACCGTGCAACGCTTTTGGGATACGGTGTGGCACGTGTTTATACGCCGAAGGATTTCGAGTTGAACCGCATCATGATGGATATTGTGACACTGGTTGACCCTACGGCAATCGCAGCAGAATAAGGCCTACGGCGCTTTCCGCTCAAAAAGGACATGTCTAAAAGTTTGCTTGCCATTGGTAGGTCATTCCTGCCATGGGCCATTTGCACTCTGCCTAAGAAGAAGGAAGATCAAAATGGCAAAAGCATTGGAAAAAATGACCTTAGAAGAACTGGAAGCCCACCAAAAGGAAGTCGCGGCCACTATTAAAGGCTATGAAAAGAAGCGGCGTTCTGAATGCCTCAACGAACTGAAAGCAGTGGCCAAGAAATATGGTTTCTCGCTGGATGAAGTTGTTGGCGGCAAAACGAAAGGCGGGTCCAAATCCAAGGGCGTGGCGAAATATGCCAATCCTGCGGATGCATCGCAGACATGGACCGGACGCGGCCGTCAGCCCAATTGGGTGAAGGACGCACTAGCAAAGGGCAAATCGCTCGATTCCATGGCGATCTGATCGACGCTTTGCGTTGATATGTAAAATGGCCGTCCCTTCGGGGGCGGCCTTTTTCGTTGGCAATCGGGTTTGCGTCCAGACTGGGGCGAGGTATTCCGGTGCCAACACATCCAGCAGGGAGCGCGGCGATGACGGTTCATATTTGGGCACAGCCCGGAGATATTGCGGAAACGGTGCTGATGCCGGGGGACCCGCTGCGGGCGAAATGGGCGGCGGAGCGGTTTCTGGACGATCCGGTTTGCGTCAATGAAGTGCGCGGGATGTTGGGGTTCACCGGTACCTGGCGCGGCAATCGCGTGACCATCCACGGCTCGGGCATGGGGATGCCGAGCCTGTCGATCTACGCCAATGAGCTGATCCGCGATTATGGGGCGAAGACGTTGATCCGCATCGGCTCAACTGGGGCGATGCAGACCCATGTGAAGCTGCGAGATGTGATTTTGGCCATGACGTGTTCGTCCTTGTCGACGCCGTCGAGCGGGATGTTCCGGGAGTTGAACTACGCGCCTTGTGCCGATTACGGCCTGCTGCAGGCGGCGTATCAAGCCGCTGAAGGCAAGGGATCTGCGATCCATGTGGGCGGCATTTATTCGTCGGATGTGTTCTATGACGAGCGGCCTGATCTGAACGAGCAGATGGTGCGCCATGGCGTGCTGGCTGTGGAGATGGAGGCGGCGGAGCTATACACGCTGGCGGCGCGATATGGGTGCCGGGCGCTAGCGGTGCTGACGGTGTCGGATCACTTGCTCACGGAAGAAGCTTTGCCTTCGGAAGATCGGCAATCGAGCTTCTCGGACATGGTGGAAATCGCGCTAGAAGCGGCCTTCTCATGAGAGAGCTGGCCGGGCATCCCGTCGGGCCAATCGGCCTTGGCTGCATGAGTTTTGGTGGCATTTACGGGGCCACCGACACGGCGGAGAGTTTTGCCTGTATGCAAGCCGCGCTGGACCTGGGTGTGACCCATTGGGATGTCGCCGAGATCTATGGCGGCGGCGTCAGTGAAACGGTGATCGGGCAGTTTTTGGGCGAAACCGGCGCGGAGGTGATGTTGGCCACGAAGGCGGGCATTTACACGCAGCCTGAACGGCATTTCAGCAATGCCGCCAGCGATTTGCGGAGGTCGCTGGAGGGGTCATTGGAGCGGTTGGGACGATCTTCGGTCGAGTTGTTTTACATCCACCGTCGCGAGCACGAGCGCCCCGTCGAAGAGGTCATGGAGACGCTTGCGGGTTTCGTCAGTGAGGGGCTGATCGGCGGTATCGGGTTTTCGGAGATTTCACCTG
This sequence comes from Gymnodinialimonas sp. 202GB13-11, assembly GCF_040932485.1. Taxonomy (NCBI): domain Bacteria; kingdom Pseudomonadati; phylum Pseudomonadota; class Alphaproteobacteria; order Rhodobacterales; family Paracoccaceae; genus Gymnodinialimonas; species Gymnodinialimonas hymeniacidonis. Next base: position 2,749,074 of record NZ_JBFRBH010000001.1, on the reverse strand, counting down.
CAACGCTGCGCCGGGCCCACGCGGTTCATCCGGTGGCGGCGGTGCAGTCGGAATACTCGCTTTGGTCGAGGCAGCCAGAGCTTGGGATGATCCAGACCTGTGCCGAACTGGGCGTGGCCTTTGTGGCTTTCTCGCCCTTGGCGCGGGGTGTTTTGGGGGATGGATTTTCCGGACGTGAGGCGTTTCCGGAAGGTGATTTTCGCAAAGGGCAGCCCAGGTTCCTTGACCCGAATTATGCGGCGAACATGGCTGTGGTTGAAGGGTTCAAGACTTGGTGCCATGGGCGCGGATGGTCCACGGCGGCGGTTGCGTTGGCTTGGGTTCTGGCGCAGGGCGAGCATGTGATCCCGATCCCGGGCACGCGATCTGCGGCGCATCTGGCGGAGTTTGTGGCCGGGGCCGAGATGGTGTTGAGCTCGGACGATCTGGCCGAGATCGAACGGCTTTTGCCGGTTGGGTTCGCCCATGGGGCGCGATACGCGCCGTCGCAATGGGCGGCCGTGGAGATCTACGGCTGAGGGCTGCGGCGGGGAGACGCTGGCGCTTTGCGCCTCGCCCCTCCCACCGTCCCGTAGGGCGCTTCACAAAATGACGACGTCGAGCGGCGGGAAGCCGTTGAAGCCAATAGAGGCATAGGTCGTTGTGTAGGCACCGCAATTCCTGATCCAGATGCGATCACCTGCCTTGAGGCCAAGGGGCAGGGCGACGGGACGTTTTTCGTAGAGAACGTCTGCGGAATCGCAGGAGGGGCCGGCGAGGATGCAGGGGCCGAATGGCTCATGATCGCGTTCGGTGGCGAATTGGTAGCGGATCGCTTCATCCATCGTTTCGGCCAGACCGGAAAATTTGCCGATATCGAGGTAGACCCAGCGGTGCAGATCATCGGGGGATTTGCGGGAGACGAGAAGAACCTCGGCGGCGATCATGCCTGCTTCGGCGACAAGGCCGCGACCGGGTTCGGCCATAATCCGCGGGACGTTGGGGAACCGGGCCTCGACCAGTTCCATCACCTGTGCTGCGTAGGCGGTGGGGTGGGGGATGTCGTCGCCATAGAAGGCAGGGAAGCCGCCGCCGATATTGAGCAGGTCGAGAGCGAAGCCTTGGTCCCGTGCGGTTCGCCATACTTGCGCGATACCGTCGAGCACAGGGGCCCACATGGCAGGATCGCGCGTTTGGGAGCCGACATGGAAGCTCAGGCCGACCGGGCGAAGGCCGAGCGCACGGGCGTCGTGCATCAGGGAAATGGCGGTGTCGTGGGTGGTGCCGAACTTGCGGGTGAGTGGCCAGTCAGCGCCGGATGCGTCAACCAGAAGGCGGACATAGACCTGCGCACCGGGGGCGTGGTCTGCAATCTTTTCAAGCTCTTCGCTGGCATCCGCGGCGAAGAGGTCGACGCCGACCGAATGGGCAAAAGCGATGTCAGCAGGTTTCTTGACCGTATTCCCGAACGAAATCTGCGCGGGCGCGGCACCTGCATCGAGGCAGATCTGGATTTCGTGGCGGGACGCGGCATCAAAGCCGGAGCCGAGTGCGGCAAGGCGCTTGAGGATCGCGGGTTCGGGGTTCGCCTTGACCGCGTAGTGGATGTGAGCACGGCCCAAACCTGCTGCGAGCGCCTGATATTGCTGAGCCACGTGATCCACGTCGAGGATCAGCGTGGGACGCTCAAAGCTATGCGCGCGAGCATATGCTTCGGCTCGGGATACGGATACGGGCGCGCCGGTGGGCGCGGGAAACGTAGCGGTCATGACGTTCTCCAAGAGATCGTAAGCCCCCCACTTAAGGGGACAGCGTTGCGTTCAAAGGGAGACGTTACCGTCGCTACGTAACTGCGATGGTTATCCCGAAGCGAGGCTTCGACTTACCACCCGTGACAGAGGCGCGTGCGTTGGCGTCTATATGTGAGCGGGCGTTTCAGGCAAAACAGGATTCGGATCAAGAGGGAAATTGCACGCTTGCGCGGAAAAATACCGACATGTGCAAGGGGAGGACAGAATGGTGAATTTGAACAAGGTCGAGCGCGCGCTGATCGAGGGGAATGCGGCGCTGATTGTTGTGGATATTCAGGCCTCTACCTTCATTGATGCGAGTGAGGTGCGGTCGATTGACAACATGCCGGGTTACCGGGAGCGGATGGAGGCGGCGCGCGGTGCGATTGATGTGGCGCGGGAATGTGGCATCCCGGTGATCTTCATTCAGGAAGTGCACCATCCCAGCGGCGTGGATTTCGGGCGAGAGCTGGATGGGGACGAGGATGTGCATTGCCTGGAGGACAATCCGAAGACGGCCTTGGCGGTGGAGCAGATGGATGTCCGGCCCGAGGATATCGTGATCCGCAAGCGGCGCTATTCGGCGTTTTTCGGGACGGATTTCGAGATTTACCTGAAGGGATTGAAGGTCGACACGCTCATTCTTGTGGGCGGGCTGACGGATGTGTGCGTGCATTACACCTTCGTTGACGGGCATCAGAGCGATTACTTCTGCCGGGTGATCGAGGAGTGTGTGGCCGGGTCGAGCGTTGAGGCGCATGAGGCGGCGTTGCGGGCGATGGAATACCTTCAGACAGGGGCCGTGCGGTCGCTGGACGAAGTGCAGGCGGCGATACGGGCTTTGAACTGAGGCTGGATTATTTGGGGGACGCTGCCCCCGTCGCCAAAGGCCCCTCCCCCGAGGTATTTTTGAAGCAAAGAAGGTGGGTGCGCTCTTTTGGGCCGTCACTCAGCGGCCGTGGGTGCGGTTGTAGGGATTTGTGCCGGGTTGTTGGTGGGCAGTCGTGTGCTCGGTATCGAAGACCTCGATCTTGAGCGGGTAGCAGGGTGTGGTGTCGGAGGAATGCTCCGCCCCGCAATCGCCGCCCGGGCAGGCGGAGAGGGCGCCTAGAAGGTCAATCTCAGCGCGGAACTCCAGCATGTCGCCGGGGCGGACGGGAGAAGCCTTCATGAAGTACTGTCCGGTGTCGCGGGTGAAGCCGGTGCACATGAAGACGTTCAGGACATCATGGACGTGCAGTTCGGCCTCGTGTAGCGGCAGGCCGGTCTCATCGGCGAGCGCGCGGGTGAGGTTAGAGTGGCAGCAATGGTGGTATTGGTCGCCGGAGTTCAGGAGCGCGTTGGTGTAGGGGTCGCAGCGTGTGCCGATGACGTCGTGGACCGCGCCGCCGTATTCGTCGATGCCGTACCAGTCGAGGCTGTCATGAGTGACGATGGCCATGGCTCGCAGGTGGGGCAGGTTGGACCAAAGCGTGTCGCCAGTGGTGACATGGGTGCCGTGGAGCGCGCGGGTTTTGCCGGAGAAGAAGCGTTCCGAGAGGTCGTGGGCGTTCCAGAGGTTGAGATCGCCCACCTGCGGGCCGTCGACGGAGGTGATGCGGATGGTTTGGCCGGCCTTGGCGCGGAAGGTGGCGGCCTCGCGCGGTTGGGCTATGGATGTGGTGATCGGGCCAGTGTGCGTGGAGGGGCCGAGGTTTGCGGGCTCGGGGAGCGTCTCGGGCGGGTAGCAGACGACGGGCTGGATGGCGCGGCGGGAGGCGGCATCGGCGGGTGGCATGGAGTGCTTGGGGCGGCGGTTGGGCATCTTGGACCTTCGAGGAATCGCACACGGTATGTGCCAGTGGCGCAGTTTGTTGCACCTATCCTACGAGGATCATGCCAAGGCGCGAAAGATCGAAAAAAGACCCCGAGGCAGGACAAGAACCTCGGGGTCAAGGGGGCAGAAGACGGGGCCACTTGGGCCTGCCGGTTACGAGCTTTGGGGAGAGGCAGGGAGCTCGGGCGGCGCCTGTGGGGCCGTTTGAGTGGGCGTCTTCTGCGGGGTTTGCGGGTGGCCATGGCGTGGGGTGCCGAAGATGGTTTTCGACGGGTCGCGCGGGGGGCCGTACCAGTCTTCGTTTCGGGTCATGTACATCGTCAGGGCTAGGGCGAAGAAGGCGAGGGTGGAGCCTGCGAGCAGGGCATAATCGGCCGATTGCAGGATCAGGTAGAGGACCGCGTAGGTGATCGCGAGCATGAGGCCGAGGATCAGGGTGCGCAGCCCGAGTTTCAGGCCGACGAGCCCGAAGAGGGTCAGCAGCGCGGTGGTGGCCCCGGCGGAGAGCAGGTAGGCCGCGCCGAAGCCGATTTGCTCGGCGTAGGAAACCATCAGCAGCACGAAGGTGGATTGGGCAAGGCCGATCAGGATGTACTGCACCGGGTGGGTCGGGCGTTTGGTTGCGCCTTCGATCAGCAGGACTGTCAGAAAGGTCAGCGCGACAAAGAGGATGCCGTAGCGGGCGGCGCGGTAGGCCTTTTGGTAGAAATCGTTGGGTTGGAAGTATTGCAGACCGAAGGCGGATTGTGACCTGGCGGATTGGTCGTGGTCTTGCCGCGAGGCTTGTGGGAGGGGACGGGCGAGGTGCGGAATGTCCCATGTTGCCGAAAAGCCGGTCGCGCCGATTTCGCGCATATTGGGTAGGAAGGCCCCGGTGAAGCTGGGATGGGGCCAGTCGGAGGTGATGGTCACAGTTGATTGGCGACCCATGGGTGTGGCGCGCAGCGTGTCTGCGCCGTTGAAGCCTAGGGTGAGCGTGTAGCCGTTATGGTCGCGTGGATCGCCGAGGGCGGCGATGACACCCGCTTGCCCATCGGCGCGGGGTTCGAGTTGGATCGTGTCGCTGCCAGTTTCGAGGGACGCCTCGCCTCGGAGCGCGCGGTTGTCGGACACGGTGAGACGGAGGCTGGCCTCGGACCAGAGGATTTCCTCATTGGAGCGGATTTGGCCCGGAGCACTGTCGAGATCGTAGGTCAGGCCCATGGTGGCGAGCGCCTGGAAGACGGGCACGTCGAAGAGGCCACGAGAGCGGATTTCGGTTTCCGTGGTGAGGTCGAGGGCGAAATCCTCTGGCAGCAGGTAGATCGGGTCGGTGCGGCGGATGCGGGGGACCTGGCGGATCTCTTCGGTTTCCTCGCCGGTATCGGGATCGGTGACGGTGAAGGTCTCATTCACCTGAAAGGTGCCCTGGACCGGTAGGATCAGGACGGGGCCGGAGAGGAGTTGTTCACCACCCCATTCGCGACCGATGTCGCGGATGGTCTGTTGAGCGAGATAGTCGCGTTCTTCGACCACGAGTGAGACGAAGAAAGTGGGGATGAACATCAGCACGGCGAGGAGGCCGACGATCAGGAAACGGGTGCCGAGGGAGCGCATGTATAGGTCCTTGGTTGGGGCAGTCTTGGGCCGACCTTAGGGAGCGTCATGCGCGGGCGTGTGCAGGTGTTGTGCAGGTTTTGAGGTGTTTGCGCGGTCTTCGCAAAAGGAGCGGCTTGCGCCGCATTCCATCTATGTGCGCTTGTGCGCGGTGGTCGGGCCATTGGCCCGATTGGAGGCGCTGCCTCCAAACCTCCGGAGTTTTTGGGCAAGATGAAAGGGTGCGGGTTTAGAGCGTGTCGCCCAATGTCTTGCCGGAGAAGATGCAGCCGCCGAGGAACGTGCCTTCAAGCGCGTTGTGGCCGTGATAGCCGCCGCCGCCGAAGCCTGCGACTTCGCCTGCCGCAAAGAGGCCGGGCAGGGGCGTGCCATCGGGGCGGAGGCAGGCGCCGGTGAGGTCGGTGTGCAGGCCACCCAAGGATTTGCGGGTGATGATGTTAAGGCGGACGGCGATGAGGGGGCCGTGAGCGGGGTCGAGGATTTTGTGGGGTTTGGCCACGCGGATCAGTTTGTCGCCGATATATTTGCGGGCGGCGCGGATGGCGTTGATTTGCGCGTCCTTTGAGACCTTGTTGGTGAGTTGGGCATCGCGCGCCTCGATCTGGGTGCGGATTTTGGCTGGGTCCAGCGGGGCTTGCGGCGTGATTTGGTTCATGCCGGCGATGAGGGTGTCGAGGTCTTGGGCGACGACGAAATCTTCGCCCTTGTCCTTGAAGGCTTCGACGGCTTGGGTTGCACCTTTGCCCAGACGCTCATTTAGGACCGCGCGCCATTTGGCGGAGGTGAGGTCGGGGTTTTGCTCGGACCCCGAAAGCGCGAATTCCTTTTCGATGATCGACTGCGTCAGGATGAACCAGCTGTGGTCGTGGCCGGTTTGCAGGATGCGCTTCAGGGTGGAGGTCGTGTCGTGGCCGGGGAAGCAGGGGGCCTCCATCCTCGCGCCCTCGGCGTCGAACCACATCGAGGAGGGGCCGGGCAGAATGCGGATGCCGTGATTGGGCCAGATCGGGTCGAAGTTCTTGAGGCCTTCGGTGTAGTGCCACATACGGTCTTCGTTGATGGCGGCCGCGCCTTGGGCCTTGGCCTGCTGCGCCATTTGGCCGTCGACGTAATCCGGCACGCCGGAGATCATGTGGATGGGCGGCGGGCCAAGACGGTCGCTGGGCCAGTGTTCGCGGACAAGGTCGTGATTGCCGCCGATGCCGCCGGTGGTGATCGCGGTGGTCTCGGACGTGTAGCTGAATTGGCCGGTGACGGTGCGGTTGGTGGACTGGCCACGCTCTGCGCTGTCATCGGCGAGGATGTCGCCTTCGACGCCCTTCACCGTGCCGCCTTCGATGATCAGGGACGTGACGCGGTGGCGGAAGTGGAGGGTGATGTTGGGGTGCGCCTGGACGCGGTCGGCATAGGGTTTCACGACACCGGTGCCGGTGCCCCATGTGACGTGGAAGCGGGGGATGGAATTGCCGTGGCCGTTCGCATGGCCGCCGCCGCGTTCGGCCCATCCGACGACGGGGAACCAACGCAACCCGATGTCGTGGAGGTAGTCGCGCATGGGACCGCTTGCGAACTCGAGATAGGCCTCGGCCCAAGCGCGGGGCATGGCGTCTTCCGGGCGGTCGAACTGGGCGGAGCCGAACCAGTCTGATGCGGCTAGATCGCGGCTGTCGCGCAGGCCGAGGCGTCGTTGTTCGGGCGTATCAACCATGAAAAGGCCGCCGAGGCTCCACCAGGCTTGGCCGCCGAGCGATTGCGGGCCTTCCATGTCGAGAAGAGCCACTTTGCGGCTGCGTTCAGCTGCGTGGTAGGCGGCGACGAGGCCGGAAAGACCTGCGCCAATGATGATCGTGTCGTACTCCATGACTGGCAGGCTAGGGTGGCTGAGCGGTTCTGTCGATCCGGGCGTTGCGTCAGCCAATGGCGAGGTGGCCCGCGAGGCCTAGGGCAAAGCCGAGCACAGCGCCGAGGGCGGGGCGGGTAGAGCCTTTGATCTGCGCCTCGGGCGCGATGTCCTCAAAGAGCAGGTAGAGGATACCGCCGCCTGCGAGCGCGAGGATGGAGCCGAGCATGAGGTTGGCCTCGGCCAAGATATCGCGACCGATCCATGCGCAAAGGGGGCCAAGGGGGACCGTCAGCGCAAAGAGCAGCCAAAGGCGGGAAGTAGGGATGGTGTGGGCATGTTCCATCTCTCGCCAAGCAGAGAAGCCTTCGGGCACGTTTTGCAGGAAGATGAGGGCCGCGGTCAGCAGAGCGGCTGCGGGATTGATCATTAAGATTGCGCCAAGCGCCAGTGCCTCGGGCAGATAATCAAGTAGCATGGCCATGAACATAGAGCCTGCGCCGCCGCGCTTCTCCAACGCCGCATCGATGAGGCGGAAGAGCAGGCCTCCCGCAATGAAAAGCGCCACGAGAAGGGCAGCAGGGAGGCGGTCGGCGGCTTCGGGCACCAGCACGAAGCAGATGGCTGAGGCCAGCGCGCCGCCGCCGAAGGCCGTGACCCCGTGGCGATATTCCTCCGTGCTCCACCCTGGGAGGAGAGTGGGCACGCGTGACAGGGCAGCGCCCAGGGGGATGGAGAGGCCAGCGAAAGTGGCCAGCAGCAGCCCGCCGGGCAGCGTTGTGAGGGCATCAAGCATGGCGGCAGCGTAGGGTGTCAGGGTGGAATGGGCTAGAGCGCAGCCATCTCAACGGAGAGGATCGTCGGGAGGTGGCGGGCGACTTCAACCCAGCTTTCGCCCCTGTCTCGGGTCAGGAAGACCGAGCCAGTGTTGGTGCCGAACGCAACATGGCTGGGCGTGGCGGCCATGGCCTGACGTAGGACAGTGAACCAGGCAGCTTGAGGGAGGCCATTGCGTTGGGCCTGCCATGATGCCCCGCCATCAGTTGAGCGCCAGACGGCTGCTTTCGCGTCGGGCGGAAAGCGGCCTTGGCTGTCGCCATTGAGCGGAAAAGTCCAGATCGTTTGATCATCCTCGGGGTCGAGCGCGAGGGGGAAGCCGAAGGTCGACGGTAGGCCATCGGTGATGTCGTCCCAATGGCGACCTCCGTCATTGGAGCGCCAGACGCCGTGGTGGTTTTGCTGGTAAAGCAGATCGCCCGGTGCGCGTTGCATGTTATGCACGCAAAGGCCGGTATCGCCATTTGCAGGGGCGGCGGGGTGGATGTGGCCTTCGCAAGCCTCAGCGTTGGACAAGCGGTTGCGGCGCTCGAAACTGGCCCCGCCATCCTCGGATGCGAAGACCCCGGCGGCGGAGACTGCAAGCCAGAGTTTCCGCGGGTCCTCGGGCGAGGTAACGATGGTGTGCAGCACAAGACCCGCCGCGCCTGGGTTCCATTGATCGCGCCCTTCGAAAGCGGCGATTGCTTCGTTTTGCTGCCATGTCGCGCCGCAATCGTTGGAGATCAGGAGTTGCGCGGGATTGGTACCGGCGTAAACGAGGCCGTGGGCGGCGTGGAGGGACCATACAGCGCTGAAGCTGTCGCCAAAGGGCGGCGGCGTCGCGTCCCAGTTGATCATCGCAGCGAAATCAGGGTCGCCCGCGGCCCATTCATCCATTTTGCCGGAAGTCAGTTTGGAAAAGCTCCAGGTCTCTCCATGGTCGGAGGAGCGATAGATACCCGCGCCCGACCACTCATCACCGCCGCCTGCATAGATATTGGAGCCGTCAGAGACGACGTGAGCAATGCGCCAGCCATTGCAATGGGGTCCCGTTGCACGCCAGCCATCGGGGCCTTGGCGCAGCAGGAAGGCACCTTTGGTGGTTCCGATCAGAATTGTTTGAGTTGAGTTTGCCATGGCCCTCCTCCCGTTTTGAGGGTAGCACATTGCGCGCATTTGGTCTTGGGTGGCGTCATGGATGATACAGTCGAGGCGTTCGCAGAAAGCGCGCATTCCGGGCCTCCACGGCGGTTGGGCCAACGTTATGATCGTGACGGGTTTCTGCCTGATCCGGGAAATACGGTTGTGCGACATTTGGATTTGGATGCGCAGCCAGGGCAGGTGGTTTTGGCTGCGCGGTCGGCAATGATGGCGTTACCGGGGGCGGAGCGGTTCTTGTTTACGCCGGTCGAGAGCCTGCACATGACGATCTTTGATGGCGTGCTGGACAATCGGCGTGTGGCGGATGCATGGCCCGCGTGGATGGACCCGGATGCACCGGTTGAGGATGTAACGCGCGAGATATGCGTGCGGCTGGACGGATTCGAGGGGCCGGGTGAATTTGCCGTGCGGGTGGCAAAGGTCCGGCCCGGCGGGCTGGAGTTGTGCGGAGCGACAGAGGCCGATGAGGCGGTCGCGCGCGATTGGCGGGAGGCACTGTCAGAGGCCTTTGGCTATCGGCAGGGGGAGCATGACAGATATGGCTTTCACATGACCTTTGCCTATTCGTTGGATTGGCTGTCGGATGATTTGGTTCCGGTATGGAAAGAGGGGCTTGCGCGGATTCAAGCAGATTTGGTTGCGAAAGCACCGGTCGTTCCGCTCAGGCCACCTGCCTTCTGCCGGTTCGCGGATATGACTCGCTTCGAGGAGTTGGTGGGATTGAGGTGATCTGCCCGCGAGCGCCGGCGGAGATGCGCGAATTTAAGTCCTAAATCCCAAGATCTTTCAGTCGGACGCGCGCGCGTTTCCTGCTTATTTCTGACGCAATTGGCAACTAGATCCACTGCTCACAGAATCGCGCTGCCGTCCAATGCCTTTGCGGTGCACCGCGCGTCCTGCACTAAAGACTGAAGAGACACAGGATATGCCAAGTTTTTCCACTTCAAACGGTAGCACCGCGACCTACACCGATACGACGCCTGGCACTGGCGTGGTGATCGATTTTGATAGCCTCGACAACAGCTTCAACATTCAGGTCAACGGCGTTCAGCTTTTCGTCGGCGGGCCTGCAGGCGCCCCGAATGAGGCGGAATTCCAAAGCAGTGGCACGGCGGGTCAAACCGTGCGGTTTGCCGATGGCGACCTTTATGCCGTCAACACTCAGGAAATTTGGCAACAAGGCAATACGAACGGTGAGCCCATCGTCCGTCTGGAGATTAACCCGGACGGCACGATTTCGTTTTGGGGCGTCAAGACCACCAATGGTCCGTTGGAGCCGCTGGAATTGTTCAACGGGATGACCGTCAATACCGCAGCAATTGCGGCGGCATGGAACGATCCCGGTACGAATACCATCACCATGGGTCAGGCGGTAACGGGGCCAACCAATTCGAGCGGCGACTTCGAGGATGTCATCTGCTTTGCGGCTGGCACATTAATTGATACCGAACGCGGTGCAGTGCGCGTCGAGGACCTACGGGTCGGTGACCAGGTTCGAACTGTCGACGATGCATTCAAACCAATCCTTTGGATCGGATCGTGCGCCGTCACGCCCGAGCAGTTGGCGTCCAACCCAAAGCTCAGGCCGATCCTGATCCGCTCCGATGCATTGGGCGCCGGTTTCCCCTCAACGGACCTTGTCGTCTCACCTCAGCACCGCGTTCTCGTGTCCTCTGCTGTGGCGATGAGGATGTTTGGCGCAAAGGAAGTGCTGATCCCAGCAATCAAGCTTCTGCCGCTTGATGGGGTGGAGGTGCGGCAGGAGATCGCGGACGGCGCACAATACTGGCATTTCCTGCTTGAGACGCATGAGGTTGTCTGGTCCAACGGCATGCCGACCGAAAGCCTTTATACAGGTCCTGAAGCTCTGAAGGCTGTATCGACCGAAGCGCGGGAGGAGTTGCTAACACTCTTCCCTAGAATCGGAGAGGCCTCATTTGCGGGGCATCCGGCTCGTCCCATACCCGAAAAGGGCAAGAGGATGCGCAAGTTGGTGCAGCGGCACAGGATAAACAACAAACCGTTGATTGCCGGGGGAGCTCAACAAAGCGCCTCGGCCTGATCACCTACTCGCAGGCTGGTTCACCGGAGGTAATGTTGGGCCAGATCGTGTCGGGCAGGGGGTACCAATCCATTTCCGAATAGCTCCACGCGAACTGGTCTTCGCCGCGTGTGGCCAGCCCGTGAAGCTGGAACTGGAAGTCGTATCCGGTGTTGTGGATCGACCACCAGAAGGGATGGCGGGTGACGTTCGTGAGGTTCTGTCCGGCAGCGGTTTGGCACATGGCGCGCGCGGATATGGCCTCACCCGCGACAAGGGTTGAGATCACAAGGGTTGCGCAGGTGAGCATCACGGAGAAAAGGCGCGTGATCGGGTGCCAGAGGCTCAGCGCAAGCACGGCGGCTGTTATCGGCAGGGCGTAAAGCGCGATTTGGGGCGTTATGGATAGCTCCGCAATGCCCGGCAGGAATAGCAAGAGCGCAGGCGGGAAAAGGACCGCGCCGATGCCCCATGTCGGGCCGAACCGCAGAAGGCCTACGAGCATGGCGACGACCGAGAGTTGCGCCATGGCCGAGGCCCAAGGGCCGCCTTTGCCCTTGGTCATGCGGATCAGTCCGCGGATGGCGAAACCCGTCCAGAGCCCACCGCAAACGAGCGCGAGGACAAGCCAAAGAAGCGTAAACAGGACTGCGCCTGTGGCAGCAGTCATCGGTTGTCAGAGCTGCCGTTCGACCATCATCCTCTTGATCGATGCAATCGCCTCGGCCGGGTTCAGGCCTTTGGGGCAGGTTTTGGTGCAGTTCATGATCGTGTGGCAACGGTAGAGCTTGAAGGGGTCTTCTAGCTCATCCAGACGCTCACCCGTCGCTTCATCGCGGCTGTCGATGATCCAGCGGTAGGCGTGCAGGAGGGCGGCTGGCCCGAGGTAGCGGTCGCCGTTCCACCAGTAGGACGGGCAGGAGGTGGAGCAGGATGCGCACATCACGCATTCATAGAGTCCATCGAGTTTCTTGCGATCCTCGATGGACTGGCGCCATTCCTTTTCGGGGCGTTTTGTCTTGGTCTCCAGCCACGGCATGATGGAGGCGTGCTGAGCGTAGAAATGGGTCAGGTCGGGGATCAGGTCCTTCACGACGGGCATGTGGGGCAGGGGGTAGATCTTTACGTCGCCCTTCACCTCGTCCATGCCGTAGATGCAGGCGAGCGTATTGATGCCGTCGATATTCATCGCACACGATCCGCAGATCCCTTCGCGACAGGAGCGGCGGAACGTAAGGGTCGGGTCGATCTCATTCTTGATCTTGATGAGCGCGTCCAGAACCATCGGGCCGCAGGTGTCCATGTCGACGAAATAGGTGTCGACGCGGGGATTCTCACCATCATCAGGGTTCCAGCGGTAGATCTGGAACTTACGCACGTTGGTGGCACCTTCGGGCTTGGGCCAGGTCTTGCCCGTGCGGATGCGGGAATTCTTCGGGAGGGTCAGTTCAACCATGATCTAGGTCTCCACTCGGGTCATTCGGATGCGGGCGCGTGTCATTGCAGCAGCCCCTGAAGGATGTTCTGGCCGCCACCTACCAATGGGCTGAGTGCGCCGGATGCGGTGCATTGGATCGTGGCGGGGCGGGCGAGGATGTCGCCTACGGTGCTGGAGGCTGCCTCAGTATTTCCAAGCGCGATGCCGCCTGCGATCGTGATGATTTCCTGCGCAGAGGCGTTGTTTATGACGCAATCGGTTACAACGGTTGCATCGACGCCGGGGAAGCGGCGCTCGACCTCCTGGTTCACATAGGTGCGGGCCTGTTCGCGCGCGATCTGGTCGGCGGCGTCCTGGAAACCACCGACACATGCCGACAAGGCGATCAACGCGGGGAAAAGGAGAAATGCGCGCGTCATTGGAAAGCTGCCGCAGTGCATTCCATGGCCGCATCGTAGCCAGCCATGGAAGCAACAGCATCCTGTCGCGCTTGATGTCCGTCTGCCGCCATAATCGTTTCCGCTTCGGCCTCCGTCATGTTGTCGGTAAAGCAATCTGCAAGCATATGCGCTAATGCCACATGCAGGCCATGGTTGGCGTTTTCCTCAACGATGATGCTGTTTATGTCGTCGAGTATCATCTGCGCCCATACTGGTGTGGCGGTGACCGAGCAAACAGGCAGCGTGGTGGCGAGGCGCATGATCAATAGACCCGCGCCTTCGGCTTGATCTTATCCAAATCGATGCCGCCTTCGTTGTGGCCCATCAGAGGGTTCAGGTGGACGGGGCGATATTCGAGGTCGATCTTGTTGCCATCCACGCGGCTGATGGTGTGCACGCGCCAATCGTTGTCGTCGCGGTCCGGATAATCCTCATGTGCGTGGGCGCCTCGGGATTCCTTGCGCGCTTCGGCGCCCGCGATGGTGGCCAGAGCGTTGGGCATGAGGTTGCCCAACTCCAGCGTCTCCATCAGGTCAGAGTTCCAGACGAGCGAGCGGTCGGTGACGGCGATGTCGTCGAGTTTGCCGGCGACGTTGGTCATCTTCTCCAAGCCTTCCGCGAGCGTCTTATCAGTGCGGAAAACGGCGGCATCGGCCTGCATGGTCTTCTGCATCTCAAGCCGCAGCTCGGCGGTGGGGGTGCCCCCATCCGCGTAGCGGACGGCATCGAAGCGGCTGAGCGCCTTGTCGATGGCGGCTTGGCTAGCTTTGGGTGTCGCCGAGTTCGGGTCCACCACTTCGCCGGCCTTGATCGCAGCTGCGCGGCCGAAGACAACGAGGTCGATCAGGCTGTTGGACCCAAGCCGGTTCGCGCCGTGCACGGAGGCACAGCCCGCCTCGCCCACGGCCATCAGGCCAGGCACGATCGCGTCGGGGTCTTTCTTGGTCGGGTTCAGCACCTCGCCCCAGTAGTTCGTGGGGATGCCGCCCATGTTGTAGTGGACCGTGGGCAGAACCGGGATCGGTTCTTTCGTGAGATCGACGCCCGCAAAGATGCGTGCGGATTCGGAGATGCCCGGCAGGCGTTCGGCAAGCGTTTCGGGTGGCAGGTGGTTGAGGTGCAGGTGGATGTGGTCGCCATCCGGCCCCACGCCACGGCCTTCGCGGATTTCCATGGTCATGCAGCGCGAAACCACATCGCGGGAGGCGAGGTCTTTGTAGGTCGGCGCATAGCGTTCCATGAACCGCTCGCCTTCGGAATTCGTCAGGTAACCGCCTTCGCCGCGGGCACCTTCGGTGATCAGGCAGCCGGAGCCATAGATGCCGGTGGGGTGGAATTGCACGAATTCCATATCCTGCAGCGGCAGGCCCGCGCGCGCGACCATTCCACCACCATCACCGGTGCAGGTGTGGGCGGACGTAGCCGAGAAATAGGCGCGGCCATAGCCGCCAGTGGCCAGAACGGTCATTTTGGCATGGAAGACGTGCATGGTGCCGTCGTCGAGCTTCCAGGCCACGACGCCGACGCACTGGCCGTCATCGTCCATAAGAAGATCGGTGGCGAAGTATTCGATGTAGAATTCTGCGTCGTTCTTGAGCGACTGGCCGTACAGCGTGTGCAGGATCGCGTGGCCGGTGCGGTCGGCGGCGGCGCAGGTGCGCTGCACGGGCGGGCCTTCGCCGAATTCGGTGGTGTGGCCGCCGAAGGGGCGCTGGTAGATCGTGCCCTCTTCCGTGCGGGAGAAGGGAACACCGTAATGCTCCAGCTCATACACGGCCTTGGGCGCCTCGCGTGCAAGGTATTCCATCGCGTCGGTGTCGCCGAGCCAGTCCGACCCCTTCACTGTGTCGTACATGTGCCAGTGCCAGTGGTCTGGCCCCATGTTGCCAAGCGAGGCCGCGATGCCGCCTTGCGCCGCCACTGTGTGCGAGCGGGTCGGGAACACCTTGGAGATGCACGCGGTTTTGAGGCCCTGTTCGGCCATGCCAAGCGTTGCACGAAGCCCGGAGCCGCCTGCCCCAACAACGACAACGTCGTAGGTGTGGTGGGTGACATCATAGGCCGGGGAGATGGTATCTTTCATCTGAAATGCCTCTCAGAGAGCGATTTGAACAAGCGCCACAAGGCCGCCGAGCGCGATGCCGTAGCTCAGAATCGTGGTTGCGACGATGGCGGCTTTGCGCGTCAGGTCGCGGGTGTAATCCTCGATCAGTGTCTGCATACCCAGCCGCAGGTGGTGGCTTCCTACGATGAGGTAGGCCGCAACGACCAGAGCGGGAATGGGGCGCGACAACGTGGCCACGACATCTGCATGCTCGGACCCGAGGGCCGAACCGATGATGCCGAGGAAGAAGGGCGTCAGGATCAGGAGTGCGACGGAAGTGACCGTCATTGTCCAGTGGTGGCCAGTGCCGGAGCGCGCAGCGCCCAAACCAGTGACACGTTTGCGGTCGGTTACGAATGCCATATGCGTGTGCCCCCTCAGATCGCGATAAGTGTCAGGAAGGTGAGCGCGACGGAACCGATGATCATGCCCCAGCCCATTTTGTCGGCCGTGTCGACATCGAGACCGTAACCTGCATCCCAGATCAGGTGCCGCACGCCGCCAAGCGCGTGATACCAAAGGCCAAGAACTGATAGCGTCATGATCAGGTCGCCGAAGAAAGATGTGACGATACCGTCGATCGTGGCGAAATAATCCGGGCCAGAGGCGGCGGCCATCATCCACCAGACAACAAGGATTGCCGCGACCAGCATCGCGTTTCCCGTGATCCGCACGAGGATCGAGGTGATGGAGTTCAGTTGCGGACGATAGATCGTCAAATGCGGTGAAAGCGGGCGATTGCCTCGGTTCACATCGGCCATGGCTGGAGTCCCCCTTTGGGTGTGCCGTCAGGTCTGGCTTGAAGCCGGTCGTTGCCATATCAATAGCAAGTTTCACGCAACTGTCACGCGAGCAGCTGTTGAAAATGCGGTGAATTATGGGGCTTAACGCCGCAGAATGCTGGAGCGTGATCACACTTGAAGGCAGTGTGATCACAAAATTGAATGCCGAGAGTGAAATTGGGGCTTCCACCGGGATATCTGTAGAAATCCTTTGGAAAAACTGAAGTTTTTTCGGCTCAGCGTGGAATGAGTACCCAGTAATCGAGATCGAGGAGAACATCCGGCAGATACTTGCCATCCTCTCCGCGCAGTTCACCTGCATTGACCTTGGTCGCGACCAGACGCAGGCGCAACGCGCCAACGTGGGGGTTGGTCGTTTCGGCCTTATCCAGAACCTCGGACCACGCGTAAACCGTGTCACCCGCCATGGCAGGGTTGGCGTGGGCGCCTGCGTTGATGCCCGCAATCAGTTGCGCATTGGCGAGGCCATTGAAGCTGAGCGCGCGGGCCATAGAGATGATGTGGCCGCCATAAATCAGGCGCTTGCCATCGGGGCGCGCGGTGACGTCGAAATGCACCTTGGCCGTGTTCTGCCAAAGGCGGGTGGCCATCATATGCTCAGGGTCTGTCAGGGTCACGCCATCGACGTGGTCAATGATCTCGCCCACCTCGTAGTCGCCCCAGCGGTGCGGCTCTCCGGCCATGGCGAAATCATAATTCGACCAATCGAGGCCCTCTGGAACCTGCAAATCCTCTGCCTCGACGGCTTTGGCGAGGTCAGGCACTACCGTTTCCGGCGCGGGGGCAGAGGTGTCGCGTTTGCGGACCATGACCCAGCGGACATATTCGAGCACTGGCCGGTCGCCGTTGGCATAGCCGTGTGTGCGGACCCACACGATGCCGGTTTTTTCGTTGGAATTCTCCTTCAAGCCGATCACTTCGGACACTGAATGGATCGTGTCACCCGATTGGGCACGGGCGAGGAACCGCCCTTCGGCATAGCCCAGATTGGCTACCGCGTTCAGTGAGATATCGGGCACCGTTTTACCAAACACAGCGTGGAAGGTGATCAGGTCATCAAGGGCCACGAACGCACCGAATGTGCGGGCGCTTTGCATCGCGAAGCGAGGGCCGTAGAGCGCCTGATACATCGCCACATCGCCATCGTGAAGCGTGCGCGGCGTGGCGTGGTTGAGGATCTGGCCGACGTGGTAATCCTCAAAGAAATAGCCGGGGTTGGTTTTCGTGCTGCTCATTGTTGTCCCAGCTTCATGTCTGGTGCGTAGGGTGTTTCGATGTCCTTGGTGACAGCCTGCCCGCAGCGCACAACGCCGCGCGCCGCGTCGAATGTCATGGTTGGATCGCCGTGAAGCTCCCACCCTTTGGAAAGGGCTTCGGACACTTTGTGGCAGAAGGCCGAGGTGTCATCCTCGGTCAGCAAACGGTAGATTTTCATCGTTTATCCCCAGGGGGTGACGCCGAGCCAATAGTGGATGGCCATAACTACCGCCGTCACGACGATCGTTGCGACAATGGCAGAGACCTCTTTCTTGACAGGTACGGGATGTGGCGGTTCCCACGGGACACCGGCGCGTTTGAGGGTGATGACCTCAACCACTGCCCAGGCCAGCAGGCCACCGAACAGGACAAAGGAAGCCAGATCACCGTTCACCAACAAGTGCGCGAAGGCCCAAACCTTGAAGGCTGTCAGTTGCGGGTTCTTGATGATGCGGGTGATGCGCGTTTTCGCACCCGAGGCGGCGAAAAGGTAGAAGGCGAACACCATCAGAAGGTTGTTGATTCCAACCAAAGCCGCGGACCGGCCCCACCAGACCGGGCCATCGGCGTTTTTGTAGCCGAAGACCATCAGCACGATGGACAAGACAAGAAGCCCGGCAACGATGCCTTTGCCGGCATCACCAAAACGCTCGCGAGACGCTGGGGCAACACGTTTCCACAGATGCGCGCCTGACCAGAGCAGGACGCCTGCGATTAGCAGGACCCAGCCCATTACGCGGCCTCCGTCGCAGCGATTGCATCGGCCTTGGCCAGCGTCGCTCGCGCGGTTTCAATGTGTAGGTTTTCGACGATCTTGCCGTCCACGACAGCGACGCCTTCGCCGCGCGCTTCTGCCTCTTCAAACGCTTCGATCTGGCGGCGGGCGAGGTCAATTTCCTCGGCGCTTGGGGCGAAGATTGCGTTGGCGGTGGCGACTTGTGCAGGGTGGATGAGTGTTTTGCCGTCAAACCCGAAGTCGCGGCCTTGCGCGCATTCCAGTGCCAATCCTTCTTCATCGCGGAAAGCGTTGTAGACCCCGTCGATGCAGGCAAGGCCGTGGGCGCGGGCAGCGAGAAGACAGAGTTGGAGGGAAGTCAGCATCGCCTCGCGCGTGCGTGCGTTCAGGTCTTTGGCAAGGTCGTTCGTTCCCATTACGAACCCCGCCATACGCGGGGCGGCGGCGATTTCAGCCGCGTTCAGGATGCCCTCGGGCGTTTCCATCATGGCCCAGATCTGGGTGACGGCTGTGTTTGGGTCGGCATCGAGAAGGGCTGCGAGGGCTTCGACATCCGCCGCCTTGTTTACTTTGGGCAGCAGTACGGCCTGCGGCTTGGCCGCGGCGATTGTGGCGAGGTCGTCTTTGCCCCAATCGGTATCAAGGCCGTTGATCCGCACGATTTGCGCGCGATTGTCATAGCCGCCATCCAAAAGCGTGTTCTTTAATAGGTCGCGTGCATTCGCCTTCTCATCCACTGCGACGGCGTCTTCGAGATCGAAGATGATCGCGTCGACAGGCAGCGTCTTGGCCTTTTCCATTGCGCGGGCGCGCGAGGCGGGAATGTAGAGCACGGAGCGATAGGGGCGGGTCATGGCGAGGTGGAATCCTTGCTGTCGTTTCCTCTGAGGGACCATATTCACGCTGCAAGCGCAAGTGTCTTGCTGCAATGCAGAATGTTGCGCAACAATATTTCGTGCCGATTTTCAACATTTTTGCGAGACTTCACCGGAAATTAACCGTTTCGATGCAATGCTGGTTCCATCAAAGGCCCCAAGAGCCTTGCCCATTCGGAGGTCGTTCCATGAGGAACCGGGCGCCGAATTGCTTTTGCTTTGGCCTGCAATCCGTCGCGCCCCTGACACGGGACTGACGACATGATGAAAAGAATCGCATCCATTGCTTTCGCCGGGTTGATCACATTTGTGGCTCTGCCTGCCGAGGCTCAGAACATGCTTTGCGGCCAACGCGAGATGGTCGTGAATGAGTTGACGGGCCGCTATGGCGAAGAGGTGCGCGGCATGGGGCTAGCGCATCAAAACCGCATCGTGGAGGTATTTGTTTCAGAGGAAACAGGGACTTGGACGATCACGGTAACTTCGCCCAATGGCATGACGTGCCTGATGGCGGCGGGCCAGCATTTTGCAACGATGGACCCGGTCGCAGCGGGTGAAGACCTGTAAGCCGGAGGCACTCGCGCTCCGGTTGAGGCCATCCGCCGCGCCGCAGCACCCTTGCGCCGGGGGCGGGCTGGGGCTACCCCTCCGCCCGACAAATCACCGGACCGAGGACCAGAGATATGGCCAGACCCAAGATTGCGCTTATCGGCGCGGGACAGATCGGGGGCACCCTTGCCCACCTTGCGGCACTGAAGGAATTGGGCGACGTCGTCCTGTTCGACATTGCCGAAGGCGTGCCGCAGGGCAAAGCACTCGACATCGCCGAATCCGGCCCGTCCGAGAAGTTTGACGCCAAAATGAAGGGCACCAACGACTACGCCGACATCGCGGGCGCGGACGTCTGCATCGTCACCGCCGGCGTGCCGCGCAAACCGGGCATGTCGCGCGACGACCTGCTGGGCATCAACCTGAAAGTCATGAAAGCCGTGGGCGAAGGCATCCGCGATAACGCGCCCGATGCCTTTGTCATCTGCATCACCAACCCGCTTGATGCGATGGTTTGGGCTTTGCGTGAGTTCAGCGGCCTACCGCATGAGAAAGTCTGCGGTATGGCAGGCGTTCTGGACAGCGCGCGTTTCCGCCACTTCCTTGCCGAAGAGTTCGACGTTTCCATGAAAGACGTCACCGCGTTCGTTCTTGGCGGCCATGGCGACACGATGGTTCCGTCGGTTCGGTATTCGACCGTTGCCGGTATCCCGCTGCCGGATTTGGTGGAGATGGGCTGGACCAGCAAGGAAAAGCTGGACGAGATCGTGCAGCGCACCCGTGATGGCGGCGCTGAGATCGTGGGCCTGCTCAAGACGGGCTCAGCCTTCTACGCCCCTGCCACTTCGGCGATCGAAATGGCCGAAGCTTACCTGAAAGACCAAAAGCGCGTTCTGCCGTGTGCGGCCTACTGCGATGGGCAGTTCGGTCTGAAGGGCATGTACGTGGGTGTGCCGACAGTGATCGGCAAGGGCGGCATTGAGCGTGTGGTCGACGTAAAGTTGAACAAGGACGAGCAAGCGATGTTCGATGCGTCCGTTGAGGCCGTCAAAGGCCTGGTCGACGCCTGCAAGCAGATCGACGAAACGCTGGCCTGAGCCACAGTTTCAAGCGATATTCAAGCGGCCGGGTCCAGCGCCCGGCCGTTTTCTATCATCCGGTCCATGACGGCATAGTCCGCCTCATAGAACTTGATAATTTCATCCCTCAGATCGTCCGGGACGGCCACCTTTTCGGTGGCAGATTTCTTTTCCCAGATGTCGCGTGAGGCTGGCGGTGTTCCGGTTTCCGCATCTATCCAATCGCAAACCGCGTCCATCCCGGCCTCAAGCCTGAACAAGACCATTCCGGGCCGCAGATATTCGGTCTGCGGTCGGATGTGATTGTCGAACACGTACTGGTCGCGTCCATAAGCATCGAATGCGGCCCGCACCCAGGCCGGGAAATCGCGTTGTCGTTCGTAGCGATCCCTGCGGTAGCGGTATTCGCTGACCATACGGGCGACCGGGTCGCGAAGGACGGCGAAACTGGCATCAAAGAACCCGTCGGGCACAAGGCGCGTGTGAATCCGCGCCTCCATATGCTGCGCAGTCGTCTCGGACCACCCCATGCGACGTTTGAAGCGCAGTGCGACAGCCCCTTTTTGGTCGAGATAGGTCTCGACACTCGAGCCCCCGGTTTTGGGGATGTGCGCGAAGAAAAGGATCCTGTCGCCGATCCGGGCAAGGGGCATATTTGAGCCTGCTGCATTTGGTTTTTTGGCACCCTAGTCGGCGGATGGCGCGCCCGTCTAGAGGACCCCGTGTTTGCGCGCGGTTCGGAGCCATTGATCGATGCGTGGGCGTAACAGGCTGTCGAAATGCTTGGGGCTCAAATCTACGGAGTGTCCGGGAAAGATGCTTTGCAAAGCAGCCGTAGGGTCGAACCGCTCGCGCACAACATAGCCGTCCTCTTCCAGTTGGATCAGTCGAGCCGTGTCGTAGGCGTTTACGTCATCATATAGGCCGCGCAGCGCTGCGTCGTCGTTCAGACAAGCGGCGATCTTGCGCCACTGTGCGATGCGGAAGGGCGGCAATTGCGCCAGGCGATCCGGGGTCTTCGCGGCTTGCCGGATGAATTTTCCAGCCCAATGGAGCGGTGTGAGCCCGTCGAAATGGATCAATTCGATCTGATCGGCAGGGTAGTGGGGCGGCACGACGCGGTCCTTGATATGGCCATGCCGGGGCACGTGGATTCCAATGTTCATGCCAATTTTCGTGCGCACCATCGGCTTGCCCGCTGCGTGACCGGTGAAGCCCATCGGAGCAAGGTCTGAAGTGCGCAACGGCGTATCATCGCGCCCTTGGTAGTGGACCTTGAAGGCCCCGTCGAAAATCGAGTTTTGCGGCACGCCACGCACCATTGTGCGTTCGAGGTTGAACACCTTCGTCCACGTGGCCCAGTCGGGGATTTCTGCAATCTGCGCCTCAACGTTCGAGCCGGGGCGCAGGAATTCATCGGCATCACAGCTGAGCAGATAATCAAGATTGCAGACGGATTGCGCGTGGGTCGCGTTGATGGATTGGCGGTTGTTATGGCGGCGGGGCCTGCGTGGCGCAACGGCCTGCCAGTAATCCATGTCGCACCGAGTTACGTGGACCGGCGGCAACCAGTCCAGCGCCTCACCAACCGGATCATTGGCTTCATCAAGGTAGATGTGGATCTCCGACGCGCCGAGCGACAAGTGATGCGCCACAAAGGCCAGAACGAGAGGGGCGGGTTCGGCCACGGTTGCGACGATGCCCCAGCGGGGTTTGTCTGTCATGTGCTCTCGTGCCGTTCTGCCATCCCGTTGCTTGCAGGCTGCGATGGATCGCGAAATGGGGCAAGCCCCCGGTGAGTCGGTGTCTGAGGTATACAGGCTAGAATTTGTGATCACACTTTTTTAGACTGTGATCACAAATGTCGGGTTTTCGGGCGAAAGCCTGTAAAAGCTGAACTTTCCCGTTTCCTTGCACCTAAAAGTTGTGCTTAGCCAGAGACAACGTGACCTAACAGACGGACCGATCCCATGAACATCCACGAGTACCAGGCGAAGGCACTTTTGCGGCAATATGGGGCTCCGGTCTCGGACGGACGGGTGGTTCTGAAGGCGGAAGACGCCAAAACCGCCGCTGGTGAACTGGACGGACCGCTTTGGGTCGTAAAGGCGCAAATCCACGCCGGTGGCCGTGGCAAAGGCAGTTTCAAGGAAGCCGATGCGGGTGAGGCAGGCGGTGTGCGTCTGGCGAAGTCGGTTGAAGAAGCGGCGGACGAAGCCAAGAAGATGCTGGGTCGCACGCTGGTGACGCACCAGACCGGCCCCGTCGGCAAACAGGTCAACCGCATCTACATCGAAGATGGCTCGGGCATTGAGACCGAGATGTATTTGGCCCTTCTGGTAGATCGGCAGACGAGCCGGATTTCTTTCGTCTGCTCGAC
Source organism: Gymnodinialimonas sp. 202GB13-11 (assembly GCF_040932485.1). NCBI lineage: Bacteria > Pseudomonadati > Pseudomonadota > Alphaproteobacteria > Rhodobacterales > Paracoccaceae > Gymnodinialimonas > Gymnodinialimonas hymeniacidonis. The sequence goes on along the minus strand of NZ_JBFRBH010000001.1, from coordinate 2,726,371 downwards.
TGAAGGCGGTATGGATATCGAGGAAGTCGCCGCAGCGACGCCGGAAAAGATTCTGTCCTTCAGTGTCGATCCTGCGACCGGTTACCAGCCCTATCACGGGCGGCGCGTCGCCTTCTCGCTCGGGCTGGAGGGTGCGCAGGTCAAGCAGTGCGTCAAGCTGATGGGTATCCTCTTTAACGCCTTCGTCGAGAAGGACATGGAGATGCTGGAGATCAACCCGCTGATCGTGACCGATGGCGGTGATCTGAAGGTGCTGGACGCCAAGGTTGGCTTCGATGGCAACGCCGTCTACCGCCACGCTGATATTGCGGCGCTGCGCGACGAGACGGAAGAAGACCCCAAGGAACTGGCCGCATCGAAGTTCGACCTGAATTACATCGCACTGGATGGTGAGATTGGCTGCATGGTCAACGGTGCCGGCCTCGCCATGGCGACGATGGACATCATCAAGCTTTACGGCGCGGAGCCAGCGAACTTCCTTGATGTGGGCGGTGGTGCCACAAAAGAGAAAGTGACCGAGGCGTTCAAGATCATCACCTCCGACCCCAACGTCAAAGGCATCCTCGTCAATATCTTCGGCGGCATCATGCGCTGTGATATCATCGCTGAAGGTGTTGTGGCCGCGGTGAAGGAAGTCGGTCTTGAAGTGCCGCTTGTCGTGCGCCTTGAGGGCACAAACGTCGAGAAGGGCAAGGAGATTATCAATACTTCCGGTCTCAACGTGATCGCCGCAGACGATCTGAAGGACGGTGCTGAAAAGATCGTGGCTGCCGTAAAGGGATAATCCATGGATCGCTCCCTTCAGGACGTTTTTGAAAAGAAAACCTGGGCCGATGAGGACAAGGGCAAGCCCCGCTCTGGCTCAGGCTCGACAGTGCGGCGGACACGTCGGTTGCGCCGTGCGCTTCCAGGCTTGTTCCAGGACCTTGGAGTCAAAACCTTTCTTGATGCGCCCTGCGGGGATTGGACTTGGATGGCTGCCGTCGACCTGACGGGTATCAAGTATATTGGCGGCGACATCTCCAAAGAGCTGGTGGATGAGGTCAAGGCTGCCCATGGCGGAACGGGCCGCCGGTTCATGCACCTCGACCTTGCAACCGACAAGCTTCCGAAATGCGATCTGATCATGGTGCGCGAATGCCTGATCCATCTGACGGACGATTTCCGCTGGAAGGTGATCGAGAACATTCACAAGGCCAAGATCCCGCACCTGTTGCTGACGGTGGATCTGGTGAACGAGAATGTGCCGCTGACCGAAAATGGCCAACATGCCAATTTCAACCCGATGCTAGCCCCGTTCAATTTCCCCAAGCCAGAACGCCATATCCCCGAAAGCCATGACCAGCTTGATCTGGACGATCTGACCGACGCAAGTGTTGGACCGTGGAAGCGCCGCCGCACCATGGCGTTGTGGGGCCACGAACAACTGGGTGAGGTTTTGGAGGCGCGAGGCAAGGCGTGAGCCACGCGGGCTGTCATATCACGGCGTGGCGTCGCAGCTTGTTTGCAGCGTTGGGCCTGCTCGCGATGACCTTTGCCGGTGCGGCTGACGCGCAGGCACCGTCCGTGGGCAGTGCCGAGGCCAACCCAGCAGTCCTTGCGCGCCTGTTCGCGGCGACCTGTATAGAAAGCGGCGCATTGGCGGAGGCGCAGGCCCTACTGGCCAATGCTGGCATGGTTCCGAACCCTGAGACGGGCACCTATTTTCACCAGCAATTCGACATGTCGGTGAACCCTTCGGGTGAGCTGTGCTCGATGGTGTTTTCCGTCGCCGACGCTGCAGCAGTCGCCGATGTTTTCAGAGCCTCCGCTGCTGCCGTTGTCGGCGGAGAGGCCGCTGATATTGAAATCCGCCAGCTGGAAGGCAATGCAGATCAGTTCTTCCGGGCCAGCGTGGAGGCGCGTTGGTGATGGCGGATGGCGTCCATAACGCGACCCGAGTGCGCGCCTGTCCGTCTTGCGGGGCGGAGGGGCCTTCCGAGATGCCTAAATTCCACCGCGATGAATGGCGTATGGGGCGCTGTCGGTCGTGCGATCTGGTCTATCTCACGAACCCACCGGGCTATGAGGCTTTGGTTGAGGACTTCGCCTGGGAGAAGACTTGGGTAACGGAAAAGGCCGCACGGCTCGAAGCGCAGCCCCTGCTGCAACGCGCTGATCTGGCAACTCGTTGGCGGCATAAGATCGGGCGCAAGCCGGATGCGGTGCGCTATGCAGAATGGTTTGGCGCGGGCAACCTTTTGAACGTGGGCTGCGCTGGAGCATCAGAGCAGTATCCTGGTTTCACGCAATACGGCATCGAAATCTCCGAAGATTTGGCTGCGAAAGCAGACGAAAACTTGCGTGCACATGGAGGCTATTGCGTTCATGGGCCGGGCGCAGAGGCGATCAAGGCCTTTCCCGACGCACTTTTCGATGGTGTGATCCTACGTTCCTACCTCGAACATGAAGAGCATCCGCACACTGTTCTGCAACAGGTGGCCCGCATCCTGAAACCCGGTGGCCGCGCCTACGTGCGTGTTCCGAATTTCAACAGTGTCGGGCGCAAGATCTTCCAGCGCAAATGGGTCGGGCTGCGGTATCCCGATCATGTCCAGTATTTCACGTTGGACACGTTGCGTGACCTTGCGCGCAGAACCGGGTTTTCCGTGCGCTTGCTGAATCCAATTCGGCTTCCACTGGACGACAATATCAATGTCTTGTTCGAACGGGGGGCGGCATGATTGGCCCTTCGCAAAAACGCAGCCTGATCTGGGCGATGGTGCATGTGGCCGGGATTGCCGGGCTGGTCGCGCTTGCGACCACGGCGCGCGTGCAGGGGCAGGAGGATGCTGGTCAGGTGGCCGAGACGGCCAGCGAGGCATTCGCCCTCAATTGTTTCAGCCCGTTTATGACCGCCGCCCGCGCCGCAGAGGTTCTTGAAGCGCCCGGCGTGCGTGTTGATTTCTATGACCTCGATCCGTTTTCCGACGCGGCGCCTTCACCGGTGACGGGACGCGCCGCTACGACCGGAACGGACCGTCGCTGTGAGGTTGCCTTCGACGGGGAATATGGGGACTTTGCCGCCAGTGCCGCCGTTGCGGGATTGGAGGCCGAAGGTATCCGAACCGAGGCACCCATTCCCGACCGCTATCGACCGACCGAAGGCACGGCACTTCTTGGTGCGCGCCAGTTGAACCCGCGCCGCGTTGCTGTCGTGCACGTTGGCACGCGTCCTGGTCCCAATGGCATTGAGACCTTCCTGCTCGTGGAGCGGCTCATGCCGATTGCGCCATGACTGTTGATGTGAACCCAAATGAAGCGCTGACGCTGCACCGCCGTGCTCTTGGCTGGAAGTATATTCTCGTCGCTTTGTTCATGGTCGCGCTTGGCGGCAGCGTTTTTTGGATTGGCCCGGAGGAGGGTGAGGTCGGCATCGTCGTTGTCGCCATTCTCTGCATCCTCCTTGGGCTGCTCGGCATAGCCGCCGTGGTGATGACAAAGCGCAAGGCTGGCCAGCCGATGATTACGCTGTCCCCCGAGGGTGTGAACTTCGAAGTCCAAGGCGGCGGGCCAGTGGCTTGGCACGAGGTGACCGGCTTGGGCTCGATCAGTGTTAAGGGTCAGTCCGGCCTGATTGTTCGGATCACGGATGAGGCCCATGCCCGTGTTGTTCCGTCCCGCGCCATGCGTTCTGCCGCGAAGCTTGACCAAGCCTTGCTTGGGTCCAAGGGGCTGACGGTCTGGCACAACCAGATCGAAGGCACGCTGGATGAGCTGGTTGTTCTGATCGCAATTTATTCCAACGCCCATGGCGGCCCCGATCTGATGGAAGCCGCATGATGAAATCCCGCACTCAAACGACCACAGGAGGCCCCGATGGCCGTACTCGTTGATGAAAACACCAAGGTGATCTGCCAAGGTTTTACCGGCAGCCAAGGCACGTTCCATTCGGAACAGGCGATTGCCTATGGCACCAAAATGGTCGGCGGTGTGACGCCCGGCAAAGGTGGCATGACGCACCTTGATCTGCCGGTCTTCAACTCGGTCCATGAGGCAAAAGCCGTGACTGAAGCGAACGCATCCGTGATCTACGTGCCGCCACCCTTCGCTGCAGACTCAATCCTTGAGGCCATTGATGCGGAGATGGAGCTGATCTGCTGCATCACCGAGGGCATCCCGGTGCTGGACATGATGAAAGTGAAGCGCGCGCTAGAAGGGTCTTCGTCGATCCTGATCGGGCCGAACTGCCCCGGTATCATCACGCCCGACGCCTGCAAGATCGGCATCATGCCAGGCCATATCCACCGCCGTGGATCTGTCGGCGTTGTATCGCGCTCTGGCACACTGACCTATGAGGCTGTGAAGCAGACCTCGGATGTGGGCCTTGGCCAGTCCACCTGCGTGGGCATCGGAGGCGACCCGATCAAAGGGACGGAGCATATCGACGTGCTCGAATGGTTCCTGGCCGATGATGAAACCCATTCGATCATGATGATTGGTGAAATCGGCGGCTCTGCCGAAGAGGAAGCTGCGCAATTTTTGGCGGACGAAGCCAAGCGCGGCCGCAAAAAGCCGGTTGCTGGCTTCATCGCCGGTCGTACCGCGCCTCCGGGTCGTCGCATGGGCCATGCCGGCGCCATTGTGGCTGGCGGCAAGGGCGGCGCTGAGGACAAGATCGAAGCGATGAAGTCTGCAGGCATTGTCGTCGCCGACAGCCCCGCCACGCTGGGTGAGGCGGTTCTAGAGGCGATTGGCTAAGACCATGACCTTCGGCGAGGCCATATCCCACAACATTCGGAACATGTTCCGGTTTTCCGGGCGCGATCCGCGCTCGGCGTTCTGGTGGTATGTCCTTTTCGTGATCGTGGGCTCGGTCGTGGCGAACGCGATTGATGCGGCCCTGCTGCTGCTCAGGGCAGACTCGTTTTTCAACATGATGGAAACGATAGAGCGTCCTGAAGAGTTTCTGGAGCTTATTGCCGGAAATCCATGGATCTATTTCACGTTCGCTCCGGTGACGATCATCTGGTCGATTGTAAACATCTTGCCGCTGTTTTCCTGCGGCATCCGGCGCAGACATGATTGCGACAAGTCGGGGACGGCGTTTGCCATCATCACTCTGGTGGCGCTTGTCTCCACTGTGGTGGCCACGATCTACATGTTCCAATTCTTCGGTGAGTTCATGGATTTCGCCCTTGCTTCTGCACAGGACCCGAATTTCGCCGCATCGCCATTTGATGATGACGAAGCGCTTACGTCGCTTTTGCGCTTCATGGGTATAGCCTCGTTCCTGTCGCTGGCGCAGTTCGCCGCCGGCATCATCATTCTGATCATGATGGCGACGAAAGGAACGAACGGGCCAAACAGATTTGGGGAGGACCCGCTGGCATGACTTTCACTGAATCCATCCGTCACAACATCGTGCACTGCACCAATTTCCGCGACCGTGATCCACGGTCTGCCTATTGGTGGTACGTCCTATTCGTCACGCTTGGTGCGTTCGTCGGGATGATCCTTGATTTCATCATTTTCTGGCCGTCGACCGGAGAGGGGCGCGTTGCCAGATTTCTGTCCGAAAACTTCCAATCAATCACTGATTTCTACATCAACGTGATGCCGATCACGACGTTCTGGTACCTGCTGAACTACCTGCCGATCCTCGCGTGTGGCGTGCGGCGCATGAACGATCAGGACAAGCCCGCCTGGTGGTTCATCGTGACCATCATTTTCGTCACGATCATGTCTGTGATTGTGTTCAATGTGACCGGTCCGCAATCCGCCGAACTCATGATTGTCGCTTTTGATCCCTCCGCGTCTTTCAACGAAATCAACAGCGCGCTTGCCGATTTTGAGGAGTACAACCGCACCTCGACCATCCTGTCGGGCATACAGACGTTGCCGAGCCTTCTTATCATCATCTGGATGGCCACACGCGGCACGATTGGGCCGAACCGCCATGGAGAGGATCCTATCGCATGAGTTTCACGGAAAGCATCTCCACCTGCTTTAGCAAGTATGTCGACTTTTCGGGACGCGCCCGCCGGTCTGAGTTCTGGTGGTTTGCCCTGTTCCTGGCCATCGTCGACGTCGCGTTGTCTCTGGTTTCTGACGCTCTATCGGGCTTGTGGAACCTGGGCACACTGTTGCCCTACGCGGCGGTTGCTTGGCGTCGTCTGCATGACACGGACCGCACGGGTCTGTGGACGCTTGTGCCACTGATCCCACTGGCCGTGATGATCCTGGGGATGTTCACGGGCGATCCGTACAGCCCCGGCGGTCCGTTGTTCATGATCGGTCTTGCTGGCGTTGTCGTCATGTCCATCGTGAACATCGTCTTCTGGGCATCCCGCGGCACCGACGGGCCGAACCAATACGGGGAGGATCCGTTAGCATGACCTACACCCAATCCACCAAAACCCCAATGCCACGTTCAATCCGGGAGGTCTTGCTGTGACCGAACATTCTCCGAACGATCAATTCCACGCCTCGAGCTTCATGCAGGGTCACAATGCCGAGTATCTTGAGCAGCTTTACGCGCAATACGCCAAGGACCCCTCGGCGGTGGACGCGGCTTGGGCCGATTTCTTCCATGCGCTTGGTGACGCCGATGCCGCCCCGGCAGAGGCCGAAGGCCCGTCTTGGGCGCGCCGGGATTGGCCGCCTGTTCCCGGCGATGATCTGACCGCTGCGCTCACCGGTGAATGGCCGGTGGAAGAGGCCAAATCTGCAGGCAAGAAGATTGCCGAGAAGGCGAAGGAAGCGAAGGTTGAGCTGACCGATGATCAGATCCAGCGCGCGGTACTGGATAGCATTCGGGCACTGATGATCATTAGGGCGTATCGCATTCGAGGGCACCTAGTGGCCGATCTTGACCCACTTGGAATGCGCGATCAGACGCCGCATCCGGAACTCGACCCGGCCTCTTACGGCTTCTCGGACGCTGACATGGATCGTCCGATCTTCATCGACAACGTGCTTGGCCTGCAAATGGCTTCCATGCGGCAGATCGTTGATATCGTTCGGCGCACCTACTGTGGCACCTTCGCCCTGCAATACATGCACATCTCGGACCCGGTTCAGTCCAGTTGGCTGAAGGAGCGGATCGAGGGCCTGGGCAAAGAAATCCAATTCACCAAGAATGGTCGTAAGGCGATCCTGAACAAAATGGTCGAGGCCGAAGGTTTCGAGAAGTTCCTGCACGTCAAGTATATGGGCACCAAGCGGTTTGGCCTGGATGGCGGCGAAAGCCTGATCCCCGCGATGGAACAGATCATCAAACGTGGCGGTGCACTGGGTCTGGAAGAGATTGTTATCGGTATGCCGCACCGGGGGCGTCTGAGCGTTCTCGCCAATGTGATGGGCAAGCCTTACCGCGCGATCTTCAACGAGTTCCAGGGCGGGTCGTTCAAACCCGAAGACGTGGATGGATCGGGGGATGTGAAATACCATCTTGGCGCATCCAGCGACCGGGAATTTGACGGCAACAACGTCCACCTGTCGCTGACAGCGAACCCGTCGCACCTTGAGGCCGTGAACCCCGTGGTTCTAGGCAAGGTCCGCGCCAAGCAGGACCAGAAAGGCGATGTGGATCGCACCAAGGTCATGGGCATCTTGCTGCATGGTGATGCAGCGTTCGCAGGTCAGGGTGTGGTTGCCGAAGGATTTGGGCTGTCGGGCCTGAAGGGTCACAAAACCGGCGGGACGATCCACATTGTGGTCAACAACCAGATTGGCTTTACCACTGCGCCGCATTTCTCTCGGTCCAGCCCGTATCCAACTGATATTGCGCTGATGGTGGAAGCGCCGATCTTCCATGTGAACGGCGATGATCCTGAGGCCGTTGTGCACGCCGCGCGGGTGGCCACGGAATACCGGCAGATGTTCCACAAGGACGTGGTGCTCGACATCATCTGTTATCGCCGCTTCGGCCATAACGAGGGTGATGAACCGATGTTCACCAACCCGATCATGTACAAGAAGATCAAGGGCCATAAGACAACCCTTGCGCTGTACACGGATCGGCTGGTGAAAGATGGCCTGATCCCCGAAGGCGAGATCGAGGATATGAAGGCGGCCTTCCAGAGCCACCTGAATGACGAGTTCGAAGCGGGCAAGGATTACAAGCCCAACAAGGCCGATTGGCTGGACGGGCGTTGGAGCCATCTCGATCGTAAAGATGAAGAGGTATACGAGCGCGGCCAGACCGCGATCAAACCGGAAACGCTGGCAGAAATCGGCAAATCCCTGACGACCGCTCCGGATGGGTTCAACCTGCACAAGACGGTTGGACGCTTGCTTGAGAGCAAGAAGCAGATGTTTGAGACGGGCAAGGGGTTTGACTGGGCTACGGGTGAGGCGCTCGCGTTCGGGTCGCTCATGACGGAGGGCTATCCGGTGCGTTTGTCGGGACAGGACTCGACGCGGGGCACGTTCAGCCAGCGCCATTCTGGCCTGATCGAACAGACAACCGAAGAACGCTACTATCCGCTTAACCATATCCGCGACGGACAGGCGCATTACGAGGTCATCGACTCGATGCTTTCGGAATATGCGGTGCTTGGTTTCGAATACGGCTACTCACTGGCTGAACCGAATGCGCTGACCTTGTGGGAAGCGCAGTTTGGCGATTTCGCCAATGGTGCGCAGATCATGTTCGATCAGTTCATCTCATCGGGTGAGCGTAAATGGTTGCGGATGTCCGGCCTCGTCATGCTGTTGCCGCACGGCTTTGAAGGGCAAGGGCCGGAACACTCCTCCGCCCGGTTGGAGCGGTTCCTGCAAATGTCAGCGGAAGACAACTGGATCGTCGCCAATTGTACGACGCCCGCGAACTACTTCCACATCCTGCGCCGCCAGATCCACCGTGACTTCCGCAAGCCACTGGTCCTGATGACGCCGAAATCGCTGCTGCGGCACAAGCTGGCGGTCAGCGAGGCTGAGGATTTCACCACCGGCTCCAGCTTCCACCGCTGCCTCTGGGACGACGCCCAGAAAGGAAATTCAGAAACTGAACTGGTGGCGGATGACAAGATCAAGCAAGTCGTCATCTGCTCGGGCAAGGTCTACTACGATCTGCTGGAAGAGCGGGACGAACGCGGCATCGACGACATCTATCTGTTGCGGCTTGAACAGTTCTACCCGTTCCCGGCACTCGCGCTGGTCAAAGAGCTTGAGCGGTTCAAGCAAGCGAAGATCGTCTGGTGCCAGGAAGAGCCTAAGAACCAAGGCGCCTGGTCGTTCATTGAGCCGAACCTTGAATGGGTCCTGACCCGCATTGGTGCTGATACTAAGCGGCCGCGCTATGCGGGCCGCAGTGCCTCGGCCTCGCCCGCGACGGGGCTGGCCTCCGCCCACAAATCCCAACAAGCCGCGCTGGTGAACAGCGCGCTGACCATCGAAGGATAATCAGACATGTCCGTAGAAATCCGAGTGCCGACGCTGGGGGAAAGCGTGACCGAGGCGACCGTGGCGACCTGGTTCAAAAAGCCGGGTGATGCCGTCGCCGTGGACGAGATGCTGTGTGAGCTTGAGACCGACAAAGTAACGGTCGAAGTGCCATCGCCCGCGGCAGGGACGTTGGGCGAAATCGTCGCCGCCGAGGGCGAAACGGTTGGCGTAGACGCCCTGTTAGCCACGTTGAGCGAAGGGGATGCCGGCTCGGCCGCCGCCCCGAAAGCCAAGGAAGCCGCCAAGGACGAGGCCTCTGCCGCGCCGCGTGAAGAGGTGTCTGGCGATGCCGTTGACGTCATGGTCCCGACCCTAGGGGAAAGCGTGACGGAGGCGACAGTGTCGTCTTGGTTCAAGGCCGTGGGGGACACGGTCGCGCAGGATGAAATGCTGTGTGAGTTGGAGACGGACAAGGTCTCCGTCGAGGTGCCAGCGCCTGCGGCTGGTGTCTTGTCCGAAATCCTCGCGCCTGAAGGGGCGACCGTTGAAGCTTCCGCCAAGCTGGCCGTGATCGGCGGAGCCTCGTCTTCCGGGACCCAAAGCGCGGCCTCGACGGGTGGTGGTGACGGAGAGACTGGTGGCGATCAGTATTCCACGCCTCCGGCAGGTCGCGACGCAGCAGATGTTCGGAACGCCCCTTCGGCTGAGAAGATGATGGCCGAGAAGGGTCTGAGCGCGGATCAGGTTCAGGGATCGGGCCGGGATGGCCGGATCATGAAAGAGGATGTGATGAAAGCTGTGTCGGCCCCGCCGTCTTCGACGAGCGCGCCCGCCCAGCCTGCCCAGACCCCGCGCGCCCCGAGCCCCGCGGAAGATGCGTCTCGCGAAGAGCGTGTGAAGATGACCCGCCTGCGCCAGACCATCGCGCGCCGCCTAAAAGATGCGCAGAATACGGCCGCGATCCTGACGACCTACAATGAGGTCGACATGGGCGCGGTGATGGAATTGCGCAACGAATACAAGGACCTTTTCCTGAAGAAACACGGCGTGAAACTTGGCTTTATGTCCTTCTTCACCAAGGCCTGTGTGCACGCGCTGCGTGAAGTGCCGGAGGTGAACGCCGAGATCGACGGGCAAGAGATCGTCTATAAGAACTTCGTGCATATGGGCATCGCCGCTGGCACGCCGCAGGGCCTTGTGGTGCCGGTGATCCGCGACGCGGATGCGATGAGCTTTGCCGATATCGAGAAGGCGATTGCCGAAAAGGGCGCGCGTGCGCGGGACGGCAAGCTCAGCATGGCCGAGATGCAGGGCGGGACCTTCACGATCTCCAATGGCGGGGTCTACGGCTCACTGATGTCGTCGCCGATCCTGAACCCGCCGCAGTCCGGCATTTTGGGCATGCACAAGATTCAGGACCGTCCGATGGCGATCAATGGAGAGGTCGTGATCCGCCCGATGATGTATCTGGCGCTGTCCTATGACCACCGGATCGTTGACGGTAAGGGGGCGGTCACGTTCCTTGTGCGGGTTAAAGAAGCGCTGGAAGATCCGCGGCGGTTGCTGATGGATTTGTAATCTGACCCAGTTGTCCAACTTATCGTTTCGAAAGCCCCCAGCAAACGTAGGGGGCTTTCTTTCGATGCGGGTCGGAAGTGAGAAATTTCCTCTTTGGACGCAGATTTCGCGCTTCCTCACATCCCCGGCACCTCCCGCCTTCGTGTTTTCCCAGTGATCGCCCTCGCGTGCCACCTTGCCCGAAGGACAAGGAGACACGCCCATGACACATCACCCGAACCGCCGGGCCTTCCTCGGGACAGCTGCGGCAACGGCGCTCGCTGCCCCCATGGCGAAGGCCCATACGGAGGCCCCCGGTAGCGAAGACTTCGCTTACGAGGTCACTCGCACAGAGGAAGAATGGCGCGCGATGCTGACTGAGGACGAATACCGCATCATGCGGGAATTCGGGACGGAGCCGCGCTTTTCGTCGGATTACTGGCAATCAGAAGAGGCCGGCCATTACCACTGTAAGGGCTGCAACCTCACCATTTACGATAGCGATCAGAAGACCAATCGCTTGATCGGCTGGGTCTTCTTCCACCATTCCCGTCCCGACAATGTCCTGCTCGGCATCGACGAATGGCCTGCGCAGATGTCGGAGACCGAGATCGAGGAGGTCCGTCAGGTGACCGAGGTGCATTGCCGCCGCTGCGGCAGCCATCTCGGCCATTACCTGATCGTGCAGGGGGAGATGCTGCATTGCATCAACGGCGCGAGCCTCAGCTTTGCAGCAGACGAAGCCAGTTGACCCGGCGGGGGATCAGCGCACATTGCCGATAAATGGTACGCGGAGATTGTGATGTCCCCCGAATTGACGGTTCTTGCCCTCGCGGGCCTTTTGCAGGTGCTCCAATTTGCTCTCATGGCGATCCCCGCCAATTTAGAGGTTGGAACGGGCAAAACCCTGTCGCCGCGTGACAAGGGGCGGTCCGGTGGGTCGATCGAGGAACAGGTCAGCCCGCGCACCGGGCGCCTGATCCGCGCGATGAACAATCATTTCGAGGCGTTGATCCTGTTCACGATTGCGGTGTTTGTGGTCACGCTTGGGGATCAATCGTCACCCCTCACAGCTACTTGCGCGTGGATCTACCTCGCGGCGCGGGTCTTGTACGTGCCAGCTTATGCATTCGGCTGGGTGCCGTGGCGCAGCTTCATCTGGTTTGCCGGCTTTCTGGCGACTTTGGCCATGCTTCTGGCAGCTTTGTTCGGATGATGGCCAAGGTGGTGCGTATTGGTCTTACAGCATTATTCGCGCTGTTTTTCTGCCTGTCGCTGTTTGGCGCGTATGTGAATTGGCCCCTTATCCCATGGGATTTGATGCTCGCCTGGGGTGCAATGGCTGGGCTGTTGCTGGCAAGGTCGTGGATCGCAATCCCCGCGTTCATAGGTGTGTTGGTCGCAACCTTTGATGACCTGATGCTTTTGATTTACGCAACACAACCAAGCGACGGCGCGACAGTTTTCATACTTCTTTTGTGCGTGGCTCCGCTGTTTCTAATCTCATGGCTTGCCGGGTGTGGAGAGCTGCCGCGACCTACATTGCGACGCCACGGCTGAGAATTGTGATCACAAGCGGACACCGATCGAGACATTAGCCCGCGACACGCAGGCGCGCTCGTCAACTTGGGGTTGTTGCGAGGGCTGCTGCTCCATAGGTTCAGCCTAACGATCAGCACGCTCTAGGAGACCCCCATGTCCAGCTATGATGTTATCGTAATCGGCTCCGGCCCCGGTGGATATGTCTGCGCGATCCGGTGCGCGCAGTTGGGTCTGAAGACGGCTTGTGTTGAGGGGCGTGAGACGCTTGGTGGAACCTGTCTTAACATCGGCTGTATCCCCTCCAAAGCGTTGTTGCACGCCAGCCATCAGTTGCATGAGGCCGAGCACAACTTCGCCAAGATGGGCCTGAAGGGCAAAAGCCCGTCGGTCGACTGGAAACAGATGCAGGCCTACAAGACGGATGTGATTGGCCAAAACACCAAGGGCATTGAGTTTCTGTTCAAGAAGAACAAGATCGAATGGCTGAAAGGGTGGGGGTCCATCCCTGAAGCGGGCAAGGTGAAGGTGGGCGATGAGGTGCACGAGGCCAAACACATCATCATCGCGTCCGGGTCAGAGCCATCGAGCCTGCCGGGGATCGAGATCGACCAGAAGGTTGTGGTCGACAGCGAGGGTGCACTGAGCCTGCCGAAGATCCCCAAGAAGATGGTGGTGATCGGCGCTGGCGTGATCGGGCTGGAATTGGGCTCGGTCTACGCGCGGCTCGGCACAGAAGTGCAGGTTATCGAATTTCTCGACCACATCACGCCGGGCATGGATGCGGAAGTATCAAAGGTGTTCCAGCGGACGCTCAAAAAGCAGGGCATTGATTTTGTGCTTGGGGCGGCTGTGCAGAAGGTGGATGCCACCAAGACCAAGGCGAAGGTCACCTACAAGTTGCGTAAGGATGACAGCGAAGCGGTGGTGGATGCTGATGTGGTCCTCGTTGCGACAGGTCGCAAGCCCTACACCGACGGGCTGGGGCTAGACGCGCTTGGAGTGAAGATGTCGGACCGCGGCCAGATCGAAGTGGACGGTCAATATCGCACCAATGTGCCGGGCATCTTGGCCATCGGCGATGCGATCAAAGGGCCAATGCTGGCGCACAAGGCCGAGGATGAGGGCATGGCCGCGGCTGAAGTTGCCGCGGGCAAGCATGGTCATGTGAATTACGGCGTGATCCCAGGTGTCATCTACACGCACCCTGAGGTTTCCACAGTAGGTGAGACTGAGGAAAGCCTAAAAGAAGCGGGCCGCGCCTACAAAGTCGGCAAATTCAGCTTCATGGGCAATGGCCGCGCCAAGGCGAACTTCGCGGGCGATGGCTTAGTGAAGCTGCTGGCTGACAAGGAAACCGACCGCATTCTAGGCGCGCATATTATCGGGCCGATGGCGGGCGATTTGATCCATGAGGTTTGCGTTGCAATGGAGTTCGGTGCGTCAGCCGAGGATCTGGCGCTGACCTGCCACGCGCATCCGACCTATTCGGAAGCCGTGCGCGAGGCGGCGCTCGCTTGCGGGGATGGTCCGATCCACAGCTGATCAGTCGGCTGGCCCCACAAATTCCAATACCAAGCGCTCATCCCGAACATTTGCAGTCGGGATGAGGCAATTGCGTACAATGCTTTGACCGGCCAAGACAATTCTCAGGGGGTCTTGCTCGACTTGACCGATGACTGGGTAGGTCGTTTCCCCGCAAACTTCGCTGCGGGTGATGACCGCTCCGGTCAGGTTACTTCCGTCAAGGCGGCCTTGAAATAGCGTCGCATTAGGAAATTCGCCCGCATAAGCCGCCTCTTCGCTTGGCGTGACATAGCGGAGAATGCGAGACTGCCCCGCATCGGTCAGTCGGAGAATTGACCCATCGGCCAAGCGCCACAGGCTATCCGCAGAGGCGAGGGTTGGTGCAAATAGGGCCAAGGCCCCAAGCGCCGCGCAGAGCGGCAATTTCATCGTCATGAACATGGCCCAGTGTCCCAAGCGGGCCCCGCCGCGGCAAGTAGGGGTTTCCGCCAACGGCGGTCTCTTAGTTCGCTAGAAGCCGGAGCCCTTGTGTCACATCCGCCCGCAGGGCAAGGCGCAGCCCCGGTTCATCCCCGGCCTTCAACGCGGCAAGGATCAGCTTGTGATGGGGCGGGGCCTCGGTCCGGCCCAATCGCCCGTAAAGCGCGCGCATCGTTGGGCCCATTTGCAGCCAGACCGTTTCAGCCAGTGCCAGCATCGCGGGGGCCTGGGCGCGCAAATAGAGAGTGCGGTGGAATTCTAGGTTTGTGCGGATATAGGCCACCGCATCGCGCCGCGCGATGACCTGCGCGATCTGGGCGTTGATCGCCTCCATCCGCTCGATCAATGCAGGGTGCGCGCGAGGTAGGGCGCGCGAAGCCAATTCCGGCTCTAGCAAAGCGCGAATTGCGGCCAGCTCCTCGATGCGCTCGTTGGACAATTCGGGCGTCGAGACACGGCCAGAGGTAGACAGGAACAGCGCCCCCTCGCTGACCAGGCGGCGTACAGCCTCTCGCGCGGGGGTCATCGACGTGCCGAATTCCTTTCCCAGGCCGCGCAGGGTCATCGCTTCGCCCGGCCCCACCTCGCCGTACATGATGCGCGTGCGCAGGGCGCGGTAGACGCGGTCATGGGCGACGGCGGCGCCGGTTTCGGTCGGGCGGGGGTTCATCAGCATGTCAGGTCGTGTCTCCGTCAAAACGCCAGGCCAGAAGGTCCGCACCATATTGCTTGATCCAGCGGCGATGGGTGTCGGTTTCCGGGCAAAGACGCCTGCACACCGCCCAGAATCGATCCGAATGGTTCATCTCGGCCAGGTGGGCGACTTCGTGCGCGGCGACGTAGTCAAGCACCTCCGGCGGAGCCATGATCAGCCGCCACGAAAACATGAGGTCCCCTTTGGACGAACAACTCCCCCAGCGGGACCGGGGATCGCGTAGTGTGATGCGGCCATAGGGGCGGCAAAGGGCGCTTGCGTGACGCGCAACCGCAGCCGTCAGCCGCTCGCGTGCCAAAGCTGTCAGCAGGGCCTTGATGCGCGGGCCTTCGCGCGCGCCTTCAGGCACTTCGATCCGGCCATCGGTGAACCGCGCCGCACGGCCTGATCCGGCCACAACCTCACGCGGCACGCCACAGATCGGAACCTGCGCCCCAATCTGCGCCCGCTGCACCTCTGGCGCACGCTGCAAATGCTGCCGCACCCAATCCTCCCGCGCCCGCAGAAAGGCCAAAGCTTCAGCCTCTGGTGCCCATGTCGGCAAGCTCAAGGACACCCGCCCATCGGCCCGGCTGACCCGCAATGAAAACCGTTTTGCACGTGCATTCCGGCGCACCAAAACCTCAACCGGCGGATCGCCGGGAAGCACATGGGTTGAAACGGGCGTGCGCGTGGCCAACTGACACCTCTCAGGCGGGTTTGGGGAAAGCCTTTGACAGTCCTCTGACACTATGGCAGAGGACCGCATCCCGCGATACCGATTATGCAAGGGGGTGTCATGCCCAAAGAGGAATGGGGCGTTAAGCGCGTCTGCCCCACCACTGGAAAACGCTTCTACGATCTTGGCGCTGACCCGATCGTCAGCCCCTATACCGGCGAAGTTGTGATCCTTGAGACCGGCAAAGGCGGCGCGCAGAGCCTTGTCGCCGACAAATCCGCGACCAAAGCCAAGGAAGCGGAGACCGAGGAAGAAGATCTGGTCCTCGATGACGACCTCGATATCGAAGAAGATGCCGAGGCGGACATCGATGATGATGATGTGCTGGACGATGACGACGAAGATACCGTCGCCCTCGACGATCTGGCCGATGTTGCCGCCGAAGGCAGCGACGACGACTGATTAGGGATAAGGCCGGGGCACGGCAGGCCGGGGCGATTTTTTCGCTTGCACGGTCCGCCGCCCGGCCTTAAACCGCACCACCGATGGGGCCTTAGCTCAGCTGGGAGAGCGCCTGCATGGCATGCAGGAGGTCAGCGGTTCGATCCCGCTAGGCTCCACCAAGCGCTTTTCGCAAAGCAAAAAGCGCGTCGGCCGACAGGGGCTTTTCGAAGAAAAGCTCCCGAAAGGCCAAACAATTATCCCGCTTTTTATGGTTTGCACCACGGCTAACGCATGACCCTTGCGCCCTTGCGGGACGCTTGGGTCAGCGGTTCGATCCCGCTAGGCTCCACCAAGACCCGCTTCGCGGGTGGCGGCCGACAGGGGCTTTTCAAAGAAAGGCTCCCGAAAGGCCGAACCCCTCCAGATAGACAAAACCATTTGCTCCGGCTAACCCGGCTCCCATGCCTTTCTCAGCAAATCTCGGCTTTCTCTGGGCCGACCTGTCGCTCCCCGATGCCATCCGTGCCGCCAAGAAAGCGGGTTTCGACGCTGTTGAATGCCATTGGCCCTATGAAACTCCGGTAGCCGACATAGCCGCCGCGTTGCAAGAGACCGGCCTGCCCATGCTCGGGCTCAACACAATCCGCGGCGACACTGCCGCCGGTGAAAACGGCCTCTCCGCCTTGCCGGGCCGCGAGGTGGAGGCGCGTGCTGCGATTGATCAGGCCATCGACTACGCAAACGCAATCGGCGGACAGAATATCCACGTCATGGCCGGGTTCGCCCAAGGTTCAGAGGCGGACGCCACTTTCATTGACAATCTCACCTACGCTTGCGCGCAGGCCGCGCCCCATGGCCTTACGATCCTGATTGAGCCGCTCAATACATACGATGCGCCCGGCTACCACCTTCAGACCACACACAAGGCCCGTCAGATCATCGACGCTGTCGCGGCTCCAAACCTCAAGCTGATGTTTGATTGCTACCATTTGCAGATCATGCAGGGCGATCTGACACGGCTTCTAGCGGACTGCCTCCCGATTACCGGCCATATCCAGTTCGCCTCCGTCCCCGACCGTGGCGCGCCCGATCAGGGTGAGGTCAACTACTCGCACATCTTCCGGCATATTCGCGCACTTGGGTGGGAGGTTCCCCTTGGGGCGGAATACAAACCGAGTGGCCCGACCGAGGCGACGCTGGAATGGCTCAGCGACCCGACTTTCACAGAATAAGACGCCCGGGCCGTGAAGCACCGGGCGCCTGAGCGTCATGGAAAAGGGTTTATTGGGAAAGGCTTTGGGCCAGCCGCATCAATTGCACGGCCTCTTGCCGATAGCCGAACTCGTCTTCGCCGCGGTTCGCATTGGCGAGTGCGATGGCCTCGTCATAGCCCCAGTCGCCAAGGAACTCATTCCCGCGCAGAAGCTGGCCGAACCCCGCAATGGCGGCGGCGAATTGCGCCTCTTGCCCCGGCTCGGACGCGGCGGCGGGGATGGCGAAATCGACCAGCGTGCTCTCATCCTCGCCCGGTTCCTTCCAGCGGAGAGAGATGAAGCCGAGCTCATCGCCGAATTCCGTCTCTGCCCCATCGTCCGCCGCATAGCGCAGGGGTGCGACCAGCGTGGCGGGGGAGCCGACCGGCGTGACCTCGTAGATCGCTGTCACCGAATGGCCCGCGCCCAACTCTCCCGCATCGACGGCGTCGTTGGCAAAATCCTCACGGGCCAGACCGCGCGTCTCGTAGCCGATCAGTCGGTATTCGGCGATGACCTCCGGGTTGAACTCAACCTGAATCTTCAGGTCGTCGGCAATAGGGAACAGCGCCCCAGCCAGTTGATCCACCAGCACGCGCTGCGCCTCGTGCAGGGTGTCGATATAGGCCGCCGTGCCGTTCCCGTTCTGCGCCAGCGCCTGCATCGTGTCGTCCTGCAGATTGCCGCGCCCAAAGCCGAGGACGGACAGGTAGATGCCGGTTTCACGCTGCTCGCTGATGTAGTCCTCCAGCGCGTCCGGGTCGCTAATGCCGACGTTGAAATCGCCATCGGTGGCCAGCAAAACGCGGGACACTTCGCCATCCTCGGTCATCTCAGCCGCCAAGTCGTACGCTGCCTGCAAACCGCCCACACCATTGGTGCCACCCCCGGCCTGCAACGCGGTCAACGCGGCGGAAATCGTGGCTGTGTCGCTGGCCGCAGTCGGCGCCAGCGCCACACCGGCAGAGCCCGCATAGGTCACGATAGCGACCTGATCGTCGGGGTTCAGACGGTCAAGCATCAGGCGGAAGGACTGGATCAGCAGCGGCAGCTTGGTCGGGTCGTTCATTGAGCCCGACGTGTCGATCAAGAAAACAAGATTCAGTGGTGGACGATCCTCAATGGCGGGCAATTCACCCTGAATGCCGATATGAACCAATTGTGTGTCGGGGTTCCACGGGGTCTGGAAGACCTCCACCGTGGGTTGGAAGGGGCTGACATCATCTGCGTCCGGTGCGGGCAGGTCGTAGGGGAAATAGTTCATCATCTCCTCGATGCGGATGGCATCGGGGTTGGGCAATTGCCCCCGGTTCAGGGAGGAACGCAGCAGGGAATAAGCCGCGGTGTCGACGTCGCTTGAGAAGGTGGAGACCGGGTTTTCAGCCACAACCTGCACCGGGTTGTCATCAGCATTGGCGAATTCTTCGGTGTTCTGCGGTGCCGGAAGCGGGGCGACATCCTGGAAAATCCCGGTCGCAACGCGACCTTCCTGTTGAAGCGCCGCTGTATTTCCGGTGCCGAATTGTGTGATCGCGCCAGCGCCCGATTCCTCAAGCGAAAGCAAGCCGTCCAAAGCGCCAGTCGTTTCGCCTGTCGTGGCATTGTAGCCGTTGGGTGAAGCAATCCGTGGTCGCGCGATTTCTGGCGCGGCTTCCGTGTCCGCGATCTCTAAGCGAGGCTCAACCGCCGGTACAGGTTCAGGCGCGGGCGCACCCGCAGCGTCGCCATCCGAACTGACAGGGGCCAGAGCCACGTCATCCAAAATGGCTTCTTCTGCCTGTGCTGCCGGGACCGATCCTGTCTCCGCCTCGGACGGAGCCAGATCAACCTCGCTGATACCCGGCTCCGAGAGAGTCGTAGGCCCACGCAGAAGGTCTTGCCCGACGGGGCTAAGCGTCAGGACGCCGACGGCGACCAATGCGGTTGTGGCGGTCAATGCGCCAGTGGTGCGGGTCAAAAGCATATCAAAAGCTCCTTTGAAAAATCCCTTCTTCGGGGAAGGGTCAGAGCTTTGACGGGCCTGTTGCAGCGATCCTTGGGTGCGGGCGAAAATTTCCTGCGCTTGCGCCAGATTGGCTGCCTTGCGCGCGGCATCGGGCGGAGGCGTGGCGTCGGCCATCGCGCGTTTCAGATCGTTGAATTCATCGCGGGAGGTCATTGGCCCTCCTCCTCTAATACTCTCATCTCGCGCAGCTTTTTCTTCGCTTCGGCTACGCGCCAGCTGATCGTTCCCTCAGTGGTTCCAAGGATCTCAGCCGCCTCTGCATGGGTGACATCATCCAGCACCAGTGCCAGCGTGTCCCGTAAACTCGGGCTCAAACCCGCCATCGCGCGGTAGAGCCATTCAGTGCCTTCAGCCGCTTCCACCGCGCCCTTCTGGCGATCAATCTCCACATCCGCCCACCCATCGGTGGCCCGCGCATAGCTCGCCGCACGCCTGCGCCGGTCGGTCGCCGCGTTCATGGCGACGCGGTAAAGCCAGGTCGTGATCTTCGCATCTCCGCGATACCCGGCGAGCTTGGCGGGCAGGGCGAGGCAGATGTCCTGCGTCAGATCCTCCGCCTCGGCCTGTGCGCCGGTCAGCCGAAAGCAGAGCGCGAACAGACGGTCGTAGACCCGCCCAAGCAAAAGCTCGAACGCGGTCGCATCGCCGCCAGCCGCCGCAAGGGCCAGATCTTCGTCACTCACATCCATGCGCATCTCATACCCTATGACGCAGCACGCGGCTTGATCCTTGGGTTCAATTCAGAAAAAAACTATAAAACCGGGATATAGATAATTGAGACCCATGTTCTCAAAATAGCCTTGACGAGAGGCGGCACTCCGTCCCACACGAAGACACTGCCCCATTGGCTGAGTCTATTGCCGTGATTGGCCATGGTGCCGCAGTGCAGAATCCCGTTAGCCGGGGTACACGCGACGCGACTCAACGAAAGCCTAAAGCCCATGCAGATCTACCTACCCATCGCCGAGGTGAGCGTGAACGCTTTCCTTCTGCTGGGGCTGGGTGGGCTCGTCGGCATTCTGTCGGGCATGTTTGGCGTCGGCGGTGGGTTCCTGATGACCCCGCTTCTGTTTTTTATCGGCATTCCGCCCGCAGTGGCCGTGGCGACTGAGGCCAATCAGATCGTCGCGTCGTCGTTTTCGGGCGTGCTGGCCCATTTCAAACGAAAAACGGTGGACCTCAAAATGGGGGTCGTCTTGTTGATTGGCGGCCTTGTCGGGGCCGCGATCGGCGTGCAGGTGTTTGCGGCCCTGACTGCCATCGGGCAAGTCGATCTGCTGGTTAAGCTTTGCTACGTGGTGTTTCTGGGCATCATCGGCGGGCTGATGTTCTTTGAGAGCCTGAATGCCATCCGCAAAGCGCGCGCGCCGGGCGGTGAAGCGGCTGTGCCCAAGCGTCGCCAACGCGGCTGGATCGACGCGCTGCCTTTCAAAATGCGGTTCCGGACATCGGGCCTTTATATCTCCGTGATCCCGCCGCTTCTGGTCGGCCTGTTCGTCGGTGTCTTGGCAGCCATCATGGGTGTGGGTGGCGGTTTTATCATGGTGCCTGCCATGATCTATCTTCTTGGAATGCCGACGAAAGTTGTGGTCGGAACCTCACTGTTCCAGATCATCTTTGTAACCGGATTCGCCACTCTGATGCATGCGACCACGAACTTCACGGTCGATATGGTGCTGGCAGTTCTGTTGCTGGTCGGCGGCGTTATCGGCGCACAGATCGGCGCGCGGATCGGGACACGGTTGAAGGCGGAACAGCTGCGTATTCTGCTCGCGATCATGGTGCTTGCGGTGTGTGGAAAGCTCGCGTTCGATCTGCTGGTCATGCCCTCTGAGCTCTACTCGATTGGCGCGGGAGCGGCCCATTGAGACGCGCTGTTCAAACCCTCCTCGGGCTTGCAGCCCTCCTCGCAGTTTGCCTGCCCTTGCGCGCTGAAACGGTTGTGGCGGGCCTCAGCCGGGATGCGATCAACATCACCGCGAATTTCGTTGGCTCCGAGATCTTGATCTTCGGAGCCGTCGAGCGCGATGCCCCCTCGCCCGAGGGCGACCTTGAGGTCATCATCACGATTGAAGGTCCAAGCGAACCTGTGGCCGTTCGGCGCAAGGACAGACGCTTTGGGATTTGGGTGAATGCGGCCTCAATCGAGGTGGACGAAGCCCCCTCTTTCTACGCCGTGGCCACAACGGGAACGATGGCAGACGCGTTAAGTCAGGTGGAAGACCTGCGCCACCATGTTTCGATCTCGCGCGCGATTCGGGCGGTTGGCACCGGCGTAGAGCACCCTGAGGAATTCACCAACGCTTTGATCCGTATACGAGAATCCGAGGATTTGTATCAGTCCATCGAAGGCGGCGTGACCCTCCGTAACGAAACATTGTTCGACACATCCATCCGTTTGCCTGCAAACCTTGTTGAAGGAGACTACCGTACACGCATATTCTTGACGCGTGGGGGCGAAGTCCTCGACGTGTATGAGCAGGATATTGCGGTGCGAAAAGTCGGCATAGAACGGTTTATCTACAATCTCGCCCACGAACGGCCGTTGGTGTACGGCATCCTTTCGCTCGCCATTGCCATTGCGGCTGGGTGGTTAGCCTCAGCCGTCTTCCGCTATATCCGGGCCTGAAGGCGGTGTCCGCCGCCGCCCAAGCTGTCGTTCGCCGGTTCTGGAAGGCGATGGCCAGCAATGACTTTCACGCGGCCAGCCTTTGTTTGACTGAGGATTTTCGTCTTCAATGGCCACAATCCGAAGAGATGATCGAAGGCCGCGAGAACTTTGCGGCGATCAACACGGCCTATCCGGCGAGTGGATTGTGGACCTTCGATTTGCGGCGGATCGTCGGGGAAGGGGATCAGATCGTCACAGAGGTCGGTGTCAGCGATGGTGAGATGCGGGCCACTGCGATCACCTTTCACACGGTGCGTGGCGATCTGATTGCGCTTCAGCGCGAGTTCTGGCCGGATCCTTTCGAGGCCCCGGATTGGCGACGGCAATGGGTGCGGATGCCGGGGGATTAGCCGCTGCTCAAGGTTGAGCAATAGGGTTAAGTGACCGAATTCATTGAAAGTATGAAAATTCTTTGGGAGGCTGGCTGATCCGGAGACTATCCGCGGCCGACATAGGGCATGTTGGTGGCCATCACAGTTTGGAAGAGGACATTGGCGCTGGGTGGCATGTTCGCCATGTGCAGGACCGAGCGGGCGACGTCTTCGACATCCATCATCGGCAAAAGTGGTTTGCCGTCAGCGAGGAGGCGGTCGTTGAGCTTTTCGACGAGATCCGTTTTGGCGTTGCCGATATCGATCTGGCAAGCGGCGATATTGAAGGGACGACCGTCGAGCGCAAGGGTCTTTGTCAGACCCGTCACGCCGTGTTTTGTTGTTGTATAACAGATGCTTCCTTCGCGTGGCGTGTGCGCCGAAAGCGAGCCGTTGTTGATGATGCGGCCGCCTTGGGGGGATTGGGTTCGCATGGCGGCAAAGGCTGCGCGGGCGGTGTTGAACATGCCGGTCAAGTTCACGGCGACGGAATTGTGCCAGTCGGTGGGGTCGATCTCGTCGATCGTGCCTTGGGGCGAAAAGATTCCTGCATTGTTGAAGACTGCATCGAGGCGGCCCCATTTCCCGACGAGCTGCGCAACCGCTTGTTCGACTTGACCTAAATCGGTCACGTCGCCGGGTAGAGCGAGGGCGTTTTCATGTTTTGCTGCCAGTTCCGCAAGCGGTTCGGCGCGGCGCGCGAGGAGGCCGACGTGCCATCCATCTTCGAGAAAAACGCGGGCTGTGGCGTGGCCGATGCCGCTGCTGGCGCCGGTAATGAGGATGGTTTTCATGGGTGCCTGATCCTGTAGTGAACCTGTAGTTCTTCTGTAGTTACACTTGTGGTGCGCCGTCGTCTTCAGCCTCCAGCGACAAGGGCGCAACCTTCACTTCCAGATCGTCGATGCCAAGCGCCTCGGTCGGGCGCGAGAGGCGGTAGCGCGTCACCCAGATCAGACGCTCTTCGGCGCGGGTGATGGCGACATAGGCGAGGCGCTTCCAGAGGGCCTGCCCCGCCTCCATCCGACCGGCGCGGGAGGCGGCGTAGAGGTCGGGGGCGAAGACCTGCACCTCGGGCCATTGCGAGCCCTGCGCCTTGTGGGTCGTGACAGCCGCACCGTGCAGGAAGGCCGCGCCCATGCGGGCGGCGTAGGGGATGAACGGCTCATCCTCATCGGGCTTTTCGATCTTCACGATGGAGGCGGCGGAGAAACGCGGGGTTTCGGCGCCGATGACATGCAGGCGCGAGAAACCGGGGCGGTTGCCGGGGCCGAGATAGATCACGGGCGCGCCTTTGATGAGGCCGCGCGCCTCAAGATCAATGCGCTTCTTGCGGTGCTTGAGGGGCAGTTCGATCCCGTCGCAGATCAGCGGCTCGCCCGGCAGAAGCTCATCATCCGCCGCACCATGGGCGGAGCGGAAGGCCGAGATCAGGCGAATGCGCGTGGCATTGCGCCAGACCAGAACCGGCGAGCGCGCCATCATGTCGGAATTCACCGCGCCTGCGACCTGCACGCGGTCATCGCGGGCGGCGGCCTCGGTGATCATGCGCTCGAAATCCGAGAATTCCAGGTCAGGGTCGCCAAGCGCATGGGCGAGATCAAGGATCGGGTTGTCGGCGTCTTGTCGGTGGACCCGGCCCAGATGCATCAGGTTGGGGCCTTTGAATTTGTCGAAGACCATCTCACCGGACTGACCGACTGGGGCAAGCTGCGCCGGGTCGCCGAAGAGGATCAGGACGGGGAAGATTTCCTTAAGATCCTGATATTGCTTGTCGTCCAGCATGGAGGATTCATCGACAAGGCCGATGTCGAGCGCATCTTCGCGGCGTTTCCAGCCGGTGATGAAATCGCTGCCCCTGAGGCCAGCGGAGGCGAGTGCGGCAGGGACGGATTTGGTGGCGTCATAGACCTCTTTCGCGCGATCCAGCGCGGCGTCGGTCAGCGCCTCGATCACCGGGCGCTCGCCTTGGCCGGCCATCCATTCGGCGACCTTCTCGAATTCCGGGTCGTAGACGGGCGTATAGAGGATGCGGTGGATCGTAGTCGCGGGCACGCCGCGATTGCGTAGAACGGAGGCGGCCTTGTTGGTCGGCGCGAGGACGGCGACGGTGCGGCGGTCTTTGCGGCGCTTGCCCTCCCAATCGCCGGAGATAAGGTCGACGCCTGAGCGTTGCAGGGCCTTGACGATTTCAGCGAGAAGAAGGGTTTTGCCGGATCCCGCTTTACCAGTGATGGCCAGCACCGCGCCCTTGCCATCGGCTGCGGGCGTGAGCGTTTCGTCGTCAATATCGACGCCCATATCGCGTAACACCTCAGCCACGCGGTCGTGGGCCATGGCCTGATCGTCGGAGAAGGTGGGGGCAGGGACGGCGTTCATGGCGCGACCCTAGCCCGCGCGGGAGGGGAGTGCGAGGCCTCGATCAGGGGAAACCGGCAGGGCCGGTATCAGTGCCGGTAACGAACGCGCAATCGCCGGGTTTGATCAGGCCGGGGACGTGGCGCGCGGCGATGAGGCCGGGGCGTTGGGCGTAGATCGCTTTGGGCACGCTTTGGAGGTCTTCGGGGTGGTAGATGTGGGCGAGGCGTTGATGTCGTTCGACCGTATCACCAAGCGAGACCTGCGGATCAAAGAGCCCGCGATGTTCAGCGAAGTGGAAGCCCGTGGGATCGGACAGGTCGAGGGCGCGAGACGGCGCGGGCGCGTAGTTGGTGCAGAAAATGCCATGGAAGGCGAGGACGCGGCGCAGGCCCTGATAGGCGATCTCGGCGCTTTGGGCGTTGGTTGTGCCGGCGCCGCCAAGTTCGGTGGTGACGAAGGTCTTGCCCGCCCGTTCGGCGGCGCCGTCTAGCATGCCGGTATCGTCAATCTCGCGCAGGCGGGCGGTATAGGGCGCGGAGAAGGCCCGGGCGGCTGTGGCGCAGCGGTGGTCTTGCTCCGCATCGTCGAGGATGTGGCTGATGGCCATGGGCAGGAAGTCGAGCGTTTTGCCCCCGGAATGGAAGTCGAGCACGAGATCGGCCTCGGGGATCAGGTGGTCGTTGATATGGGCTGCGATCTTTTGGGTGATCGTGCCGGACGGAGAGCCCGGGAAGGCACGGTTCATGTTGACGCTGTCGATGGGCGAATTGCGGGTGGCGGCCATGAAGGCGGGGTGATTGAGGGTCGGGATCAGGATCACGCGGCCCTGGATGTCGGAGGGTTCCGCAACACCCATGAAGCGGCGGATGGCGATGGGGCCCTCGTATTCATCGCCGTGGTTTGCGCCGGTGATAAGCGCGGTGGGGCCGGTGCCGTTGTTGATCACGCAGACGGGGATCATGACGTGCCCCCAGGCGCTGTCGTCGGCGGAATGGGGGATACGGATGTGGCCGAAGTGCTTGCCGGGTTGGTTGAGGGGGACGGTGAGGCTGGTCATTTCACGAAGACCTTACGCGGGAGGGTCGAGAGGCATTCATGCCCCGTCTCGGTGATGAGGATCGGTTCGGTAATTTCGATGCCGCCATCGGCGAGCCAGAGGGCGGGCATGAAGTGGAAGGTCATGCCGGGTTGGAGTGGCGTCGTGTCGCCGCGCCGGAAAGACATGGTGCGCTCGCCCCAGTCGGGCGGGTAGGAGAGGCCGATGGCGTAGCCGGTGCGGCTGTCTTTTTCGAAGCCTAGCCGGTTGAGGGTGCCGTTGAAGGCATTGGCCACGTCTTCGCAGGTGTTGCCGGGTTTGGCTTGGTCGAGGGCTTTGTGGGTGGCCTCGATGACCGCTTTTTCGGCCTCTTTGAAGTGCTGTGGCATGGAGCCTAGGAAAAGGGTGCGGGATTGCGGGCAGTGGTAGCGGCGGTAGACGCCAGCGATCTCAAAGAAGGTGGCCTCACCTGTCGCCATCGGCTTGTCGTCCCATGTGAGGTGGGGGGCAGTGGCGTCCATTCCGGAGGGTGTGAGGGGAACGATAGCGGGGTAGTCGCCCCAGGTCTCGTTGGTGCCTTTGACGGAGGTGGCGAGGATTTCGGCGACGAGGTGGTGCTTGGGCAGGCCCGGTTCGGCCACCTCGAGGATGCGGTTGTGCATGGCCTCCACGATCTTCGCGGCTTTGCGCATGCGGGTGATCTCGGCCTCGGACTTGATGGCGCGCTGCCAGTTCACGAGGCCGGTGGCGTCGATGAATTGGGTGTCGGGGAGGTGTTGCAGAAGCGTTTGGTGGGCGGCGGCGGAATAGTAGTAATTGTCGAGCTCCACGCCGATGCGGGTGCCGGACCCGCCGCGCTGGCGGATCAGGTCGGCGAGGGTTTCGTGGGGGTGCTTTTCCGGGTTCTGAACGTAGGTGTCGTCGTAGCCGATGACGTGGTCGTCGGGCATGTAGACGGTGCGGAGTGCGCCGAGGCCGTCCATGGCGCGGCCCCACCAGAGCGGCAGGCCGGTCGAGGGCACGATGACCGCCTGATGGACGTAGAAGGACCAGCCGTCATAGCCGGTGAGCCAGGCTATGTTCGACGGGTCGGTGATGATGAGCCATTCGACCCGGGCCTCCTCCATCGCCGCACGGGTTTTGGCGAGGCGGGCGGCGTATTCCTCGGGCGTGAAATTGGGGACGCGGTCGGGCATGGCTGGGCTCTCCTGTTAGGCGGGAGGTTTGCCGAGGGATGTGATGGCGTCCAGCCCGTTTGCGACGGGTGTGTGGGTTTTCGTAAAAGAGGGGCGCTGCCCCCGTCGCGCTGTGTGCGCCTCCGCCGGTGTTTTTCTGGCAAGATGAAAAGGGGGCGAGCGGCTATTTCAGGCGTTTGAGGCGGCCTTTGTTTTTGACGATGTTTTTGTAATCCCACTGGATCTCGCGCGCGTCGGAGAGCCATTTTTCGAGGAGGTCATGGTCGATCTGGGCGGCGTCGGCGTAGCGTTTTTCGGCGGCTTTGAAGGTGCCGGAGGGGGCGAGGCCGGGAGTGGGGAAGGACTGGCCGGACCAGAAGAACAGCCGCATGCAGGATTTCAACTTGGAATAGCCGACAGTGGGATTGCCATCGAGGAACCAGACCGGGTGGGCGTGCCAGATCTTGGCCTCCGCCTCGGGCAAGGCTTGGGTGATGCTGGCGCGCAGCATGCCGGCGATGGCGCGATCTTCGGGCGCGAGGGTGGCGTGGAACGCGTCGATCGTGGCGGGTTTTGACAGGGGGCTCTCCCATATCTGCGACCCCTTCAGGGTTGCGCAAATCCTTGCTCCGGTCCAGCGTGAGGATATGTGAGCTTACCCGGAGGCCCTGCCCATGCTGACGAATGACCAACTCTCCAAGTGGGACCGCGATCACTTTTTCCATCCGTCGACGCATCTGGGCCAGCACGCGCGGGGCGAGGCGCCTGGACGCATTATTCAGAGTGCCGAAGGCTGCCATGTAACGGACCGCGACGGGAACCGTCTGCTGGATGCGTTTGCGGGATTGTATTGCGTGAACATCGGCTATGGGCGGCAGGAGGTGGCGGAGGCCATCGCGGATCAGGCGCGGGAGTTGGCCTATTATCACTCCTATGTCGGGCACGGCACGGAGGCCTCGGTCACGCTGTCCCGGATGATTGCGGAACGCGCGCCGGAGGGCATGAACCGAACCTATTTCGGGCAGGGTGGGTCGGACGCGAACGAGACCAACATCAAGCTGGTCTGGTATTACAACAACATCCTCGGCCGGCCTGAGAAGAAGAAGATCATCAGCCGGTGGCGCGGCTATCATGGCTCGGGCATTGTCAGCGGCTCGCTGACGGGGCTCAGCCTGTTTCACAAGAAATTCGATCTGCCGCTGGATACGGTGCGCCATACGACGGCACCTTACTATTTCCAGCGCGAGGATGAAGGGCAGAGCGAGGCCGAGTTTGTCGCCATGTGTGCCGCCGATCTGGAGGCGATGATCGAGGCCGAAGGCGCGGATACGATTGCGGCGTTCATTGCGGAACCTGTGATCGGGACGGGCGGGATTGTGCCGCCGCCGAAGGGGTATTGGGCGGCAATCCAGCCGATCCTGAAGAAGCATGACATCCTGCTGATCGTGGATGAGGTGATTACCGGGTTCGGGCGGTTGGGGTCGATGTTCGGCTCGCCCGTCTATGGGCTGGAGCCTGACATAATGACCATCGCCAAGGGGCTGACGAGTGCCTATGCGCCTTTGTCAGGGTCCATCGTGCATGATCGCGTGTTCGAGGTTCTGGCGCGCGGCACAGATGAGAACGGGCCGCTAGGCCATGGCTGGACCTATTCGGCGCATCCGATTGGTGCGGCGGCGGGGGTTGCGAACCTGACGCTGCTCGACAGCCTTGGGTTGGTTAGCAACGCTGCGGAGGTTGGGCCTTACCTGACGCAAGCCATGGCGGAGGCTGTGGGCGACATGCACCATGTGGGAGATGTGCGTGGTGTGGGCATGCTGACTGCGGTGGAGTTGGTCAGCGAACCGGGCACGCGCAAGGGCTTTGACCCGGCGGACAAGATCGTGCCGCAGATCGTGGCGGCGATGGGCCGGCGCGGTGTGATCGCGCGGGCGATGCCGCAGGCGGATATCATCGGCTTCGCGCCGCCCCTGTGCCTCAGCCGCGAAGAAGCGGATACGGTTGTATCGGTCACACACGACTCGATTGCGAACGTTCTGGGGTAAGGGGAATCCTTAACCCCGGCCCCCCTTTACGGCTGTGGCGTGATCCGGCTAGTCTGGCGTTAATTACAGGCAAAGCATTTCGGAACCGCGCAGTAGATGTCTGACACTCACGTCACTTGCCCAAATTGTGGGTACGGCTTTGACAACCTTCGCAAATCCACGCGGATGTTTGATTGTCCGTCCTGCGACACGACGCTGTTCCGCGAGGGGGCTGCGCTCAATCCCATCGGCAATAATGGCGAGATGCACGACTATCCGATGCTTCTGTCGGTGAACGACAGCGTCGAAATTGGCGGTCAGAAGTGCCTTGTTGTGGGCCATGCGCGGTATGATTACGGGCGCGGAACATGGGACGAATTCTGGGTTGAGAATAGCCAGGGCGCGGGGGCATGGGTGTCGATCGACGAGGGCGATGTGGCGGTGCAGTACCCGTTTCAGGGCAATGCCGGGCCGCGCCGGAGCGATCCGCCCGCTGTGGGGCAAACGGTCACTTACAACAGCCGCGACTATACCGTGACCGAAGGTGATACCGCCAAGTGTATCGCCGTGCGCGGGCAGTTCCCTGAGTTGATCCAGGTAGGGGATGAACACTACTTCATCAACGCCTCCGGGCCGTCCGGGCAGCTTCTGTCGGGTGAGTTCTGGGAAGGTGGGCATAGCTGGAGCGATGGAGAGTGGCTCGATCCTTTCACTTTGAAGATTGAGCGACTGGACGGGAGCCGGGTGGCATGAGCGCGGCGCATGGTCTGAGTTCGATCAACTGCACCTCCTGCGGGGCCGGTCTTTCGGTTCTGGGCGGCGGGCGCGTGCAATCCCATGTGTGCGGCTATTGTGGCGCGGTTCTGGACACGCAGGACAACTACAAGATCCTCGACAACATCGGGAAGCGCGATCATCCGGCGAGCCCGATCACCATCGGCATGACCCTGAAATACGAGGGCGTCGAATTCACCGTGATCGGCACGCTTGGCATCATGGAGCGCTATGGCGGGCGCACTTGGCGCTGGGTGGAGCATCAGGTGTTTT
Source organism: Gymnodinialimonas sp. 202GB13-11 (assembly GCF_040932485.1). NCBI lineage: Bacteria > Pseudomonadati > Pseudomonadota > Alphaproteobacteria > Rhodobacterales > Paracoccaceae > Gymnodinialimonas > Gymnodinialimonas hymeniacidonis. Next base: position 2,696,139 of record NZ_JBFRBH010000001.1, on the reverse strand, counting down.
CCCCCACGCACGGCTATCTGTGGCTGAATGTCGAAAATGGACAGATTACGTTCACGCGCAAGGTGCGTGACTACAACATGGGCCATTGGCTGAGCCCTTCGACGGTGGAGCGTGCCGAGACGCCGCCGCGCCGGTCCTACAAGGGGCAGGTCTACAAGTATTACGAGACGTCGGTGACGCAGATCGAGTTCATGGAAGGTGAATTCAACTGGGTGCCGAAACTGGGTGAGAAGAAGCAGGTCGTCAGCCTGCTTGGCCCGGACGCGATGTTGGGTCTGGTCAAGTCGTCGCGGGAGCGCGAGGCGGAGCTGACCAAGTTGATGGATCGAGACGCGGTCGCCAAGGATATGGGCTTTGACGTGGGCGCCCTTGGCCCGGCGCAGAAACACCCGCTGCAGCCTTACAAAGCGATGGCCGAGGAAGGATTGCTGCGCAAGGTGCTGGCGTGGACGGCCATAGCCTCCATCGTGTTGGGGCTGCTGTTCATGATCATGGGCGGGCGAACTGTCCTGGATACGCCGCGGGCGACGCTGGCCGAATTGCCGGAGAGCTACAGCTTTGAGGTTACGAACCGCAGCCAGCTGTCGCGGGTGCGGTTGGAGAGCAACTTGCAAAACGCCTGGGGTGTCTTCGCAGTTGAAGTGCTGGGGCCCGATGGCAACCCGGTGGTCGCGGCGCAGCGGGCGATCTCCTATTATTCCGGTAGCTCGGGCGGCGAAAGCTGGTCGGAAGGCTCTCGCAATGCGTCCTTCCGGTTCCGGCCCGAAGCAACCGGCACCCACACGATCCGGCTGGAACGGGCCGAGGGGGGCAATGCAGCGGACAGCTTCTCTGTCTCCGTACGGGTGAGCCAGGGCAAGCCCACGGCATTTTGGATGTTCGTGCTGGCCGCGATTGCGGGGCTGGGATGGCTTTATGTTGCCGGACGGCGTGCCATGCACAATTCGGTGCGCTTCGCAGGTTCGGACTGGCATGATGAGGATTAAGCGATGACCCCGATCAGACTCATCATCATCGGTGGCGCGGTCATGGCGCTGATGGGTGCCAGTTACCTTTCTTACTATGGCGTCGGACGCGAAAGCCGCGATCTGGCGGCCTCAACGCAATCGATCCGCACCGGATCATCGGGCGGCGGAAGTGGCGGCTTTGCCTTCTTCGGTCGGATCAAATGAAGTGCCTCAAGCAATAGGAACCTTTGCAGATGTTTGAACAAATCATCGTCGCGGAACTGATCTCGATGCTGTTTTACAGCGTTATCGGGATGGTGCTGATGTACATCGCCTACAAGATCATCGAATTCCTCTCGCCGTTTCCGATCGTGAAAGAGATTGAGGAGGATCAGAACACCTCACTCGCCATTCTGATCGGGTCGGTGTTCATGTCGATGGCGATCATCATCGCGGCCGTCATCCTGTCTTGAGTGAGCCTGATGCGTCAGCTTCGTCGCGGGCGGAGCTGACCCCAAAGGTCGCGTGGCTGCTGGCGGCCACCTTCGTGGTGGCGGTGGCGGGTCTGATCTACGAGCTGATCGCAGCGACCATTTCCAGCTATCTTCTGGGCGATTCCATCCGCCAATTCTCGTTCGTGATCGGGGTGTTCCTGAGCGCGATGGGCGTGGGCGCCTGGGCCTCGCGCTTTGTGGGCGATGCCTTGGGCGGCTTCGTGCGGGCGCAAATGGCGTTGGGTGTAATCGGTGGCGCGCTCGGGCCGCTGTTGTTCTTCACCTATGCGATCTACGGCGCTGTGGGCCTGCCGCTTTATGGCGGGTTGATCGCAATTGGCGTGCTGTCGGGGATGGAGATCCCGCTGATCAGCCGCGTGATGAAAGAGATTGGCGCGGCGGAGTTCCGCTTCGAGAACGTGCTGACCGCCGATTATATCGGGGCGCTGGCGGCGTCTTTGGCGTTTCCGCTGCTGATCGTGCCGAACCTGCCGCTGATGAGCGCGTCGGTGGCGTTTGGCATTCTGAACCTGCTGGTGGCGGGGTTCTCACTGTATTTGTTCCGCGACCGGTTCGGCCGCGCGATGTGGGTGGCATGGGGTGGGTTCCTCCTCGCGTCTCTCCTCGCATTTGCCGTGAGTGAACGGATGGTCTCGGCCGTGGATGCGCGGCTGTTTCAGGATGAGGTGATTTTCTCGGAGACGACCAGCTATCAGAGCATCGTCATCACGCGGTTTGACGAGCGGTATCGCCTGTTCCTCGACCATTCGATCCAGTTCGATTCCCTCGATGAGCACCGCTATCACGAGGCGCTTGTGCATCCGGCCATGGGGTTGGTGCCTGGTGTGCGGAATGTGCTGGTTCTGGGTGGCGGCGACGGGATGGCGGTGCGTGAAGTGCTGCGCCACGAGGGTGTGGAGCGGGTGGTTCTGGTGGATCTGGACCCGCGTGTGACGGAGCTGTTTTCGACCAACCCAGATCTTGTGGCCTTGAACGACGGCGCGTTGCTCGACGATCGGGTTGAGGTGGTGAACACGGACGCTTGGGTTTGGGCGGCGGAGGGGCATGGAGATGAGGTTTTTGACGTCATCATCGCCGATCTGCCGGACCCGAAAAGCATTGCCTTGTCGAAGCTCTATTCCGTGGAATTCTACGGGATGTTGATGGAGCGACTGTCGGGTGTTGGACTGATGGTGACGCAGGCCGGATCGCCGACCTTTGCCAGTGATGCCTTTTGGATCACGGAGGCGACGCTGGCCGCGACCCGCAACCCCGTATCGCCGGGGCAAGGGTTGGGGACTGTGCCGTACCAAGTCTACCTGCCGAGTTTCGGGAATTGGGGCTTCGTCATGGCCGGGCCGGGCGTGCCGGATGAAGGTCGTGTGCCGGAATTGCCCGAGGGGCTGCGGTATCTAAACGCAGAGGTTTGGCGCGGGGCGCAGGCCTTTGGGGAGGATCAGCTGCCAGCGGGCGAGGTGCCGGTGAACACGATCCAAGGACATCCGCTCGTTGCCGCCTATCAGCGCGGCTGGGATTTCTGGTTCAGATGAGGGGGCGGGCCCGCCCGCCCACCCCATTTGGGGGCGCTGCCCCCGCCGCCCAAAGGCGACTCCCCCGGCATTTTCAGGGAACAAAGAGGGGCGGGTTGCGCTAGCGGTTCAGGGCGGCGCGCAGTGCTATGACGTCCTCCTGAAGGATGCCATGGCCCGCGCCGGGGGCGGTGACGAGGTTGGTTTCCGCACCAAGCGCGCGGAAGATCTCGACGCTGGCTTGGGCGCGGGCGAGAGGAATGTGTGGGTCTTGTTCATGGACGGAGATGTGAACCGGCGTTTGGCTAAGGTCCGTTGTGTAGTCGAAGCGTTTGGGCCTGTGGCCGTAGAGGGCTTCAGTTGCAGATTCATCGCTGTCAGAGGTGCCAACCAGCCCGGCGGAGAGGCCGAAAGTGGCCATGAGGTCGCCATTGCGGGCGGCAAATTCCAATGCGAGGCAGCCGCCTTGGGAGAAGCCGGCGAGCGCGATTTGGCTACGGGGCAGCGCGAGCGCCTCGATTGCTGCCTCGACTGTGGCAAGGCCAGATTGCACGAAGGGCTCCATCTGCGCAGTGGGGGCGAGAAAGGATGTGGGCCACCAGCTGTGGCCGGGGGCCTGCGGTGCGGCGAGCGCGATGTCGGGCAGGCCGAGCGCCTCGCCGAGGCCTAGGATATCGGCAGCAGAGCCACCGCGGCCATGCACAAGGACGAGGCCGTAACGCGCCCGGTCCGGTGCGGCGCCCGCCAGGGTGACGGGCGCCGATTGGTTCATGCTCATGCGACTTTGAGCGGCGGGAGGACCCGCTCCAGCTTGTCGCGGATGCCCTCGTATTGCGGGGGCAGTTTGAGGGCCTCGCCCAGATGGGCGGGGTCTTCGTCGGTGGCGAAGCCCGGTGGATCGGTGGCGATCTCGAACAGCACACCGCCGGGTTCGCGGAAGTAGATGGCGTTGAAATACTGCCGGTCGCGGACCTCGGTCACGCCGAAGCCTGCGGATTGCAGCTTTTCCTGCCATTCGAGTTGTTCGGCATCGTCCCGCGCGCGGAAGGCCACGTGGTGGATGGTGCCGGCCCCCTGCCGCCCGAGGGACGGCGCGTCGGAGCGCATGATGTCGACTACGGCGCCGCGCGCGTCGCCGGGGGCACGGAGGCGGAGGCGTTCGGTGCCGTCCTGCACTTCGTGGCCGACCTCTTCCCAGCCGAAATGATCGGTGATCAGGCGTGCGGTTGGGGCGATGTCGTCTTCCCAGAGCGTGACGGAATGGAAGCCGTCGAGGGGGCCATCGACCTCGCGGTCGGTCTCCACCAGTTCGACGGGCGCGCCGTCGGGGTCGCGGAGCAGGATCACACGCTCCCCGAAGCGTTCTTTCGGGCCGAGGAAGTCGATGGCATTCTCCGCCAGATCCTCCATCCAGCCGTCGAACTTGCCGTGCGGGACTGCGTAGGCATAGGCCGCTGCCATGCCCGAGCCTGCGCGGCCGGGGCCTGCATCGGCGAAGGGGAAGAAGGTGAGGATGGTGCCGGGCTCCGCCGCGTCGTTGCCGTAGTATAGGTGGTAGGTGTCGGGCGCATCGAAGTTGACGGTTTTCTTTACGAGGCGCTGTTTGAGCGTGCCGGTGAAGAAGTCGACATTGGCCTGGGCGGGACCGGAAATGGCGGTCACGTGGTGCAGGCCGGGGATGGTGGTGGACATGGGAGTCTCTCCTGCGTTTGGCGGGCGTTCGGCCCGGTTCATGGCATGAGAGATGGCGTGTTTGTGACTGTGCGAAAAGGCGAGGGGGCGCACGGGCGCTGTGCGCCTGTGCTGAGGTCTTTATCGTTCCTTCACGTAGGGCTCGCCACCTGCGCGTGGTGGGATGGCGCGGCCGACGAAGCCTGCGAGGATCACCACGGTCAGGATGTAGGGCAGGGCCTGCATGAATTGGACGGGCAGGACAAACGTGTTGAGCGTCGCGCCCAGGCCCTGACTTGTATCGAGTGCAGGCAGGCCAATGGCAAAGACGAGGCCTGCGACAAGAGTTGCGGCTGGGATGGCGAGGCTGCCCGGGGTGGCTTTGCCGCGCAGGAGCGCGACGAGGCGGAGGATCAGCATGATGGCCCCGATCAGCACCACGAAGAGGAAGGTCAGGCTGAGGAAGGTCAAAAGCTCGATATTCTGGAAGCGGTTGCCGACGGCGTCGAGGAAACCGAAGAGCAGGCACGCCCCCAGCGCCTCCCACGGGCGCCATTTGGCGAAGATCAGCGCGGCCAGTGCGATGAAGCCGCGGCCCGCGCTCATGTCCTTGACGAAGCCCGCGGAGAGGCCGGTGGCGAGGTAGGCACCCGCAAGGCCGCAGAGGACTCCGCAGATAACGACGGCGGCGTAGCGCAGGCCGACGACAGAGATGCCGGCGGTGTCTACGGCGGCGGGGTTTTCGCCCACGGCGCGCAGGCGCAGGCCGAAGCGGGTGCGGTAGAGGACCCACCAGGTGAGCGGCACGATCAGGAGCGCAATGTAGACAAGGATGGAATGGCCCGACAGAAGCTCGGAATAAATCTGCATGGGCGGATCTTGTTGGGCAATATCGCGGATGCGGGAGGCCGCACCTGGCAGGACAATCTCGGAAAAGCGGGCATCGCCGGTGAGTGCCGGTGTGCGACCGCCCTGGCTGAACCAGGTTTGGGCGATCACCACCGTGAGGCCTGCAGCGAGGAAGTTGATGGCCACGCCCGAGATCAGCTGGTTACCGCGGAAGGTGATAGAGGCAACGCCATGCAGGATAGAGAGGACGACAGAGGCGAGGATGCCGACGCCGAGGCCGATCCAGACATTGCCCGACAGGAAAGCGAAGGCGGCCGAGAAGAATGCGGCGGCCAGCATCTTGCCCTCCAGCCCGATGTCGAAAATGCCCGCCCGCTCCGAGAAGAGCCCGGCAAGACAGGCCAGCAGGAGCGGCGTGGCGAGCCGCAGGGAGCTGTCGGAGAGTTGCAGGATTGTCATGAAATCCATGGGTTAGATCCTCGACGTGGCGAGCTTGTAGGCGGCGAAAGCAAAGAATGCGCCGAGCGCGCCTTCGACGTAACGCCGTGCGCGGATATAGGCGGCGCGGACGGGTGTGGCGGAAAGCGCCAGCGCCCATGCGGCGTGGCAGACGAAGCTGAGCATTGCGCAGGAGATCACGAACAGCGCGATGACCCAGAGGGGCGCGTTTGCCGTGGCGCCCACGGCGGCGATAGCGAGCCAGAAAGCGATGGCCTTGGGGTTCGTGACTTGCAGCAGGTAGCCCTTGGCGAAAAGCGCGGGCGTGGATTGGCGGGTGACGGCCTGCGCCGCGATGGTGGGCGGATTGATCGCCTTCTTGAACGCGCCGTAGGCGAGGTAGGCAAGGTAGGCGGAGCCTGCGAGTTTCAGCAGCATCATCGCCCATGCGGCTTGGCTGAGGATCAGGCCAACGCCGAGGATGGTCAGGACGTTGATGGTGGCGGAGCCAAGCGCGATGCCCAGGCAGGCGATGAGCGACGCGGTGCGCCCTTGGCTGAGCGACAGGCCCATGAGCATGGCGACGGCGGGGCCGGGGGAGGACGCCCCGACGAAGAAGATACCCCAGGCAACGGCGAAGGCGGGCAGGAAGGGCAGAAGCGTGTCGATCATGGTCATTCTCCTGCCGCGGTGGATTGATCGGCGCGCGTGGGCTTCGGGTTCGGAGCCGCATTGCTGCGCATCGACATGAAGAGCTTCTCCATCGGCATGCGCACCATGTTGTCGAGCGCGCCGGTGAAGAGGATCACGAGCGCCTGGATCACGAGGATCATCTCTCGGCTGACGGCGGGCATTTCGAATGCCAGTTCCGCGCCGCCTTGGTAGAGCATCCCGAAGAGCAGCGCGGCAAGGCAAACGCCCACGGGGTGCGAGCGGCCCATGAGCGCAACGGCGATGCCGACAAAGCCCGCGCCTGCCACGAAGTCGAGGCGCAGCTGTTCGCTTTCACCCTGCACGGCGTTGATTGCCATCAGGCCGGACAATGCGCCGGAAATCAGCATCGCAATCATGGTGATCTTGACGGGGCTGATGCCTGCGTAAACGGCGGCGGTCTCAGAGTGGCCGAAGGCGCGGATCTCATACCCCAGCCTTGTGCGCCAGATCAGAAGCCAGACGCCGAGTGCGGCGAGAAGGGCGATGAAGAAGCTGACGTTAAGCGGGGTCGAAGACCGGAAGCCAAGGAAGCCTGCAAAGGCGCCTGCATTGGGCAGGTGCGTGGTTTCCGGGAAGCGGACGGAGGCGGTTTCAGCCGAGCCGGGGATCGTGAAGATGTTGTTCAGGACGTAGATCATCAGCGAGGCGGCGATGAAGTTGAACATGATCGTGGTGATCACGATATGGCTGCCGCGCTTGGCTTGCAGATAGGCGGGGATCGCGGCCCATCCGGCCCCAAAAAGCGCGGTCATAAACGTCACGGCCACAAGGGCCAACGACCAATGGGGCCAAGGGATCAGCAGGCAGGCAATGGCCGCGCCGATGCCTGCGACATAGGCCTGCCCCTCGCCGCCGATGTTGAACAGGCGCGCATGGAAGGCGACGGCGACGGCGAGGCCGGTAAAGATGAAATTCGTGGTGTAAAACAGCGTGTAGCCCCAGCCATAGGCCGAACCGAAAGCTCCATTCACCATGATCGCCATGGCACGGAAGGGGTTTTCACCGATAATGAAATAGACCACGAGGCCGGAGGCGAAGAGGGCGAGGACCACGCTGATCAGTGGGATCAGGATGATGTCAGCCCATTTTGGCATCTTATCCATTATGCGGCCCCCTTGGTCTCGTTGACGCCGGCCATGAGCAGGCCCAGATCGCCCTCGTTGGTCTCGGACGGCAGGCGTTCGCCTGAGATCACGCCATCGAACATGACGGCGATGCGGTCGGATAGGCCCATGATTTCGTCCAGTTCGACGGAGACCAGCAGCACGGCCTTGCCAGCATCGCGCAGGGCAATGATCTGCTTGTGGATGAATTCGATGGCCCCGATGTCCACGCCGCGCGTGGGCTGGCCGATCAGCAGCAATTCAGGCTGGCGGTCCATCTCGCGCGCGACGACGATCTTTTGCTGGTTGCCGCCCGAGAAGTTGCGGGCAGGCAGGCGCGGGTTGGGCGGTCGGACGTCGTAGCGTTCCATCTTCTCGGCGCAGTCGGCCTTGATGGCGGCGTTGTTCATAAGCGGTCCGGATTGGTAGCGCACATCGTGGTGGTAGCCAAAGGCCACGTTTTCCCACGCCTCATAGGGCATGATCAGGCCTTCGACTTGCCGATCCTCAGGCACATGGCCGATGCCACGCCGCCGTCGGGACTGGCCATCACTTTCGCGGCCGGTCAAATCGATTTCCTCGCCGTGGAGTTTCACTGTGCCGCCCTGCGCAGGGATCATGCCGCCCAAGACTTCGAGGAGTTCGGTCTGGCCGTTGCCCGCCACGCCCGCGATGCCCAGGATTTCTCCCGCGCGGATCTGGAAGGAGATGGATTTGACACGCTCCACCCCGCTCGGATCGACAACGCGCAGGTTCTGGACATCAAGGACCACACTGCCCGGATTGGCAGCGGTCTTATCGACCTGCAGCAGGACCTTGCGGCCCACCATGAGTTCAGCGATCTGGGCGGGCGAGGTCTCGGCCGTTTTGACCGTCGCGGTCATCTCACCACGTCGCATGACGGAGACGGTGTCGGTGATATCCATGATCTCGCGCAGCTTGTGGGTGATCAGGATGATCGTCTTCCCCTCTTCTTTTAGGCGACCAAGGATGCGGAACAGCTGATCAGCCTCGGACGGGGTGAGCACGCCAGTAGGCTCATCGAGGATCAGAATGTCGGCTTCGCGGTAGAGTTGTTTGAGGATCTCGACGCGTTGCTGGTGCCCGACGGAGAGGTCTTCGACCACCGCGTCAGGGTCAACTTCAAGACCATATTCCTTCTCAAGGTCGATCAGAACCTTGCGGGCTTTGGAGATGGAGGGGCGCAGCATTGCGCCGTCTTCGGAGCCGAGGATCACATTCTCGACCACCGTGAAATTCTCGACCAGCTTGAAGTGCTGGTGGACCATGCCGATACCGGCGCGAATGGCGGCCTGGCTGTCGGGGATGGAGGTCTGTTTGCCGTTGATCCAGATCTCACCAGCGTCGGCCTTGTAGAAGCCATAGAGGATCGACATCAGCGTCGACTTGCCCGCGCCGTTCTCGCCAACGATGCCGTGGATCGCGCCCTTGGCGACACTCAGCGAAATGTCCTTGTTGGCCTGAACCGGCCCGAAGGCCTTGGAGATGCCTTTGAGTTCAATCGCAGGGGCTGTCATGGGCGCGGTCTCTGACTGGATAAGGAGCGGGCCGCACCTTGGGAAAGGCGCGGCCCGTCTGTTTCGTTACAGCAAGGCCCGCGCCTTACTGCATTTCCACCGGGCAGGTGCCGTCGTCGGTGAAGTTGTGGACGGACAGGGTGCCTGCGATGATTTCTTCGCGGGCCGCGTCGACGGCTGCGATCATCTCTTCAGTCACAAGTTCGGCGTTGAATTCGTCCATTGCGTAGCCGACGCCATTCTCGGCGAGGCCGTAGACGAAGATGCCGGGCTCGATGCCGTCTGCGCCTGCGGTGAAGCTGTCATAGACAGCCACGTCCACGCGCTTGACCATGGAGGTCAGGACCATGCCGGGGTGCAGGTAGTTCTGGTTGGCATCCACACCGATCGACAGGATGCCTTCGTCGGCTGCGGTCTGCAGAACGCCAAGGCCGGTGCCGCCAGCGGCAGCGAACACAACGTCAGAGCCCTGGCCGATCTGGCCGCGCGTCAGTTCACCACCGCGCACGGGGTCGTTCCATGCGGCAGGCGTGGTTCCGGTCATGTTGGCGATGACGGTGGCGTCGGGGTTGGCTGCAACAGCGCCCTGAGCATAGCCGCAGGCGAAGCGCGAGATCAGCGGGATGTCCATGCCGCCGACGAAGGACACGGTGCCCGTCTCGGACGCCATGCCAGCCATCATGCCGACGAGGTACGATCCCTCATGCTCGGAGAAGATGATCGACTGCACGTTGGGCGCGTCCACAACGCCGTCGATGATGACGAAGGTGGTCTCGGGGTAGTCAGGTGCAACAACTTCCAGCGCGGAGGCCTGGCTGAAGCCTGCCATCACGATGGGGTTGGAGCCCGCTTCCGCGAGGCGGCGCATGGCCTGTTCGCGCTGCGCGTCGTTCTGAAGCTCGATCTCGCGGTAGGTGCCGCCGGTTTCCTCGGCCCAACGCTCAGCGCCGTTGAAGGCGGATTCGTTGAAAGAGCGGTCAAACTTGCCGCCCAGGTCGAAGATGATGGCAGGGCCGTCGGCCAGCGCGCCAGCGGCGGAGAATGCGATGGCAGCAGCGGCGCCAAGAAGCGATTTCATCATTGTCATATTATTGGTCTCCCGGTTGGTTCTGGGGCGTCAGCCTGTGCTGTGGCCGCTCCCCGAAGCAGAAACCCCGTCTCAAGCAACGGAATCCTTGCTTTGAATAAGGGCAAAGCGGGCGGGGAGGGTCAACCGGATTCTGGCGGGTGACGGGGCGTCAGTGCCTGTATCTGCGTCAATTGCCTGTGGATTAGTCAGGTCATTGGGCAGAGACGTGGTGGACCATCTGGATCGCGTCAGATGGTTTATCATCCTCCGAGGCATAATAGCCTGGGCGGCGTGCAAACTCAGAGAAACCCGCGCTTTCGTAGAGGGCGATGGCAGCAACGTTGGTGGCATCCACGTCAAGGAAGATTGAAGTGGCCCCGGCCGTGCGTGCGGCTTCGACGGTACGCGAGAGAAGGGTGCGACCATGGCCCATGCCACGCGCCGTGGGTAAAATGGAGATGGTGATCAGCTCAGCCTCGGGCGGAATGATTTGCAGCATCGCAAAGCCGTGGTCCGAGGTGATGATAGTATAGGCCGGATTGGCCAGCAGCGTTTCGAATTCATGGGTGGTCCAGCCCCGCGGAAAGCTGGCGGCATGGAGCTCGGCGAGGGTTTCAGCGAGCGTCACAGTATCGTTGGCCCGGCCTCACGCGAGGGGGCAGCGTCGGCGGGTTTGATGTAGAGGGGCGCGGGGCGGGGATGGTCGTGTCCGTCTGCCAGTTTGTCGGCGGCGATGGCCCCGATGATCTGGGCGGAGAGCCGCGCCGGTAGCTCTCGATCCTGCGCAGGCGGGCCGGACGGGTCGTAGCTTGGTGGGTGGTAGAGGGCGAGGTCCTCGGCCCATTGACCCAGAATTGGACGCGAAGCGGATGCGTCGAAAAGCTCCCAAAACGGATCCTGCAAGGTGCGCAGCATGTGCGCTTGGCCATCTTCGCGCCCGTCCTTGAAGGCTTGCAGGAACACTGTGCCGCGCGGTGCGGGAAGCGACACAAGCTGGGGTTCATGGTCCCGGCGGGAGTTGGGGCCGCGCATCACTTCGAAATTGCTGACGCCAATTGCGGGAGTGCCCAAGGCCAGTGCCAGCCCGCGGGCGGCGGAGACGGCGATGCGAATGCCGGTGAAATTGCCCGGGCCTATGCCGACGGCGATCGCGTCGAGGACATCCAGTGGCAAGCCGTCCTCCGCCAATGTCGCCTCAATCAGTGGCATCAGACGTTCGGCCTGACCCTTGGCCATCTCCTCGAACCGGGAGGCGAGCACCGTTTCGCCCTGCAGGAGCGCTATCGCGCAATGCGGGCCGGAGGTGTCAAAGGCAAGGATCAGCGGCTGGGTCATGGGGCGGGGTTAATTCCCTTGCTGCGTCGGAGCAAGGGGAGGGGTGTGCGGTCCCGCCCGCCCACCCCGTTTCAGGGGGCGCTGCTCTATGCGCGTCTTTCCCGAGGGGAAAGCCGCTGACCCCCACGGTATTTTTGAAACAAGGAACGGGGTCAGGGTTTCAGGCGGTCTCGTCCAGACCCGGTATCGCGGGGCAAGTCATCGGTGATGTGGAGCCAGGGTAGCGCGCTGTCGGCGTGGCTATGGCTTTCCGGGGCGAGTTGGTCGGCTTGGTCGAGCAGGCCGAGGGGGACGTAGATCTGATCGGGCAAATAGTCGTAGGTCGCGCAAAGCTGCGTGCCGCAATCAAGACAGAACCAGCGATCCACGCCTTTGGTGAAGCTTTTGCGCGGGCCGCGTGAGGGTGAGAACGTCACCTGATACGGCGCGAATGCCGCGAAGGCGGCGACCGGCGCGCCTGAGAGGCGGCGGCAATCGGAGCAGTGGCAGTAGGTGACGGTTTGGGGGCGGGCGGTGGCGGTGAGCCGTGTCTGCCCGCAATAGCAGTGTCCGGTGATCGGAGCCGTATCAGACGGCAACCGGGCGCACCTCGACCACTTCCGGGATGTAGTGGCGTAGCAGGTTTTCGATACCCATCTTCAGCGTCAGTGTCGACGACGGGCAGCCTGCGCAGGCACCCTGCATATGCAGGTAGACCACGCCGCGATCAAAGCCGTGGAAGGTGATGTCGCCGCCATCCTGGGCCACGGCGGGACGCACGCGTGTATCGAGCAGGGTCTTGATCTGCCCCACGATTTCACCGTCTTCGCCGGTGTGCTCGGCATGGCCGCCAGCGGCTTGTGCCTCACCTTCCATCACGGGCGCGCCGGATTGGAAATGCTCCATGATCGCGCCGAGGATGGCGGGCTTGATATGGTCCCAATCCACGGCTTCCGCTTTGGTCACGGTGATGAAATCGGTGCCGAAGAACACGCCCGTGGCCCCCTCAACCGCGAAGATGCGGGTGGCGAGGGGGGATTTGTCCGCCGTCTCAGCCGATGGGAAATCGGCGGTGCCAGCCTCCAGCACGGTCTGGCCGGGCAGGAACTTGAGCGTGGCGGGGTTCGGGGTGGCTTCGGTCTGGATGAACATGCGCGACTATCCTTACTGGTTGAGTCAGATATGCGGTCGCACCCCGGCGGAGTCAAGGCGATTGGAATGGTTCTAAACTACTCTGCCGCTTCGGGGCGTTCGCGGCTGTCGAGCGGCCAGTCGAGGCCTTCGCGGGCGAGGTGCTGTTCGAAATACTCGCGGAACGGCGGCAAGCTCTCGTAAAGCTTCAAGAAATGCGCGCGGTCGAGGACGAGGACGGTCGTGTCTTCCAGCGCGCGGGCCGTGGCGAGGCGGCGGGTGGCACCGAAAACCATGCGTTCGCCGAAATGCTCGCCCGGGCCGACGCGGCGGGTCTGCGGGGCATCATCGGTGTCGCGTCGGATTTCAACGGCGCCTTCGATCACCGTGTAGAGCCCATCGGCGCGATTGCCGGTCTCGTAAATGCGGTCGCCGGCGCGATAGTGGACGTGGCGCGCGGCAGGCGGCGTGTAGGAGTTAAGGTTCACGAGGCTGCGCGGCGTGACCCAATCGAGGACCCAATGGCTGAGCACCCAAACCTTGGCCGGGAACCCGGGCAGGAAGGCCACGTAGTAGGCGCGCCAGAGGAGCCAGGCGAGGAAACCTTTCAGGCGGATGCCCATGACATCAGCAATGCCGCGCCGCCCGCCGAGGGAGGCCATGGCACCTTTGGAGATATATTCGAACGGTTTGCGCGGCTCACCCCGGATCGCGCGGGCGATGTTGGCGGCGAGTTGCTTGGCCTCTCGCACCGCGAATTGAGCGGTGGGCGGCGCGAAATCGGCGCGGTCGGCGGCGTTGTCCTTCATCGGGATCAGGGCGCAGTCACCAAGCGACCAGACGCCATCGCTGTCGGGCACGGAGAGGTCGCGGTCGACGGCGATGCGGCCGTGTTGCAGGGCCAAATCCATGCGCTCAACGACAGGCGCGGGCGCGTTGCCGATGGTGGCGACGACAGTGCGGCAGTCGATGGTGTCGCCGGTGGTCGTGGTGATCTGCGTGCCGGTGGCGCTGGCGATGCCGGTGTTCAGGCGGATCTCGATACCGCGTTTTTCGAGTTGTTCGCCGGCGTATTGGGCGAGGCTTTCGGGCATCTCGGCAAGGATCTTGTCGGCGAATTCCAGCACGATGATGCGGACCTCGTCGCGCGAGACGTTGGGGTAATACTTAAGCGAGCGGTCGATGAGCTCGGCCATCTCGCCTACAGTCTCGATCCCTGAGAAGCCGCCACCAATCACAGTGAAGGTCAGCGCGCCGCGTTTGACCTCGGGCAGATTGGTGATGTCGGCATGTTCCAGACGCTCGATCACATGGGCGCGCAGGCGGCGGGCGTCCTCCAAACCCTTCATTGTCAGGGCATGGTCTTGCAGACCCGGCGTGCGGGAGAGATCGACGGTTTGGCCGAGGGAGACGACGAGGTGGTCGTAGGCGATCTCGGTCGGGCGGCGTTGGACGCCTTGAAAAACGGTGACCGTTTTGGTCGCGAAATCGACGCTGTCGATCAGGGCTTTGCGGATGGTGACGCCCTTGAGGAGGAAGCGGAAGGGTGAGGTGGCGTGGATTGGCGTGACCGAGCCTGCGCCGACCTCTGGCAGGAGAGGCTGGAAGACGAAGTAGTTCTCTGCCGTGATGAGTTCAATTTCCGCAGTGTCTTTGAGTTCACGCTTGAGGGCGCGGGCGGTGTAGAGGCCGCCGAAGCCGCCACCGAGGATGACAATGCGGGGTTTGGGCATGGATCTGCCCTCCATGTCTGTTCGCGTCCTTCATATAAGAAGCCATGCAGCGGAAGACGAGGTAATGCCGGTATGCAGCAAACGATTGGCTGAGGCGGGTCAGGTGATGACTTCGAGCTGTTCTTTGCTGAGCTCCACGGGCACAACCGTCATAGGTACCGGCAGATTGCCCGCTTGTTTGGTGAGCTGCGAGACCAAGGGGCCGGGGCCCCCTTTGCCGGAGTTTGCGCCCAACACAAGCACGCCGATTTCCTTGTTGGCATGGATGTGGTTCAGGATTTCCTCCAGCGGATCGCCTTCGCGGATCACGAGGGTCGGGTCGATGTCCTGCTTGTCGCGCATCCATTTGGCGAAGACGTTGAAATGCGCCTCGATCCGTTCGCGCGCCTCTGCGCGCATAACCTCGCCAACACCGATCCAATGGTTGAATTCGTCAGGGGGGATCACCGAGAGGATTTCGACCCCGCCGCCGGTGTTGTGGGCGCGCATGGCGGCGAAGCGCATGGCGTTGAGGCATTCGCGGGTGTCATCGAGGATGACGAGAAATGTGCGCATCGGATTGGTTCCTCTCTCCGACGATGGAGCATGACGGAGGGGGGCGGGCCTGTCTAGCGGAAGATGGGGTGGGTGCACCGGTTGCAAGGTTGCACATATGGGTTAAACCATTGATAGATTGAGATAATCGCGATTTTGTTTACCAAATTTTAACGATTTCCAAGGCCCTCAGGCAGCGGAGGCCGCCCAATCCCAGTAAAGCTCGCGCGCGCGTTTCGTGACGGGCCCGTGCTGATAGTTGGTTCCGTCAAATTCGAGCACTGGCGTGACTTTGTTGAGGTTGCCGGTCATGAAGACCTCGTCCGCCTGCCGGAAATCATCGTAGCCCAAAATGGTCTCGGTCACAGTGTAGCCGTCTGCGCGCAGGTTTTTCATGTGGCGCTGGCGGGTGATGCCGTTGAGAAACGTGCCGTTGGGGATGGGCGTAAAGACCTCGCCATCACGGACCATGAAGATGTTGGCGGTGGCGGTCTCAGCCACGTTGCCCATGGCATCGGTCACAAGGGCATTGTCGTAGCCCTTGGACCGCGCCTCCATCAGCATCCGCGCGTTGTTGGGGTAGAGGCAGCCTGCCTTTGCGTCGAGCACGGCAGTGTTCAGGACGGGGCGGTGAAAGCGTGTGGTGGTCAGGCGCGATGATGCCTCTGGCGGGGCGATGGGCACCTCTTCAAGGCAGATGAAAAAGCCCGCCTCCGTCTCGGCGGGGACAATTCCGTAATGGCCGCCGTCGATGCCGTAGAAGTTCGGGCGGACATAGACGGGCGTGTCTTTGGGATAGCGTTTCAACCCCTCCCAGATGATCTCGAAAATCTCCTCGCCCGTTTTACCGGGGTTTAGGCTGAGTGCGCGGGCGGAGCGCACGACGCGGTCACAATGGGCGCGCAGATCAGGGGCGAGGCCGTTCACATAGCGCGCGCCGTCGAAGACGGTGGTGGCCTGCCATGTGCCGTGGTCGCCCGCACGCATGACGGGGATATCCGCATCATGCCAAGCGCCATCGAAATAAGTTTTGATGTTGGTGCCGGTGGCCATGGTGCCCTCCCCTTATCGGTCAGGGGGAGGGTAGAGCCAGGTCACATGGAAGGTCCAGAGGTGAAGCCCTGCTGATACATCATGGTGACGCCTGTGTCCGAGGACGGGGCGCGAGGTTGCGTGCGCGCGGCCTTGTGGTCTGAGCGCGCCTGCTTGGCCGCTTTGGTGCGGCAGGCGGTTTGAGTGGCCAAGATCCGATCAGAGGTGCGGTCCTTGGCAGATACGGTCGGCGTATCCGACCGGGTGGTGAGACGACTGGTCATGCAGTTCCCCCCGTACTGGTGCTGTCGATGTTTGAAGTATCGGGGAACATAACGTCAGAAATATGAATGTAAAGTTAACGCAGGCGTAAGATTTGTGCGTGAATGCACAATGGCGCAACGTCACCTTAGTTTACGGGGCTCACGCTTCCTTCAGAAGGGCATTTATATCCAGTCGGTCGTTGACCATTGCCAGATTTCCATCGGGATCGCGGGGCCAGTCCTGAGGCGCGCGGTCCCAATACAGCTCGATCCCGTTTCCGTCGGGATCATCGAGGTAGAGCGCCTGAGAGACGCCGTGATCGGCCGCGCCGGTCAGCGTAACGCCATGCCCAAGGACATTGGCCACAGCCTGCGCCAAGGCTTTGCGGGTCGGGTAGAGGAAAGCGACGTGGAATAAGCCGGTCGCGTTGGGTGCGGGGCGTGGCCCACCCCGGCTGCGCCAAGTGTTTAGGCCGAGGTGGTGATGATAACCGCCAGCGGACATGAAGGCGGCATCGTGGCCATATCTTTGCTGCACCTCCAAGCCGATCACATCGCGGTAAAAAGCGATGGACTGTTCAAGGTCAGACACTTTGAGGTGCGTATGGCCGATGGTTGTGCCGGGATCTGCAGTGTAGGTCATCGTAGGCTTCCTTTCGATGACCTAGGTGGTGCACCACGCGTTGGGGCGCAATTCCACGAGAATGCAGGGTTAGTGTGCGCCGATTATCGGCAAGCAAATTCAGGGGTCAGCTGCGTAGCATCCCCACGATATCATACGTCTTTTCGAGCACAGGCACGGTGATTTCGCGCGCCCGGTCAGCTCCGCGGCGCAGGATGCGGTCGATCTCGGACGGGTCGTCCATAAGGCGGCTCATCTCGGCCGAGATGGGGGAGAGCTTTTCGACGGCGACCTCGGACAGTGCGACCTTGAAATGGCCGAAGAGGCTGCCCCCGTGTCTGTCGAGGACCGCTTGCGGCGTGATGTCGGCCAAGGCCGCGTAGATGTTCACGAGGTTACGGGCATCGGGGCGGTCGGTGAGCGCATCCATCGCGTCGGGCAACGGATCGGGGTCGGTCTTCGCCTTGCGGATCTTCTTGGCGATGGTGTCGGCGTCATCGGTCATGTTGATGCGTGTCTTTTCCGACGGGTCGGATTTCGACATTTTCTTCGTGCCGTCCTGCAGGTTCATCACACGGGTGGCGGCACCTTCGATGACAGGCTCGGTGATCGGGAAGAAATCGACGCCGTAATCGTGGTTGAACTTCGCGGCGATGTCGCGCGTCAGTTCGAGATGCTGTTTCTGGTCGTCGCCCACGGGGACATGGGTCGCGTGGTAGAGTAGGATGTCAGCGGCCATGAGCGCGGGATAGGCGAGCAGGCCAAGGGAGGCCGCTTCGGCATTCTTGCCGGCCTTGTCCTTGTACTGCGTCATCCGCTCCATCCAGCCCATGCGGGCGATGCAGTTGAAGATCCACGCAAGTTGGGCGTGTTCGGGGACCTGGGACTGGTTGATCAGGATGGATTTTTCGGGGTCGATGCCGGAGGCGATGAAGCCCGCGCAAAGCTCCCGCGTGTTGTGGCGAAGCTCATCCGGGTCGAGCAGTTTGGCGGTGATCGCGTGTAGGTCGACCATGCAATAGACCGTCTCGAATGAGCCCTCATCCTGCATGTCCACGAAGCGCTTGATCGCGCCGAGGTAGTTGCCAAGGGTCAGCCCGCCAGAGGGCTGGATGCCCGAAAAGACGCGCGGGGTGAATTGGGTGTCTGCCATGGTCGGTCCCTCACTGCCTCTGGCCCCACTGGCCAAGCGGCGCGGGAGGGCTTACCCACAGGGGGAAGAGCCGTCAACCAAAGGTCCGTTGCCCGTGGAAGATCACAACGTATCCCCCTTCAACGCCTTGCCGCCCGTTGTGGTGGCTTTGGCCGTGGTCATTTTCGGGCTGGAATTGATGTTTCAGGCTGCAACCGCCGGGTTTCTAGGCGGGCAGGGCGGCGTCGGCTGGCGGCTGGCCGCGATGGAAGATTTCGCGGTTCTCGATCAGGTGTGGACGTGGATGGTGACGAACGGGATTTATCCGGCGGAGCAATTGCTGCGGTTCGTGACCTATCCGCTTATCCACGGCAGTTTCGTGCACGCGGCGTTTGTCGTCGTGTTCATCCTGGCGCTCGGCAAGATGGTAGCGGAGGTTTATTCGACGCTGGCGTTTCTGGCGGTGTTCTGGGTGTCGGCGGTGGCCGGTGCGTTGGGTTTCGTGCTGATCATGGACAGCCCCTTTCCGCTGGTGGGCGGCTATCCCGGTGTTTACGGCCTGATCGGGGCGTTCACCTTCCTGATGTGGATGCGTGCGGAGGCGCAGGGCTCGGGCCAGATGCGGGCGTTCGGGTTGATCGGGGCGCTTTTGGCGATCCAGTTGCTGTTCGCGTTGATCAATGGCGAGTTCGGAACGGTTGTGGCGGATTTCACCGGGTTTGTGACGGGTTTGCTGTTGTCCTTCGTGGTCAGCCCCGGCGGGTGGGCGCGGTTGCTAACCCGGATGCGACAGCGTTAGGGTTGCCGTGTTGCCCGTCACTATGGGGTGGCGGCGAAGAACACGGGAAATCGAGCAGATATGAGCATATTGAAATACCTTGCCGCCGGGGCTGTGGCCCTTGGACTGATGGGCGTTGCGGCCCAAGCACAGACGCGGGCCGAGATTGAGGCGGCATTCACAAACCACCTGCTGACGGTCGATGAATACCGCGATCCGAATGCGCCTTCGGACTTCTCCATGACTGTGGAGTTCCGTGCGGGCAATGTGGCGCGGTTCGTGGCGTATGGCGATGAAGAGGCGTGGGCCATCTGGCGCGTCTCGGGCCGTCAGATCTGCACGACCGTTTCGATGTTGCAGGGCAACACGCTGGTGCCGGTCGAGGATGAGGAATGCCTGCGCGTGCGGTTCAACGGCGATCAGGTCCAGCTGAATTTCCCAAGCTCAACCGGTGGCGTGATCTACTATGTCGGACGTCTGACGCCGCTTTAACCGCGCCGCAGGGCGCTGCGCATTTCAGCCAGGCTGAAGGCACCGAAGAGGCGGCCAAAGCCGTAATAGCTGGCCATGCCGATCAAGATCAGCAACGCCAAGGCGACATAACGAATGCCCTCGGCTCCGAAGAAGGGGCCGAGGATGATCTCAGTTCCTAAAAGCACCACTCCCATCGACAGCGCTGCCGCGACGATGCGCCAGATGCGGCCGCGAAAGCGTGTGTCGAATTGCGCTTCTTCCCCCATGGAGCGGCGGCCTTTGGAGAGGAGGGCCACCATGACCCATGCGGCTGCGGTTGTGGCGATAGCGGCCCCAAGGAAGCCGATCAGCAGGGCAAGCCCGATGGCTACGACCGCGTTGACGACCATCGCCACCACTGCAAAACGGAACGGTGTGCGCGTGTCCTCGCGCGCGAAGTAGAGCGGCTGAAGCACTTTTTGCAGAACAAAGGCGGGCAGGCCGATGGCATAGACGGTCAGCGCCAGCGCGGTTGCGGCGGTATCATCGGAGGCGAATTGCCCCCGCTCGAACAGCACCGAAATCAGGGGCACGGGTATAACGGCGAGGGCGACGGCGGCGGGCACTGTCAGGACCATCGAAATCTCAGCCGCGCGTGAGAGTGCGTTGCGCCCGCCCTCTGCATCACCCGCACGCAGGCGGCGGGACAGGTCCGGCAGCAGGACAATCCCAATGGCGATGCCCACCATGCCAAGGGGCAGTTGGTAGAGACGGTCTGCGTAGTAGAGCCACGCGATGGCCCCGTCAAAGAAGCTGGCGACTTGACGGCCCACCAACAGGTTGATCTGCACGACACCGCCAGCAAGCATCGCGGGTAGAGCGATGATAGCGAGTTTCTTCATGTCGGGCGTCAGGCGCGGCAGGCGGGGGCGAATGCGGATGCCGGCCCGTTCTGCGGCGAACCAGACCAGCACCAATTGCGCGATCCCGGCAAGTGGCACGCCCCACGCCAGTGCAGTGGCGTAGCGTTCTTCAGGATAGACGAGCGAGGTCATCTTGCCGTCGGGCTGGAACCATTCGGCCCCCAGCATCGCTGCCACAAGGATGATGTTGAGCAAGACTGGTGCGGCGGCGGCTGCGGCGAAACGGCCAAGAGCGTTCAGGACGCCGGAGAAGAGCGCGGCCAGTGAAATGAACAGGATGTAGACGAAGGTGATGCGCCCGTAATCCGTGGCCAGTTCCAATCGCTCATCTGCTGCGAATCCACCCGCCATGGCCAGCACCAGCCACGGCATGGCTGCGGTGGCGACCAGCGTCAGCACGATCAGGATAGTGGCAAGGCCCGAAAAGGCGTCTTGCGCGAAGGTCTGGGCATCTTCGCCGCCTTCGACCTTTTTCGAGAAGAGCGGCACAAAAGCGGTGTTGAACGCGCCTTCGGCAAAGAAGCGCCGGAAGAGGTTGGGCAGGGAGAAGGCGACAAGGAACGCCTCATTCACCGGGCCGGTGCCGAGGAACGCGGCCAGGAGGATGTCGCGCACGAAGCCGAGGATGCGGCTGCACAATGTCCAGAACCCAACCGTGAAAAAGCCCGCCAACAGGCGAATGGGCTTTGCGGCGGCCAAGGCCCTAGGCCCCCGCCCGTTCGGCCACGCGGGCAATCGCGGCGCGGAGTTTCTTTTCAAGCCCGGCACGTTTGCCTTCGGAATGCAGTTTCAGGCCGAACATATCCTTGACGTAGAAGGTATCGACCACCTGCACGCCGTAAGTCGCGATCACGGCGGAGGCGATGTAGATATTCGCCGCCGCGAAGGTCTTGGTCAGGTCGTAGAGCAAGCCCGGACGGTCGCGGGTATCAACCTCGATGATCGTGTAAATCTCGGAACCTTCATTGTCGAAGGTGATGGTGGTGGGCACGTCGAACGGGCGTTCGCGTTTCTTGATCTTGTCGCGGCGTTCCATCGCCTCGGAGGCCAGAACCTCCCCTTTCAGGGTTTTGCGGATCATGCCGGTCAGGCGCGGCAGGCGGGCCTTTTCGTAGGGATGGCCATCATGGTCCTGAACCCAGAAGACGGCGGTCGCGTAGCCATCCTTGGAGGTGTAGGTGCGCGCATCAACGACATTGGCACCGACCAGCGATAGGGCGCCTGCGAGGCGACAGAAGATGCCGGGGTGGTCGGGCAGCGCAAAGCACACGCGGGTGGCATCGCGGTCTTCGTCCTGCTTGGTGTCGATGCGGATCTCATCATCTTCCAGCCCGCGCAGCATTTCCGCGAAGGTGACTTGCGTGCCAAGGTCCAGACCTTGCCAATAGGGGCCGTAATGGCGGTCGACCTCGGCCTTGATCTCGGGCTTGGACCAATCGGCCAGTGCGCCGCGCAGGGCCTTTTTGGCCTCCCCTTCCAACTGCTCGCGGTTGATATCCTCCAACCCCGTTTCAAGGGCAGATGCGGTGGCGCGGTGAAGCCCGCGCAGGAGCGTGGCTTTCCAGTTGTTCCAGGTGTTCGGTCCGACGCCGCGGATGTCGCAGACCGTCAGCACGGTCAGCAGGTCCAGCCGCTCGCGGGTTTTTACGGCCTTGGCGAAGTCGCGCACGGTGCGCGGGTCCGCGATGTCGCGTTTCTGGGCCATGTCAGACATCAGAAGGTGGTAGCGCACCAGCCATTCGACGGTTTCGCATTCCGCCGGTTTCAGGCCAAGGCGGGGGCAAATCGAGCGGGACATACGCGCGCCGAGGATCGAGTGATCCTCTTTCCGTCCTTTGCCGATGTCGTGCAGCAGGCAAGCCACAAACAGGACCTTGCGGTTCACCCCGCGCTTGAGGATACCGGAAACGAGGGGGAGTTCTTCGACAAGCTCTTCGCGTTCGATCTGGGCGAGGGTCGAGATCACCTGGATCGTATGCTCATCCACCGTATAGCTGTGGTACATGTTGAACTGCATCATCGCGACGATGGGGGCGAATTCCGGCATGAAGGCGGCCAGCACCCCAAGCTCATTCATCCGGCGCAGGCCGCGTTCGGGGTTGCCGTGTTTGAGCATCAGGTCGAGGAAGATACGGTTGGCCTCAGGATCGCGACGCATCTCATCGTCGATCAGGTCAAGCCGGGCGGAGGTTTCGCGCATCGCGTCTGGGTGAATCAGGTAGCCGGTGCGCAGGCCTTCTTCGAACAGGCGCAGGATGTTCAGCTTGTCCTTGAAGAAGGTTTTAGGCCGGTCGATGGTCAGCCGGTTCTGTTTCAACGCATAGCCGGGTTTGAGCCGTTTGCGCCGGTTCACCCCGCGCAGGAAGTTCAGGATGGCGGGTTCCTGTTTGACGTGGCGCGCTTCCAGACCCGTCAGGAAGATGCGGGTCAGCTCGCCCACCTGGGTGGCGTGGCGGAAGTAATCCTGCATGAAGTGTTCGACCGCGCGTCTGCCGGAATGGTCGGTATAGCCAAGGCGGTCGGCGACTTCGACCTGCATGTCAAAGCTGAGCATGTCCTGCGCGCGGCCTGCGATCAGGTGCAGGTGGCAGCGCACGGCCCAGAGGAAGCGCTCGGCCTCATCAAAGGCGGCGAATTCCTCGGGGCGGAAAACCTTGGCTTTGACCAGTTCTGCCGCGCGGCTGACGCCGTGTTCGTATTTGGCGATCCAATAGAGCGTCTGAAGGTCACGCAGCCCGCCTTTGCCCTCCTTGACGTTCGGCTCCAGCATATAGCGTTGCCCGCCCTGCCGCTTGTGGCGGCTGGCGCGTTCTTCGAGTTTTGCCTCGATAAACTCACCGGTTGTCTTGTCGAAGAGCTGGCTGCGCATTGTATCTGCAAGCTCAGCGCTCAAGGTCGGGTCGCCGTAGAGGTGGCGCATTTCAAGCAGGGTGGTGCGAATGGTGTAATCCTGCTTGCCGAGGCGGAGGCATTCCTTCTCCGTCCGGCTGGCATGGCCCACCTTCAGGCGCAGGTCCCACAGCATGTAGAGCGCGCTTTCTATGACGCTTTCGATCTGCGGGGTGACTTTGTAGGGCGTCAGGAACAGCAGATCGACGTCGGAATGCGGGGCCATTTCCCCGCGTCCGTAGCCGCCGACGGCCAGAACGCTCATCCGCTCAGATCCGATGGGCACGCCTGTGGGATGCAGATAGGTCTGCGCCACCCGCATGACCTCTGTGACCAACACATCGGTCAGGTGCGCGTAAGTGCGTGTGGCGCGGCGCGCGGCAAGCGGGTTTTCGAGGATCGCATCGGCAATGCGCGCGCGGCTGACCTTTTGGGTCTCCAGAAGTTCCGCGACCGTTGCCGCGCGGATGGCTGCAGCGTCGGGCGCGGACTGGCAGGCGCTGTCGATCCGGGCCTGAAGGGCAGCCCGGTCTACAATATCCGCGCCGGGCAGCAGTAATGTGCCCGGCTTGGAAGGGTTTGAAAGGGACGGGTTGCGTGGCCGGTCAGAGACCGGCACCGCCAAGGCGTCTTGGGGCGGGGTCAACGATACTCACCTGTTGGTTCACGATTGCGGCCACGGCGAGGGCGCGCTGGATCGTTCCGTCGTTGAGGAAGCGGAACACGCCGCCTGCACCGTCGACCTGACCGGCTGCCACGAAATCACCCGCGCCAAGGCGGCCCGTGCCCGCCGTCTGAGCGACGGCGCGGATGGCGTCATAGCCAAGGCTGCCAAGCGCATGGGGGGCCGCGCCGTTCGTGGCGGCATAACGTGCGTTGAAATCAGCCGCGGCACCTGTGTCAGGCAGGGCAAACCAGCCGCCCTGAAGGCCCGAGAATTCCAGCGTTGCGGGTGGAATATCCCAACGGGTCAGGCCCATCATCTGGGTCGTTGCGGGGTTCAGGCCATTCTCCTGCAGAAGCTGTGCGAAAAGCGGCAGGGCGCCTGCGCTGTCCGAAGTCAGCAAAACCGCATCGGAGTTGCGTGCAGCGGACGTGACCTGAGGCACGACGTTGACCACGCCGACCTGGCTGAACTCGTAGGGAATGGTTGCGGTGATGTTGGCACCGCTGCGCGCGGCTGCCGTGCGTACAGCATCGCGCGCCACTTCACCGGCGAGGTTGCTGGCATGGACGAGCACAATATTCCCGCGGCCCTGACGGGCGGCATAGCTGACGATACGATCTGCTGTATTGGCGAAGGTATATCCCAAGACAAGAACGTTGCCGCCCGCAATCTCGGTATTATTGGAGAAGCTGAGCACAGCCACGTTCGAGTTTGCAACAGCCACACCAACGGCGGCGGCTGCGTCCGAGCGGAGCGGGCCAACGATCACGTCTGCGCCGTTGCCCACGGCTTCTTGCGCGCGGGTCGCGGCGGTGGATGCGTTGCCGGCGGTGTCGTAGACCGTAATGTTGATGGTGGCGTTGTCTGCCACATCAGCGGCGGCCAGACGGGCGGCATTTTCAAGGCTGCGCGACAGAAGCGCGTCACCGCCGCCACCCGACATCGGCAAAAGCATGGCAACTTCAACGGTTTGTCCGTTAACGCGCGGTCCGGTTCCAAGGCCGATCGGGCCACCACCGATTTGACATGCCGTCAAAACAAAGGTCAGGAGCAGAGCGCCCAATATGCGAGCTGGGTTGCGAAGTTTTGCGAAACCGGAAACCATTGAACGATGCCCTCCCTCGAGGCGTACTTAATTCTCATTGCGGGAGCCCGCGCATGCACGCTACGGCCTATGCCAGATCAAGTAAACGATCCGACCGTGCCGTCCAGTGCCCCCGCGCTGCAGATGGACCATCCGACCCCTTCAACGCAAGCGCCTTGACGCGCCCTTGCCTGCTTATGGCGGAGCGGCGCGCATGACGGCAGGGGGAAAAGTGCAGCCCGGATTGCATTTTGTGGCCACGCCGATCGGGTCGGCCCGCGACATAACCCTGCGTGCGCTGGATGTGCTGAAAGACGCGGATGTGATCGCGGCGGAAGACACGCGTACGGCGCGGCGATTGATGGAAATTCACGGGATTCCTGTCGCAGGGCGTCAGATGATTGCCTATCACGATCACAGCAGCGCGCAGGGTAGGGCTGGCTTGCTCAAGCTTCTGCAGGCCGGGAAGAGCATGGCCTATGTCTCGGAGGCCGGGACACCTTTGGTGGCTGATCCGGGCTACCAGTTGGGCCGCGCAGCCATTGAAGAGGGGATCGCTGTTTATTCCGCGCCGGGCGCTTCTGCAGCCTTGGCCGCCTTGAGCGTATCCGGGTTGGCCTCGGACAGGTTTCTGTTTGCGGGCTTCCCGCCACCGCAAGCGGGCGCACGGCGTAAATGGCTAGCGGATCTGGATGCCGCGAAAGCGACCGTGATCCTCTACGAAAGCCCGAAGCGCGTTTACCGAACATTAGCTGAATTGTGTGAGGTCTTGGGGGATGACCGAGAGGTGGCGCTATGCCGGGAATTGACCAAACGCTTCGAGGAAGTGCTCCGCGGCACCTGTGGGCAGGTCCGCGACCGCTTGGCGGAACAACCGGTGAAGGGCGAAATTGTACTGGTGATCGGCCGCGGCACCGGGCCAGTCGCGACGGAGGCGGATGTGGAAGCAGCACTGCGCACGGCGATGGCGGATCTGCCGCTGAAACAGGCCGCGGCGCAGGTGGCCGAGGTTTTGAACCTGTCGAAGCGGGATCTTTATCAACTGGGCCTGAAGCTGAAAAACGACGGCTGAAAGGCCATAACGCCTACCTGTCTGGCAAGGCCGCCGAAGATCAGGTCATGCGACTTTATCTGGATCACGGACATATTCTTGTAGCTCGGCGCTGGCGCGGCGCGGGAGGAGAGATTGATCTGGTGATGGAACGCGACGGACAGGTTGTTTTCGTCGAGGTCAAGAAATCCAGTACCCATGTGCGGGCTGCCGAGAGTCTGTCTCGCAAGCAAATTGCTCGCCTTTTGCAAAGTGCTGAGCATTGCCTTGGTGGATTTCCAAAGGGCAGCCTGACGCCGATGCGATTTGATGTGGCTTTGGTCGATGGTGCAGGGCGCGTAGATGTCTTGCAGAATGCACTGTCTGCCTGATCCCCCCTTGCACTGGCCCCCAGCCCACGCCAAGTGAAGGCGAAGCTATGCGGAGGGACAGGCATGTTGGTGGCGTTTCAGATGGACCCGATCGAAGCGGTCGATATTGAGGCGGATTCCTCGTTCCGTTTGGCTGAGGAAGCGCAGGCGCGCGGGCATGACTTGATGGTCTATACGCCCGACGATCTGTTCTACCGCGAAAACCGCGTGCTGGCGCGGGCGCGGCGGATCAGGGTGCAGCGGGTGCAGGGCGATCATGTTCACGCCGAGGCGCCAGAGATTGTTGATCTGGCCGATGTTGACGCGATCTGGCTGCGGCAGGATCCGCCGTTTGACATGGGCTACATCACCACCACGCATTTGCTCGACCGGCTGAAGGGCAAGACGCTGATCGTGAACGACTCGTTCTGGGTGCGGAACTGTCCTGAGAAGCTGCTGGTGCTCGATTATCCGGATTTGACGCCGCCCACGATGATTGCGCGCGATATCGAGATGTTGAAGGCGTTTAAGGCAGATCATGGCGATGTCATCCTCAAGCCGCTTTACGGCAATGGCGGGGCGGGGGTGTTCCGCCTGACGCCGGAGGATCGCAACCTGAATTCGCTGCATGAGCTGTTTACCGGCATCAATCGCGAGCCCCTCATCATGCAGAAGTTCCTGCCGGATGTGTCGGCGGGCGATAAGCGCGTGATCCTTGTCGATGGGGAGCCTGTGGGCGGTATCAACCGGGTGCCTGCCAAGGGTGAGACGCGGTCGAACATGCATGTGGGCGGGCGACCCGAGGCGACTGCGCTGACGGACCGGGAGTTGGAGATCTGCTCCATCATCGGCCCGCGCTTGCGTGAGATGGGGCAGGTTTTTGTCGGCATCGACGTGATTGGCGGTTGGCTGACCGAGATCAACGTGACCTCGCCTACCGGAATTCAGGAGCTGGAGCGCTTTGACGGCGTGAACATCGCCGCGAAAATCTGGGAGGCGGTGGAGCGCCGGGCCGCGGAAGCGTGAGTCTGAGGCTGGCCGTTTTGAACGTCGGCTGCCGGTTGGTCGGCAAGACGCGGCTGCGCTACGTGCAAAAACCGGGCAGCCAGCGCAAGGATTTCGACTATCTCGGGCGGGTCCTGAGTGGTCGGAAGAAGGATTTGTCGGAACGCGTTGAAGCGGGTGAGCCGTCTGTGACCGTCACCGAACCTGCCGATGGGCCGTCGGGCACGATCCTCTATTTCCATGGCGGGGGCTATATTGCCGGATCACCCCTATCGCACCGGGCGCTGATCCGCAGCCTTGTGCGGCGCAGCGGGGCACGGGTGGTTGCGCCGGACTATCGGCTGGGGCCGGAACACCGTTTACCCGCCGCGCAAGAGGATGCGCGGGCGGCTTGGGACGCGTTGGTTGCAAAAGGCACGCGGGCTGAAGAGATCGTGCTGGCGGGCGACAGTGCGGGCGGCGGCATGGCGCTGTCGCTCATGGCGGAACTGGGGGCGGAGGGTGTTCGGCCCGCCGCCTGTGTGGCCTTTTGCCCATGGACGGACCTGACGGGTTCCGGCGCGTCGATGGTCGAAAACGCGAAACGAGACCCTCTTTTGCCAGTAGAGCGCCTGCCGGACCTGATCGGTTTTGCCGTGGCCGAAGGGGCCGATCTGGCTGATCCGCGCCTGTCGCCGCTTTTTGCAAAATTCAGCGCACCAGCGCCTACGCTCATCCAGCATTCACAGACCGAGATCGTGCGGGACGATGCGTTGCGGATGGCCGACGTGTTGCGCGGAGCGGGCGGAGAGGTTGTGGTGCAGGATTGGCCGAACCCGCCGCACACTTGGCATATCTTCGGGGACGCCTTGCCTGAGGCGCGCGACGCCCTTGAGAAGGCGGCGCAGTTCATTAAGGCGCAGTTACGTCTCGCGTGACCCGATTAGGCGGTAGCCGATGGCCTCCGCGATATGGGGGGTACTGACCGTTTCCACCCCTTCCAGATCTGCGATGGTGCGGGCCAGCCGCAAGACGCGGTGATAGCCGCGCGCGGTCAGGTGGAACTGGTCGGCGGCTTTCAAGAGCATCTCTTTCCCCGGCGCATCCGGTGTGGCGATCTGATCGAGCAACGCCCCTTCGGCATCGGAATTGACCAGCGCATTCGTGCCGAGGGCCGCGAAACGCTCCGCCTGCAAGGCACGGGCTGTGGCCACGCGAGCGGCGATCACGGCGCTGCTCTCGCCCGAGGCGGGCAGGTCGAGGTCGGAATAGGCGACCGGTGGCACCTCAAGCCGCAGGTCAAAACGGTCCATCAACGGGCCGGAGATTTTGCCCATGTAATCCTGCCCGCAGACCGGCGCGCGGTTGCAGGCCTGGTTCGCATCATAAAGTTGCCCGCAGCGACACGGATTGGCTGCGGCGATCAAAAGGAAGCGGCAGGGATAGGTCACATGGGCATTGGCGCGGGCCACGACGACATCGCCGGTCTCGATCGGTTGGCGCAGCGTCTCCAGCACCTGACGCGGGTATTCCGGGAATTCATCGAGGAACAGAACGCCGTTGTGGGCGAGGCTGATCTCACCGGGTTTCGCTCCACGCCCGCCGCCCACGATGGCGGCCATGGATGCCGTGTGGTGCGGCGCAC
Source organism: Gymnodinialimonas sp. 202GB13-11 (assembly GCF_040932485.1). Classification (NCBI taxonomy): domain Bacteria; kingdom Pseudomonadati; phylum Pseudomonadota; class Alphaproteobacteria; order Rhodobacterales; family Paracoccaceae; genus Gymnodinialimonas; species Gymnodinialimonas hymeniacidonis. The sequence continues at coordinate 2,667,202 of NZ_JBFRBH010000001.1, read as the reverse complement.
GGAAGGGCCGGGTTCGCGAGATGCCGCCTTCGGTCAGCAGTCCCGCAAGCGAGTGGATCATAGAGGTTTCCAGCGCCTCGGGCGCCGACAAGGGCGGCAAGATACCCGGCAGGCGCGCGGCGAGCATTGATTTGCCGGACCCGGGAGAGCCGATCATAAGCAGGTGGTGCCGTCCGGCAGCAGCTATTTCCACCGCGCGCTTTGCGCGTTCCTGGCCGCGTACCTCAGAGAAGCATTTTGGTCCGGTTTCGGCGGCAACCTCGCCCGGTTTCGCGGGCTCAAGTGGTGCGCGGTCGGTGAGGTGAGCAATCAATTCGGCGAGCGAGCTGGCGGCAAAAACGGGTGTTGCCCCGACCCACGCTGCCTCCGCCCCGCACCCGGTCGGGCAATACAGGGTTCGGCCGTCTTCGCCTGCCGCCAACGCAGTAGGTAGCGCGCCAAGAACAGGAACTAGCCGCCCGTCGAGCGACATCTCCCCCAGTGCCATCGCGGTTTCCACACGCTCCTTCGGCACGATGCCAAGGGCGGCCAGTAGAGCCAACGCGATGGGCAGATCGAAGTGGGAGCCTTCCTTGGGCAAATCCGCAGGCGACAGGTTCACCGTGATCCGGCGCGACGGCAGGGCGATAGCCATTGCCTGCAATGCCGTCTTCACCCGTTCGCGCGCCTCGGACACGGCTTTGTCTGGCAGGCCGACAATCGCAAAGCCCGGCAAGCCCGCGGTCACGGCGCACTGCACTTCGACGCGTCGCGCCTCCAACCCCTCAAAGGCGACGGTATGGGTCAGCGCAAGCGCTTCGGGAGAGGGTGAATCAAACATGATCCAGTCCTAGCCGGATCATGGTTAGCGAAGTGTTAACGAACGTTAAGAGAAAGTCGGGAAGGGGATGCGTTCCAGCGGGGCCTTGTCGTAGACGGCAACTTCGGCATCCTCGTCCAGCCCTTCCGCGCGCCAACTGAGGAAGCTGGGATGGGTCGTCAGCGACTGCGCGTAGGCGGCGACGGTGTCGGACATCGGCAAGCCATAGGACAGCAGGCGCGTGACGACTGGGGCGTAGAAAGCATCGGCCAGGGTGAAGTCGCCATAAAGGAACGGCCCGCCGGAGCGATTGAGGGCGCGGGTCCAGACCTCCTCAATCCGGGCGACATCGGCCAGCACCTCTGGTGAGGGCTCGAATCCGGCCCATGCTGTGCGCAGGTTCATTGGGCAGGCGCCGCGGATCGCGGTGAAGCCTGAATGCATCTCGGCGATGATGCTTTGCGCCTCGGCCCGCGCGATGGGGTCGGCGGGCAGCAAGCCCTTGTCGGGGAACGCTTCTGCCAAGTGCCAGCCGATGGCGAGGCTGTCGGTCAGCATGCCCCCTTCTGGCGTTCGGACGGCAGGCACTGTGCGGTGCGCACCGAAGTCTGCCACATCATCGTAGAAGGAGTCGGAATAGATGACTGCAGAATGGACGGTCACGGGGATGTCGAAAGGTGCAAAGCTGAGATAGCCGCGCAGGGACCAGCTCGAATAGCTTTTTTGCCCGATCAGGAGAGAATACGTCATGCACGCATCAATGCCGGGTTTTGGGTTTGCGTCAAACCAAAGCCGCTGATGCGGCTCATCACGGGGCGTGATTAATGTGTTCCGCCTGCCATGTGCCGTCGGTCTGGACCAGCATGGTGGCGGAGAGCGGGTCGATCTTGTGACCGAGCGCTTCGTAGGGTGACATGCCGGTGGCGTGGGCCATGTGGCACAGGATGACACCGAAATGTGCGACGCAGACCAGATCGCCGTCATGTCGCGCAAGGACATCATCAACCGTCCGCGCCACCCGTCGCGTCACGGCATTCCAGCTTTCCCCATTGGGTGGCGCGATATCGCCGGGTTCTTCCCAGAACGCGCGGCTGAGTTCCGGGTGGGTGGCGGCGACTTGCGTGAAATGCACGCCGTCCCAGTCCCCAAAGTTGAATTCGCGCAGGTCCGAGGCGTGGGGTAGGCGACGGCGGCCCGCTGCGATGGCATCCGCCGTGGCGACCGCGCGTTTGAGATCGGATGAGATGATGGGTGCGTCCGCCGGCAACCAATCCGCCAACCGCGCGATGGCCGCGCTGTCTGATAGATCAGCTGGCACATCTCGCCATCCTGTGAAGGTCTTTTGGTGTGTTGGGCCGTGGCGCACCCAGACCAGACGCCTCACCACGGATCATCCACGTCGTCGAGGTTGGGCTGGCCTTTGAGTACCTGTGGCAGGCCGGCGCGGACATAGACGACCAGATCACACTCGGCGGCGATCTTCTGGTTCACGACACCTTGCGCCCGTTGGAACGCGCGGGCCAGCGCGTTTTCGGGGATCACGCCGCCCGAGACATCGTTGGACACCAGCACAACCGGCGCGCGCATCTGGATCAGCACGTCGATCAGCAGGTCCAACTCCTCCTGCCAGTCCCCGTCGTCGATCATCAGGTTGGTGAGCCAGAAGGTCACGCAATCCAGCAGGGCGACTTCGCCGCCTTCGATTTGCGCCAGCGCCCGGGCCGCATCATGCGGCGCCTCGACGGTGCGCCAACCCTGGCCCACACGACGGTCGCGATGAGCCTGAATTTTTTCCGACATCTCGCCATCCAGCATTTCAGCCGTGGCAATGTAGACTTTGGCCAACCCGGATTGGTGTACCATCCGCTCGGCAAAGGTCGATTTGCCACTGGAGGCACCGCCGAGAACCAGACTGAGAGGGGGCAGACGCAATTTTATGTCCTGAATTGTGATCCAAACGGTTTTTACCTGCGTAACCCTATTTGAAAGCCGCCGAAACAGGCGTGTTCAGACAGGTTAAAAACCGGGGGGTCGTTATGGCATTGGATATGGGATCAGACCAGTCACTTTCCCGCCGCGCTATGAAGGCGGAGTTGTTGGATGCAGAGACCGAATTGAGGCTGGCATACGCTTGGCGGGATGAACGGTGCGAGGAAAGTCTGCACCGCTTGATCACGGCTTATATGCGGTTGGCCATTTCAATGGCGGCAAAATTCAAGCGCTACGGCGCGCCGATGAACGACTTGATCCAGGAAGCAGGGCTTGGCCTGATGAAGGCCGCCGACAAGTTTGACCCTGATCGGGGTGTTCGCTTCTCAACCTACGCCGTGTGGTGGATCAAGGCCTCCATCCAGGATTACGTGATGCGCAACTGGTCGATGGTGCGAACCGGTTCGACCTCCTCCCAGAAATCCTTGTTCTTCAACATGCGTCGTGTTCAGGCACGGTTGGAGCGTGAGGCGATGCAGGTGGGCGAGACGCTCGACAAGCATCAGTTGCGCCAGATGATCGCCACCGAAGTGGGCGTGCCCCTGCATGATGTGGAGATGATGGAAGGTCGTTTGGCCGGGTCCGACTATTCGCTGAACGCGACGCAATCGGTCGATGATGAAGGCCGTGAGTGGATTGACGCGCTGGAAGATACCAGTGAGCAGGCGGAAGAGATCGTTGAAGCCGATCACGACCGGATGCAGCTGCGTGAGTGGTTGATCACGTCGATGAACGCGCTGAATGACCGCGAACGGTTCATCGTGCGCGAACGTAAGCTGCGCGAAGACCCGCGGACGCTGGAAAGCCTCGGCAACGAGCTTGGCCTGTCGAAAGAGCGCGTGCGCCAGCTTGAAGCCGCCGCGTTCGGCAAGATGCGCAAGACGCTGGAGGCACAGTCGAAGGAGGTTCGGTCATTCTTCGCCGTGTAATGCTCCATGCGCCATTGGTCTTGCTCGCGGGCCTATTCGTGGTGACGCTGTTCGTGTCACCACCGACCGCTTTGCCGATTGAAGCGCCTTTGGCGATCGTCATCCCCTGAAGCCCCATCGCAACCGCCCCGAATCAGATTGAAGGGGCGGAGACGCGCGCATAACGTGTCTGCGCGACGTCGAAGGGGCGCAGAATGCTGACCAACAAGCGAATTCTCCTGATCATTGGGGGCGGCATTGCCGCATTCAAATCGCTCGACCTGATCCGCCGCCTGCGGGATCAGGGGGCTTCGGTCACGCCGGTTTTAACAAAGGCCGCCGAAGAATTCGTGACGCCGTTGTCGGCCTCGGCCCTAGCGGCAGAAAAGGTCTACCGCGACCTGTTCGACCTGACCGATGAGGCCGAGATGGGCCATATCGAGCTTTCGCGTGCCGCTGATTTGGTGGTTGTGGCCCCCGCGACTGCCGACCTGATGGCGAAGATGGCCCATGGCCACGCCAATGACCTGGCCTCCACCCTTCTGATGGCGACAGACAAGCGTGTTCTGTTGGCGCCTGCGATGAACGTACGGATGTGGGAGCATCCGGCGACCCAGCGTAATCTTGCGATCTTGCAAGGGGATGGCGTGCTGGTTGTGGGTCCGGACGAAGGCAATATGGCCTGCGGAGAATATGGCCCGGGTCGGATGAGCGAGGTGCCCGATATCGTCGCCGCCGTGGACGCCGCGCTGAACGATGGGCCGTTGAAGGGCAAGCATGTGCTAGTCACCTCTGGCCCGACCCATGAGCCGATTGATCCGGTTCGATATATCGCCAACCGCTCCTCCGGTGCGCAAGGCACGGCGCTTGCCGAGGCTTTGCGTGATCTGGGCGCGTCCGTGCGGTTTGTGACTGGGCCTGCAACGGTGCCGCCGCCCGCGGGCGTTGAGGTCGTGCGGGTGGAAACGGCGGCGGAGATGGCGGCGGCGGTCGATGCGGCCCCTCATCCAGCCGATGCGGCTGTCTTCGCTGCGGCGGTGGCCGATTGGCGGGTGGAAAATGCCAGCGGCTCGAAGATGAAGAAGGACGGCAGCGGCAATGCTCCGGCGCTGGAATTCGCAGAGAACCTGGACATTCTTGCGACGGTCTCCCAACGGACAGTAGAGCGGCCCGCGCTGGTCGTGGGCTTCGCGGCCGAGACCGACGATGTTGTGGCCAATGCAACGGCCAAACGTGCACGAAAGGGCTGCGATTGGATTGTGGCGAATGACGTCTCACCCGAGACTGGGATCATGGGCGGGAATGAGAACCGGATCGTGCTGATTTCCCAAGACGGGGCCGAGGAATGGCCTAGATTGGGAAAAGACGAGGTGGCCCGTCGCTTGGCGGCACGGATCGCTGAGGCTTTGACGGCGTAGCGACGGGACGTCTGGGGGATGCAGGTGCCGGACATCGAAGTGGTGCGAGAGGATTGGGCCGACGCGGATGTTGCCTTGCCTGACTATGCGACGGCAGGTGCTGCGGGCGCGGACCTGCGCGCGAATTTCGCAGAGGCGGATCGGGGCGGTATGGTGCTGGCCCCTGGTGCGCGCGCATTGGTGCCCACCGGTCTGCGCGTTGCAATTCCGGATGGGTTCGAGATGCAGGTTCGGCCACGCTCCGGCTTGGCTTTGAAACATGGTGTGACGCTGGCCAATGCGCCCGGCACCATCGACAGCGATTATCGCGGGCCTCTGGGGGTGATCCTGATCAATCTTGGGGATGAGCCGTTCACGATTGAGCATGGCGCGCGCATTGCGCAGGCCGTTGTGGCGCCTGTGGTTAAGGCCGAATATCGGATCGTTGGGGCCCTTTCGGATACATCGCGCGGATCGGGTGGCTTCGGGTCCACCGGGACGCGCTGATGCTGTTTGTCCTGTTTCTTGCCGCCGTGCTGTGGGGCATCGGCCATGTGATGAGAACGCCGGTTCAGGCGCGTCTTTACATGCTCGGTTTGCTCTATATCGCGGTGCTGGGGGTGCAGATTGCGCTGCCCTTTGGCCATCCGCTGCGGGAGGCGACCGGAGGTTCCGCCGCATTGTGGCTGCTGCTCGGCGCATTCGTTGCGCTTGTTCTGGGCTACCGTCTCGTGCTTGGGCGCATCCGAGGGCGCGCGGAGGAGATCGAGGCCGCGCGCGACGCGGATGTGAGCCTGCCCGAAGGCCCGTTTCTGGATGTGGAGCTGGAGCGTTACGCACGCCATATCACCTTGCCGGACATCGGCGGCGGCGGTCAGCTTGCGCTGAAGAATGCCAAAGTTCTTGTGGTGGGCGCAGGCGGGCTAGGCGCGCCGGTTTTGTTTTATCTGGCGGCGGCAGGCGTCGGGCGGATCGGAGTAATCGACCATGACGTGGTCAGCTTGTCGAACCTGCAACGTCAGATCATTCACACCGATGATCGGACGGGAATGCCAAAGGTGTTCTCAGCTGAGATGGCGGTGAAAGCGCTAAACCCTCATGTGGACGTCCGCCCTTATAATCGAGAATTGACTGAGGATGTCGCTGAAACGCTGTTCGCGGACTTCGACCTGATCCTTGATGGTACCGACAGCTTTGAGGTGCGCGCCATGGTCAACCGCGCCGCCGTGGCTGCCGGTCGACCCGTCATTGCCGGGGCGATCAGCGCATGGGAAGGGCAGGTCACACTGTACGACCCAGCGGGTGGTGCGCCATGTATGGCCTGTGTCTTCCCCGAGGCCCCCGCGCCCGATCTTGCCGCGACCTGTGCCGAGACTGGCGTGCTCGGCGCTTTGCCGGGCGTTGTCGGCTCCATGATGGCGCTGGAGGCGGTGAAAGAGATAACCGGGGCGGGCGAGGGTCTGCGTGGTCGGATGCTGATTTACGATGCACTCCATGCCGAGACGCGCACGATCAAGGCGCAGCGCCGGGCCGATTGCGCGGTTTGTGGTGGGCTTTGACCGGGCGGGCCTTGTGCGCCCGGATCGCTCGGCCATACTGATCTCAGAAAAACAGGGAGTCTGACCATGAAACATGTTGTTTTGGCCGCTTTGGCCGCGCTTGTTCCGTTCGCTGCATCTGCCGACGGGCATCTGCCCGACCTCGAAGGGCGCGAGATCGTTGTCGTTACGGAAAACGCCTATCCGCCGCTACAATTCATTGACCCGGTCACAGGCATGGCCATCGGCTGGGAATATGACGCGCTGGAGATTTTGGCGGAGCGCCTGAACTTCACCCCCGTCATCGAAAACATCAGCTGGGACGCGATGATCCCCGCCGTGTCGGAGGCGCAATACGACATGGGCATGACCGGCATCACGATCCGCGAAGACCGTGATGAATTGGTCGATTTTTCAGCGCCTTACATGGTCAGCCAGATGCGGATGCTGGTGGCGGCGGATGAGGATCGCTTTGCTACGGCAGAAGAATTCGCCGCGGATGAGGAGCTTTTAATTGGGTCACAAGCAGGCACGACACCCTTCTACGTCGGCGTCTACGACGTGCTGGATGGCGATGAAGGCAATCCGCGCATCGTTCTGTTCGAAACGATCCCGGCCGCCATTCAGGCCTTGATGACCGAAGACGTCGACATGGTGCTGGCCGACAGCGCCGGGGGGCAGGGCTATGTGTCGGCCAACCCGGACCGGTTGCAGATGATCGGCGATCCGCTTGGGACCGAGGAATTTGGCTTCATCTTCCCCAATGACAGCGATCTGGTTGCGGCCTTTGATGCAGGCATCGAGTCGATGCGCGAAGATGGCACCTTGGCCGAGCTCGACCAGCGCTGGTTCGTCGACTACGCACTTGGCCAGTAAACGATTGGGCGCGCTGGGGTTTCCGGCGCGCCATTTCCCATGATCTCCCCCACACCGCAGGACAAGGATTTTCCCTGGTGGCTCGTCGCGCTTGGCGCGCTCGGGGTCTTTGCCGTGTGGCGGATGTGGGGCGATCCGATCTACGAACAGCTTGTCGTGACCTTGCGCCGGGGCGTTGGGATCACGGTGATGGTGACGCTGGTGGGTTTCACCATGGCCTCGTTCATGGGGATGGGCCTGGCATTGATGAGCCTGTCCCGGAGCCTGATTTTGCGGCAGATCGCACGGTTCTACGTGGAAATCGTGCGCGGTGTTCCGATCATCGTATTGCTGCTCTACGTGGCCTTTGTTTTCGCGCCCGCCTTGGTGGCGGCGTACAATTGGGCGGCGGAGGGCGTGGGGGCCGAGACCATCCGCACGCGTGATTTCCCGCTGCTGTGGCGTGCGATCATTGCGCTGGCGATCGGCTATTCTGCGTTCATCGCCGAGGTGTTCCGAGCGGGCCTGCAATCCATCGACAAGGGACAGTTGGAGGCGGCGGATGCCTTGGGGTTAAGCCGTTGGAATCGTTTCCGGCATATCGTCTTTCCGCAGGCGATCCGGACGATCTTACCGCCGCTAGGCAATGACTTTGTGGCGATGGTGAAGGATTCGTCGCTGGTGTCGGTGCTTGGGGTTCTGGATGTGACGCAATTGGGCAAAGTGATTGCCGCGTCGAACTTTCGGTATTTCGAGACCTATAACGTAGTCGCGCTGATCTACCTGACCATGACCGTGACTTTATCGTTACTTCTCAGACGGTTGGAAGTTCGGCTGAGACAAAGTGAACAACGCTAGGGTGCCCATGCCGTCCCGGACGCCTATCTGTGATCCAAAGGAGAACCGCCATGACAAATCCGCTGCTTCAGAGCTGGGACACACCGTTCGAGATGCCACCGTTCGAGGCAATCTCCGATGAGCATTTTGCGCCTGCGATGGAGGCCGCGATTTCCGAGGCGCGTGACGGGGTCTATGCGATTGCGGAAAGTGCCGAGCCGCCGACATTCGAGAATACGATTGAGGCGTTGGAACTGTCCGACAAGCTGCTCCACTGCGTGGCGGGGGTGTTTTACAACCTTGCCGGGTCGGATTCGAACCCGGTGCGGGAGGAGTTGCAGCGTGAATTTGCGCCGAAGCTGTCGGCGTTGTCATCGGAAATCTCTAACAATACCAAGCTCTTCACGCGAATTGACGACTTGTGGCAGCGTCGCAATACGCTCGGCCTGAACGATGAGCAGATGCGCGTTTTGGAGCTGACACGGCGGGGCTTTGTGCGGTCTGGAGCGGCGCTGGAAGGCGAGGCGCGAGATCGGCTCACGGACGTGATGGCGCGGCTGTCTGTGCTCGGCACGTCCTTCACGCAGAACTTGCTTGCGGATGAGCGTAACTGGTTCATGCCATTGGAAGAATCTGATCTGGAGGGGCTGCCGGATTTCGTTGTGGACGCAGCGCGGGCGGCTGGTGAAGAGAAGGGCGCAGACGGGCCGGTTGTGACCTTGTCGCGGTCATTGATTGTGCCATTTCTGCAATTCTCGCCGCGCCGGGATTTGCGCGAGACCGCCTACAAGGCCTGGGCCGCGCGGGGCGCGAATGGCGGTGAGACTGACAATCGCGCGATTGCGGCCGAGACGCTGGCCTTGCGCGATGAGCGCGCCAAGCTCTTGGGATACAAGGATTTTGCGGCCTTCAAGCTTGAAACCGAAATGGCGGGGTCGGCGGATAATGTGCGCGATTTGCTGATGGCGGTTTGGGAGCCAGCGAAGGCGCAGGCGGAGGCGGATGCCGAAAAACTGGCGGCGATGATGGCCGAGGATGGCGTGAACGGGCCGTTGGAGCCTTGGGATTGGCGTTTTTATTCGGAGAAGCGGCGCAAGGCGGAGCATGATCTGGATGAGGCGGAGTTGAAGCCGTACCTGTCGCTCGAGGCGATGATTGCGGCGTCGTTTGATTGTGCCAACCGGTTGTTCGGGTTGGAATTCGCGCCGTTGGATGTGCCGCTTTACCACCCCGATGCACGGGCGTGGGAGGTGACGCGGGATGGTGCGCATGTCGCTGTTTTCATTGGAGATTACTTCGCGCGCGGATCGAAACGCTCGGGGGCTTGGTGCTCGGCTATGCGCTCACAGAAGAAGCTGGGTGGGGAGACGCGGCCGATTGTTGTGAACGTGTGCAACTTCGCGAAGGGTGAACCGGCGCTATTGTCGTATGATGATGCGCGGACGTTGTTTCACGAGTTTGGGCATGCGCTGCACCAGATGTTGAGCGACGTAACTTATGCCTCGATTTCAGGGACTTCGGTGGCGCGGGACTTCGTGGAATTGCCGAGCCAGCTTTACGAGCATTGGCTGGAAGTACCTGAAGTGCTTGAGAAATTCGCGACGCATGTGGAAACGGGTGAGGCGATGCCGAAGGATCTGTTGGAGCGGCTTTTGGCGGCGCAGACCTATGATATGGGTTTCTCGACCGTGGAATATGTCGCCTCGGCGCTTGTGGATCTGGATTTCCACGATGGCGGTGCGCCAGATAACCCGATGGAATCGCAGGAAAAAACGCTTGAGCGCATTGGAATGCCGCGGGCGATTGAAATGCGGCACCGGACGCCGCAATTTGCGCATGTCTTTGCGGGGGATGGCTATTCCAGCGGGTATTACAGCTACATGTGGTCCGAAGTAATGGACGCGGATGCGTTCGAAGCCTTTGAGGAAGCAGGTGGCGCGTTCGATCCGAAGATGGCCAAGTCTTTGGAAACGCACATTCTTTCGGCAGGCGGGAGCCAGGAGGCGGACGTGCTTTACACCGCGTTCCGCGGGCGGATGCCAGGGGTTGAAGCGCTGTTGAAAGGGCGCGGGCTGGACAGCGCGGCCTGAGCGGAGATCCAACGCAGAAGCGAAAAATCGGGCCGGGGAAGTGGCCGGAAAGTCCTCCCGTTCGGGAGGAGTTGTTCCCGTTCGGGAAGAGTTTGGGGGTTGGACAGACGAAAATCCTTCCCGTTCGGGAGGGGTTTGGTGAATTCCTGTATAAGATTAGGGCGCGTTACGTTTTGAGTTGAACCGCAACCCGATGCCTCTCACCCGCGGCCCGAACGCGATCCGCGATCGCCCAGGCAAAATGCAAGGTGCTTCAGTCGAAGACCTCACCCGGATCGACACCCCAAAGCGCGGCGGTCTGGACCCAGCCGCGGTAGCCGCCGACCTCCATCAGGCACCAATCGGGTTGGCATTCGTCGAGCCGCCCGGTGACGCCAAGCTCGGCATGGGCGCGGATCGTGGAGGTGAGGTCGGGGCGGGAATAGAGGGGGAGCATGTCAATCTCGACAATCGCGGAGCGTTCACCCGACAAAAGCGAGTAGTGCATCCAGCCGCCTGCGCCGTCGCGGTCGACGACGCGGCGCCAATGGCCATGTTCGGCAACGATCATCATGGGCATGTGGCGACGGGTGAAGACCCAGTCGATGCGATGCGAGCGCGAGGGGCCGCGCCTCGCGTTGCCCTCAGACGCGCGCATGGAAACATAGCGCGGGATCGGAAAGCCAGTGACGGGGCCGACGCGTTCAGGCGCGGCCTCGGTTGTTTGGGCCACAGACGCAGTGGGCGCCAGAGCAATTGTGCAAAGAAGAAGTGTGACAAAGCCGATAAGGGCGTTGCGCATGGGTTCCTGCCTCGGTTCCGTGACCCGAACTGGGCCAGACGTGTCCTCAATCGTTCCAGTGATCTTGCGCCACCGGTAACGATAGGAGAGTGTCACGAGAGAGGGCCAAAACCAAGCGTTCGGAGCAGAAGCATGGCAGGTGAGCGGTTAAGTGTTGTCGTTACGCGACGGTTGCCGGAGGTAGTCGAGACGCGGATGAGCGAACTTTTCGACGTGGAATTGCGCGAAGATGACCGCCCGATGAGCCGCGATGACCTCGTGGCGGCCATGGGGCGGGCCGATGTTTTGGTGCCGTGTATCGCCGACAAGATCGACGGCGGGATGCTGGGGCAGGCGGGCGACCGGCTGAAGCTGATCGCGAATTACGGGGCTGGTGTGGACCATGTGGATGTCTCCACGGCGCGGCAGCGGGGGATATTGGTGAGCAATACGCCCGGCGTTATGACCGATGACACGGCGGATATGGTCATGGCGCTGATGTTGGGTGTGTTGCGGCGCGTGCCCGAGGGCATGGCGACGATGCAGCAGGGCAACTGGGACGGTTGGGCGCCGACGGCGTTCATGGGCGGACGAGTGGCGGGCAAGCGGCTAGGCATTCTGGGCATGGGTCGGATCGGTCAGGCTGTTGCGCGGCGCGCGGCGGCATTCGGGATGCAGGTGCATTACCACAACCGGCGCAGGCTGCATGCCGATACGGAGGCCGAGTTGCAGGCGACGTACTGGGAAAGCCTCGATCAGATGATCGCGCGGATGGACGTTGTCAGCGTGAATTGCCCGCATACGCCGAGCACGTTCCACCTGATGAATGCGCGGCGCTTGAAGTTGATGAAGCCGGAGGCGGTGATTGTGAACACGTCGCGGGGCGAAGTGATCGACGAAAATGCCCTGACGCGGATGTTGCGGGCGGGTGAGATTGCCGGGGCTGGCCTGGATGTGTTCGAGAAGGGGCGTGAGGTGAACCCGCGTCTGAGGGAGCTGCCCAACGCGGTGCTGCTGCCGCACATGGGGTCGGCCACACGCGAAGGGCGGATCGAGATGGGAGAGAAGGTTCTGATCAATATCAAGACCTTCGCCGATGGGCACCGGCCGCCGGATCTGGTTGTGCCGAGCATGCTGTGAGTGAGCGTCGCGAGCCTCCGCTAAAGGCACCGGAGCGCCCGGTGGAGGCGGAGCGACCGGTGTTGCAGGGCGAGCGTCGTGGCGATGTGCCCAAGGGCCAGAGGGCAGGATTGTGGCCTGTGATCTTTGCCATTTTCGGATTGGTTTGTCTGGTTGTCGGCGCGTGGGATTTGGTGCGCGGTGGCGGTGTGAACCCGGCTTTGCCGCCCGCCGTTGAGGCGGCGGAAGATGTCGCGGTGGTGACGGCGGGGGTCTACGTGAGCTTGCGTGCAATCAATGCGGCGCTGTCTGCGGCGCAGGAGGTGGAGGTCGGTGCCTCCATCGGGGCGCAAGCGTCATTGCAGCCGCTGAAGGTGCTAGAGCCAGTTGATGACACGGTGGAGCGGGTTGCGGACGTGGTTTTTGCGGTGGCGGCGGGCGCGGCCTTGGCGACGGTTGGGTTGCAGCCGGTGGCAGCGATTGGCTTGATCGTTCTGGGCGTGGGCCTTGTGGGCTATGGCTTTGGGCGCGGGTCCACGGCGCGGGCGAGTTTGCGGGCGGTGCGGTTGGGCGCGGCCTTGGGGCTTGTCCTGCCCTTGGTCTTCGCGGGCGGGGTCTGGCTGGGCGAGGTAGCCACACAGGCGCAGTGGGACACGGCGATGGCGGAGTTGGATGCCGTGGCCGGGGAGGCGCGGGTTCTGATCGGCGCGGGCGAGGGCGATCTGGTTGAAGCCGTCGAGGGCGGCGATGGCATGATCTCGGGCTTTCTATCGGCGATCACGGGCGCGCGGGACTCGGTTGCGGGCTATGTGGAGGCGGCGGCGGTATTCACGCGGGAGGCGGATACGCTGTTTTCGGCGACGCTGACGATCATCGGGATTTTCGTGCTGCGGGTGCTGGTGTTGCCGGTGCTGCTGTTGTGGTCGGTGATGGTGTTGGTGCGGCGGAGTGTGGAGTGAACGTCACGATCGGGTCTGTCGTTTTTGAGGTGAGCGCGGACGAGGCAGGTCTTGGGCTGCTTCTGTCTGCGGTGGGTCGGCCTGCGATCCGGGTGTTAGAGAATGGGCCGGGCGCGCCGGATTTGAAGGATGGTCGCGTCCCGGATGCGACGCAGGCCTTTCTGGCGCGGTTTCTTGGGAAGGAAGAGGCGGCGTTGGACGCTGCGCGGAAGGCAACAGCGGCGCTGCTATGGGATGAATATGCCGGGAGTTGGCGGGAGGCGGGGGATACGAACGTTCGGGATGTGGGTGCCTTTGCACAGGCGCTGGGTGCGGCTGAGATGTCTCTTTTCGTGGACGAAGACGGCTCCGTGAGCATGGCGGAGCTGCATTGGGCCGACAGGGCGCTGTTCCTTGGCCATTCGGTGTTCACGCAGGTTTATGAGCCAGAGGCGTGGCAGTCGTTTGATGCGACGATTTTCGGGTGAGGATGGTGGGAGACGCTGGCGCGGTGCGCCTTGCCCCTCCCACCAGCCCGCGCGGTATCGTGCAATAGCAGGCATGATCGCGCGTTTTTAAGGTGTGAAGCGAGGGGGAGCATCATGAAAACTCTGGCAGTTATTGCGACAATCGCTGTGCTTTGCGGACTGGTGTTCCTGTTCATGCGGGGGTCTTCGGAACAGCAGGTGCGGGTCAGTTCAGAGGACATTCGGGTGGCCTTGGCCGAGGCGTTAGTCGAAGATCCGCATGTTGGACGGCTGCCGAGGGTCCGCTTTTCACGCCTGACGTTGGACGATGAAGACGGATTGTTCCTGCTCGGTAAGCGGCGGTGGTTCAACATTGGCGCGGGTGGCTTTCCCTTTCCGGATATCAATCTCCGCGTCGAGATTCCGGCCGAACCTGATGCCTGGGTAGTGCGCAATGGTGGCCTGACCGTGACGCGAGTGGTCGTCGTGGCGGCGGATCGTCTCGCCTATGACGGCGGTGCAGAGACACCCGAAAGTGAGGCGAACCGCGCCGGCTGGGAGCGGCTTATCGTGCAATTGTTTGACCGGATGGACAGTTTCGGCGAACCTCGGGTGCGGTTTGCGAATTGGCAGGTCGAGGCGGTTGAAATCGACACGGACGGGTTGGTCTTCACTTTGCGCCGATAGCGCGACCGCAGAGATGTCGCTTTTCCGCGCCTTTCGGTCGGGTGGGTAAGGCGCGTGGTCTGGGTTTGAGGCAGGTAATACGCAATCAGACCTGCCCGGAGCAACGCCGATGAAAACCCAAGTTAAAGCCCTTGTTGTCGGTGGCGGTGCCGTGGGCACGTCTATTGCCTATCATTTGGCGAAGGCCGGTTGGGACGATGTGATGTTGTTGGAGCGGGACGAGCTAACGTCCGGCTCGACCTGGCATGCGGCGGGATTGCTGCCTTTGTTCAACATGTCCTACGCGACGACGCATATCCATGATTACTCGGTCAAGTTCTACAAGACGCTTGAAGAGGAGACGGGCCTGAATGCCGGCTTTGCCGTGGTGGGCAATCTGCGGATGGCGCAGACGCAGGAGCGGATGGACGAATATATGCTCTATGCGAGTACGGCTGAGACTGTGGGGGTGCCGTTCGAGTGGCTGACGCCGGAGCAGATCAAGGAACGCTGGCCGCTGATCCGGACCGAGGATTTGAAGGGTGCGATTTACCACAATACCGACGGCTACATTAACCCCGCCGATGTGACCATGGCGATGGCCAAGGGCGCGCGGCAGCGGGGTGTGGAGATTGTGCGGAAGTGGCAGGCGGATGGGTTCCATTGGAATGGCTCGGCCTGGGAGGTGACCGTCACGAAGATGGTCGAGAAGGGTGGGAACCTTGTGCCGTCTGACGAGCAACAGGTCATCACCGCCGAACATGTGGTCACGGCGAGCGGCAACCATGTGCAGCGGACCGCGAAGATGTTGGGCATCAAGATGCCTGCGATCCCGGTGGAGCATCAGTTCATCGTGATGGATCAGGACCCGGCGCTTGTGGAGTGGCGTGGAGCGGGTAATGGCGAGCATCCGGTGATCCGTGATGCGGATGCGCAGTCCTATGTGCGGGAAGAGCGCGGGGGCTGGATCCTCGGCGTTTATGAGAAGGGCGCGCCTGCGTGTTTTGAGCATGGCGTGCCGGACAGTTTCCGGGCGGACCTCTTCCCCCTCGATCTGGAGCGGATCGAAGAGCAATACATGGCGATGATCCATCGGGTCCCGTCCTGCGAGGAGAGCGGCCTGAAGGACGATTTCAACGGGCCGATTTGCTACACGCCTGACGGCAATCCGCTGGTGGGGCCTGCGCCGGGGTTGGAGAATATGTGGCTGGCGGAAGGGTTCAGCTTTGGCATCACGGCAGCGGGTGGCACGGGCTATTATCTCGCGCAGATGATGGTGGACGGAGAGGCCGAGATCGACATGGCCTCGCTCGATCCCAAGCGCTACGGGCAGGATTGGATGACCACCGAATATGCCGCGCGCAAGAACGAGGAATGCTACGACCACGTCTATATCCTGCATCACCCGGATGAGGAGCGGGAGGCCTGCCGGCCCCTGCGGACCGCGCCGGCTTTTGACCGTCAGAAGGCCGCAGGCGCGCAGTTTGGCTGCGTGAACGGGTTCGAGCGGCCGAATTACTATGGGCCGCTGGATGCGCCCGACAGCTTTGATCGCGAGAGCCGCTCGTTCCGGCGCGGGGGCTGGTGGGAATATGCCAAAGCGGAGGCCGAGGCGATCCGTGAGGGCGTTGGGTTGCTGGATGCAACGGCGTTTGCAAAGCACCGGATCAGCGGGCCGGGGGCGACGGCTTTCCTTGATTGGTTCACGACCAACAAGCTGCCGAAGGTCGGGCGGATCAACCTGACCTATGCGCTGACCGAAGCGGGCACGACGCGGACGGAATACACCATCGTGCGGGTGGCGGAGGATGACTATTACCTTGTCAGCGCGGGGGCGTGGCACGCCTATGATCAGGGTTACCTCTACAAGGCTATCATGGAGAATGAGCATCGGTTCGGGCGGATCAACGAGGAAGATGTCACCACGAAATGGGGTGTCTTCGCGATTGCGGGGCCGAAATCGCGCGATGTTCTGAATGAATTGGTGAAGGATGCGGACCCTGCGAGCGTGTTGAGCAACAAGCGGTTCCCGTGGCTGTCGATGCGCGATATCGAGTTGGGCATGTGCCCGGTGCGGGCGATCCGGGTGGCCTATACCGGTGAGTTGGGGTGGGAGCTTCACCACCCGATCGAGATGCAGAATTACCTGTGGGATCAATTGGTTGCCGCCGGTGAGAAGCATGGCATGAAGCTGGTTGGGGGCCGAGCGCAGAACTGGTTGCGGCAGGAGAAGAGCTATCGCGCGTTCGGGACGGAGTTGGGTAGGGATGCGACCCCGCTCGAAGCCGGGTTGGATCGGTTTGTCGATCTGGAGAAGGACTTCCACGGGAAGGCGGCGATGGAAGCAGTTGGCATTCGGTCGAAATGCGTGACTGTGTTGATCGACGGGCCGGAGGATGCGGACCCTTGGGGGCGTGAGGCTTTGTTGGTCGATGGTGAGAAGATCGGGCGCCTGACCTCGGGCGGCTATTCGGTGGCCTTTGGCAAGCAGATCGGGATGGGCTACGTTCGGCCCGACCTCGCGGAGGTCGGCACCAAGTTGAAGGTGCGGATGTTCCGTGAGCTGTGGGATGCCGAAGTCGTGGAGGACAGCCCTTATGATCCGAAGAATGCGGTTATCCGCGTGGACGGCTAGCGCCTTTGCGCTTGTGTTGATGGTTTTGGCCAGCCCTGCGCTGGCTGACCGGCCCGGCTTTTCCAGCCCGAGCGGGAACATCACCTGCTATCTGGACGATCATTGGCAGACGCCTTTGCCGCTGAACCAGCGCGAGATGGTGTGCCTGATTTTCGAGGCGAATTGGACGCTGCCAGAGTATTATGGCGATGATGATCCGACATGCGATCTGGACCGGACCCGGACGTTGATTTTGCCGCCGGATGGGCCAGCGCGCGAACAATGGACCTGCCACGGAGACGTGTTCTGGCCGATCCATGGGGCCATCGGCTATGGGTCGGACTGGTCAGTCACGACGTTTCAGTGCCAGATGGCCCAGACCGGCGTGACTTGCCAGAACGCGCGCGGGAACGGGTTTTCGGTGCGACGGGCGGCGCGGTCGCTTTATTGAAGCGGACGGGGGAGACGCTGGCGCGTGCCGCGCCTCGCCCCTCCCGCCGTCCCGCATTGGGCGGCGCTTACTGCCCCATCAACGCCGTCATAACGGCGGGGTCCATCATCGCAGCCATCAGGCCACTTTCGGACATTTGTTGAATTGCCAACTCAGCGCTGCCGCACGTCTGGCCGGTAGCGGCTGCGAAATCGGGGCTGATCGGGACCGGCGTAACGGTTGAGAGCTGGGTGAGCGAAGTGATCTCGACCTCGGCGAAGGCCTCCATCTCGGTGATGTAGGTCGCAACAGCCTCATCCCCGCCTTCTGCGCGGATCGCATCCAGCGTGCAGGAAGCAGCCTCACGCATCTCGGGGCTCCAGGCCCAATCGGGCATCACGTCGGCCAGCGACGGTACGGTTGAGACAAGGAATGCCTCCATGTTTTCGCCGGCGGCCTCGGTCGCCGTTGCCAAGCGGTCAAGGTCGGATTGTGCGAGCGCGGGGAGGGACAGGGCCGCCGTGATTGCAGTGGCCAGAAGGGTTGGTTTGAACATGGTTGGTCCTTTCGAATGCCTCAATGCGCGCCACCATGACGGCGGCGCGCAGGAGGGCCAAGGTCAGGTAATCCGGAAGGATTGAAACAGCAGGTTGTTGCCGTAATCCGTTTGACCTTCAGGTTGCAGGTTGAGGGGGGCGTTGAGGCCCGCGAAAAGCGGTGTGCCGCCCCCCAGGACGACCGGCGCGCGTTTCAGGCGCAGATCGGTGAGGTGGCCTGCATGGGCGATGGAGGCCGCGAGTTCGCCGCCGCCGCAGAGATAGATGGAACCCTCAGCCGCTGATCGCAGATCGGCGAGCCCCGATAGGTCGCGCCAGACTTCGACCTGTGCGTCTTTGGGTAGGTCAAGGGTTCCAGACACCACGACAGACCGCATGTGCGGGTAGGGGTTGGCCCCGGGGGTAAGCCCGAAGGCATAGCCAAACTCATAGGTTGCGCGTCCCATGAGGACCACGGTGTAGGTGCCAAGGCGGGTGACATAATCGTCCACAATAGCGCCGGTGTGAGGAAAGGCGGACACGTCCGCATCACGGCCTGCAATGAAGCCGTCTGCGGAGACCGCCACGTCATAGATGATGGGTTGCAAGGGATTGCTCCAATATCAAAACAGCGCGCCCGTCAGGCGCGGAAACAAATGGTTCAGGCTGTTTTGATCATTGGCAGGGTCCTCCGGGTGGATGGGCCGTGTTTAGGGTATTCAGGCCGCGCCGTCCACTTCCATGTCGGCGGTACGGGTTCCGTCGGCAGCTTGGCGCAGGGCGGCAAGAGCCGTCGCACTGGCCTCTTCATCCGTGCCGCCAAAAATCTCGGCGGCTTTCTTATAGGCGATCTCGTAGAACAGTTTGTGCTGGTTCCACGCTAGGAACCCCGCGCCTTTGAGGCCCGGGGGGCGGATCATCAGGTCAGTGTCATCAAGGTCTGCCAGCATGTCGGATTGGCCCACCAGCAGGGAACGCATGACAGTGGAGATCACGCCGGGCACGCGGGGGCCGACCTTCTTGCCGAAAGGGACGACCGTGTTCCGCAGAAGCTCTGCCCGACCGGGAAGCTTCTCGTAATCGACATGGACCAGCTTGTTGGTGGCCTTCTGCACGTTCACGATCACGTTCGGCCCGGATTTCAGGCCGTGCATGGTGCGGAAGGGCATGTTGTCGATGCAGCCGCCATCTACAAGCATCCGCCCATCGCGCGAAAAGAACGGGGGAAGCACGCCCGGAATGGCGGAGGAGGCGCGGATGGCCTCCCACAGGGGGCCGCGGCGGATCACAGTTTTCTCCATCGACGAGAGGTCGGCGGCGACGGCGTAGTAGGGCGTCCAGAGATCTTCTATAGGGTCGTCGAAGAAATGCTCCCGCAGGGCGGCGTCGAGGACTTTGTGATCGAGGAAGGCGAATTTAGGGATCGTCACACGGCGCATGGCGCCGGATTTCACGAAGATTTTTTCGACACGCCCACCGATTTCCTCGGCAGGCACACCAAGGGCGAAGGCCCCGCCCATGGCCGACCCGACAGAGGTGCCGCCGATAATGTCGACGGGGATACCGGCCTCGGCCATCGCGCGGAAAACGCCAACATGGGCCACGCCGAATGCGCCGCCGCCGGACAAAACCATGCCGATGGCGCGGCCCGACAGGAAACGGCCCAGGCGGTTTATATCTTCATCACCGCCGGTCAGGGCGACGTGGTGGTGCAGGAAGACCGGGCGGCTGTCGAGCCAGCGCCCGGTGCCGGAGGCTTTCTGCGCCCGGTGCGGGTGCAGCAGCACAAGGCGGCGCTGGCTTTCGGGCAGGATCTTGAGGGCGAAATCCTCAATCTCGGACGGGACCTGATAGTTCACGGCCTGCGCCACGAAGACGGCCTGATCGGCCTGTTTCAGCGCCGCGCGGGACCAGTCGGAGGCATCAGGATTGGCCACGAACAGAACGATCTGCGCATTGCGTTCCTGCGCATTCATCCACGCGATGGCTTCAGGCGTGGACGGATCGACGCGGTCGCCCAAGGCGGCGCGCAGGTCGGCCTCGGTCACGAGGGCGACGGAGTGGTGGGTGGAAACGGCGCGGGCCAGATCCGGGACGAACCGTTCCGGCAGGGGCGCGCCTGCGCAGGGCAGGATACAGAAAGTGCGCGCAGGCGGGCGGCCCGGATCGGGTACCACGCGGGCGGAGGTTTTGGCGAGGCGATCCGCCAGCTCAGACGCGATGGCTTGCGGGAGGCCTTCAACCGCTGTGCAAAGCTTGTCATAGGCGGGTCGGTCGATGCGGTAGACGACGCTATCGCGGGCTGCGACGACGTCGGCAGTGCGGGTGCCTCCAGTCAGAAAGGCGATTTCCCCAATCACCGATCCGGCCCCAATCTCAGCCAGATCAATTCCGTCACGTTCGACCCGGAAGCGCCCGGATTCGACCAGATACATGGCCTCTGCCTCGGACCCGGCTGTGAGCAACTTAGTGCCCCGTTCAACGGGAGTCTGAGAGAGCTGCGAGAGCGCGGGCCCTTCAAGAAGGGCAAACAGGCCCTCGGGTGCGAAATCGGTTGTCATGTTCGCCTGTCGTCAGAATTCTGTTTGCGGGATCAGTGCGATCTGCACCACCCAGATAATTTCGCAGACCTTAAACGCGCATTCGGAAAAAGCGAAAGGTTTCCTTCCGTTACGTTACGTTTCTGCGGGCAGGCGCCTAGGCCGGTTTGTGGGCAACAAGGAGCAGGTTGTTCGCTGGCATCGGGCGCGGCGTGTCAGGGATCAGGCCCGCCTTAGCCCAAGTGTCGCGTACCCATTGGAGGTCTTTGTAGCCCCGGTCGGGGTGTTCCGCCCGGATGCGCGCGTCGAAGGCTGCATCGCCTTCGCTGGTGGTTTCGCCATTGCGCAGGAACGGGCCATAGACGGCAGCGCGGCCATTCGGGGTGAGGGCGCCGGCCATCTCGGTCAGGCAAGTCTGCGCTTCTTGTTCGGTGACGAGGTGCAGGAGATTGGCGAGAAAGATCAGGTCAGCCGGGCCATGTGTCGCGGCCCAACCGGGCGCGCAGGCATCCAGCGCGACGGGTGGTTCGATGTTGGGGGCCGGCTCAGCCTTGATCCATGCGGTGATAGAGGCGCGGCGGTCCGGGGCGGGGTCGGTGGGCTGCCAGACAAGGCCGGGCATGGCGGGCGCGAAGCAAATGACATGTTCGCCGGTGCCTGATGCGATTTCCAGCGCGCGGCCCTTTGCTGGGGCGATGTCGGTAAGTGCGGCGGTCAAATGCGCGCGGTTGCGCAAGGCGGCGGGGGCCGAAAGCCGCCCATCGGAATACTCACCGCCCGCATAGCCCTTGTCCGGGCCACGTTTGGGCGGAGCGTCTGTCACTGCTGCTGCATCAGGATCTGCATGGCCCCGGATTCGGCCATACGCGCCATGAACACGTCCATCAGGCCGCATTCCGTGACGATCTGCAGCGCCTCATCGTCGGAAATGCCCTCGGGGTTCTCAACCGCAGCGCCACCCTCGATCAGGACGGCCGGGTCAATCGTTTCGAGCATTTCTTCCATGTCCGTCACCATATCGGCGACCGGTTCTTCGCCGACACGTTCGACATACCCGTCGTACATGCAGGTATAGGCCGTACGCATGGGCTCATCCCATTCCGGGTCGGGCAGATTGCCCTCAAGCGCTGGGATCTCGGCCACGAAGGCGTCATTCATCATGGCGTTCATGGACTCGGCGACATTTTCAAACCGCTCGAACGTGGATTGCGCCGAAGCTGCGAGCGGCAGAAGGGCTATGGCGGCCCCTATGGCAATCGCGCGGATCATTGGTTTTGCAGGGCTTGCAACACGCCGGATTCAGCCAGGCGCGTCATCTCAAGCTCAAGCATGCCGCATTCGCTCTGGATTTGCTGTTGGCGCTGCGGGGTCAGGCCATCGGGCAATTGACCCGAGAAGGAACCGCTTAGGATGTCGTTGGGCGAGGCGGATTGAACCGCTGTCTCAAAGCCTGACAGAAACACGGCCACGCCGTTTTCACCCACCTCCCCTTCATAGGCACGCAGGATGCAGCGCCCGGCCCGGCGCATGGGGCGATCCCAGGCGGTGTCGGGGAAGACATCGGCGGCGACGCCATATTGTGCGGCAATGCCTTGGTAGGTGAGGGCGGTCACACGCTCACTCGCGGCCTCAAACCGGTCGAGTTCCGACTGCGCAAGGGCGGCGGTCGCGGGAAGGATCGTCAGCGCCGCAACACAGGCAGCGCGGAGGGTGAGATGGGTCATGTCTCTCTCCATGTTGGGTTAACGCCCAAGATAAGCCCATGGGCGGCGGCTGCAAGCGCGGGGTTTCCGCACCTAGCGCAATCGTGACGGGGAAAGGGCATCAACGGTTCCCCGGTCGAGATGAGGCGTGCGGCCCGACACGAGGTCGGCCAGAAGCGCGGAGGCGGCGGGCGCGGTCTGAAATCCGTAGCCGCCTTGGCCTGCAAACCACAGAAAACATGGGTCTGCAGGTTCAGGTCCGATGACGAGGCTGCGATCGGGTGCGAAGGTTCGTAAGCCCGCCCACGACGAGGTGACGCGCGTGACCTCTTCGGTCACAAACGGCTGATAGCGGGCGATGCCCTCGGCCAGAACCATATCATCGGCGAAGGCGTCGTGGGGCTCAGTGAGGTCTTCTTCTGCGGGAGAGACGAGCCATGCGCCCGCATCGGGCTTGGCATACCAGCTTTCGTTGACGCCAAAGAGCATGGGCCAGTGCGAAACGTCATGCCCACCCGGTGCAGGCATCCGAGCCATTGAGCGGCGGAAGGGTGTGAGACCGATGGGCGCGATCCCGGCAAGGGCTGCGATCTGGTCTGCCCACGCACCAGCGGCATTCACGAGGGTGTGGGCGTTAAATGTGCTTTGATCGGTCTTCACCTGCCAGCCGTGAGGCGTGCGCGTGATCGTGGTGGCTTTGGCGGCAGTCTCGACCGTGCCGTTTGCCCTGATCTGGCGGGCATAGTGCTGGACCATGCGGTCAGTGTCGATGTCCCAGGCCTCGGAATGGTAGGCGGCGGCTTGGATGTGAGAGGTGTCAAGAATAGGCACCATCGCTTGCGCCTCTGACGGGCTGAGCGGGTCGAGATGCATCTTGGTGCAATCGTCTCTGAACGCGCCTTCGTCACCTTCCGCAGCCAGCAACATCAATCCGCGCGGCGTGAGGAGCCCACCATCCAGCGTTTCATGCGCCTCTCTGGACGCGCGATTGAGCGCGACGGTGGTGGGCAGTCCATATTGCGCCTCATAAAGCGCAGCGGATCGGCCAGAGCTGTGATAGGCGAGCGCACCTTCGGTTTCGAGCAGACAGACGGCGCCAAGCTGCGCCAGTTGTGAGCCTGCGGAGGTTCCGGCAATGCCCCCTCCGATCACGATAAAGTCGTACGTCATGGCGGTTTGCGTCGCACGAGTAGGGCCGCTCGGCAAGGGGAGCGCCACGCATTGCGCTGCTGCGCAATGGCTCGAGCGGTGACTGCGGCATAACCGGCACAACCCCTCCCTAACCCCAAAGAAAAACGGCCCGCGATACACGGGCCGTTTCCTTAACGCGTTTGGTCGTAGATCAGTTCGGAATCTCGCCTGTGATGCCTTCGATGTAGAAGTCCATGCCCGCCAGCGTGCCGTCATCGGCCACTTCGCCTTCGGCCAGCCATGCGGTGCCGTCCTGGCGGTTGATCGGGCCGGTGAACGGGTGGTATTCGCCAGCCGAAATGGCATCGATCATGCCTTGGGCCGAGGCGCGGATTTCTTCCGGGATGGTCTCGGTCATTTCACCGATCACGACCATACCTTCGGGCATGCCTTCCCAAGTATCGGACTGCTCCCACGTGCCTTCCATCGCTTCACCAACGCGGCGGATGTAGTAGGGCGCCCAATCGTCGATGATGGAGGCGATGCGCGGTGCGGGCGCAAATTGAATCATGTCAGACGCCTGACCGAAGGACAGGATTCCGGCCTCTTCGGCCACTGCCTGCGGTGCGGTGGAGTCGGTGTGCTGCATGATCACGTCTGCGCCTGCATCAATGAGCGCCTGCGCGGCGTCACCTTCGACCGCTGGATCGAACCAAGTGTAAACCCAGACCACACGGAATTCGACATCGGGGTTTACTTCACGTGCGTGCAGATAGGCCGAGTTGATGCCCCGGATCACTTCGGGGATCGGATAGGAGGCGATGTAGCCCACGATATTGCTCTCGGTCATCTGGCCCGCAATATGGCCGATCACGGCGCGGCCTTCGTAGAAGCGTGCGGAGTAGGTCGAGACGTTGGGATGCTCGCGCAAGTAGCCGGTGGCGTGCTCAAACACCACATCCGGAAACTGGCCAGCGACAGCGTTCGTCGCTTCGCCATAGCCGAAGGAGGTGGTGAAGATCATGTCCGCGCCGTTCAGGATCATTTGCGTCATCACACGCTCGGCGTCGGGGCCTTCCGGAACGTTCTCGATGAAGCTGGTCTCAACGGCATCACCGAAATGCTCTTCCACGGCAAGGCGGCCTTGGTCGTGTTCATAGGTCCAGCCATAGTCGCCGGGCGTACCGATATAAACGAAGCCAACGTTGAACGGATCATGCCCGTCCGCGGCCGCTGCCCCGGCGATGCCGGTGGCCAGAGCCGCTGTGGCCAGAAGTTTGGTGAATGTCCTCATTGGGATTCCCTCTCTGTTGGATTGGTTGAAGTTTGGGTGTCCTCCGCGTCGGAGTCCACATCCGGATTGTTGAGTGGTGAGGCATCGGTCAGAGCTGCTGTGATCAGACCTGCTGGCACGGCGACGATGCCGATGCCCACAAGCAGGACCATGCCCGTGAAAAAGCGCCCGCCGGTGGTGATGGGGTAGACATCGCCATAACCAACGGTCGTGAGCGTGGCGATGGCCCACCACAGGCTTTCGGGGATGGAAGAGAAGCCTTCGGGCTGCGCCTCATGCTCGAAATGGTAGATGCCCACGGCGGCCAGATAGAGGGCGACGCAGGCGATGAAGAAGAAGATGCCGAACTCGGCCTTGGCCCGGTCGATGGCGCGCCCGATCCGGTCCAGCGCGCGATTGGCCTTGAACAGCTTCAGCAGGCGCAGAATGCGAAGAAGCCGCAGGGCGCGCACCGTGGTGAGATCGGGGAACAGGAAAAGGAGCGCGGGCACGATGGCGACGAAATCGACGATGCCCCAAAAGCTGAACGCATAACGCAGCGGCTTTTCGGAGCAGGTCAGTCGCAGCGCGTATTCGACCACGAAGAGGCCGAGGATCACCAGTTCCGCCGTGACGAGCGCGCTGTTCACGGCGGGGCTGAGGTCTGGCATCGTTTCCAGCGCGATGATGATCGCTGAGGCGATGATGAGGCCATAGATGAACAGGGCAACGCCGCGCCCGACGCGGGGATGCTCGCCGTCGAGAATGGCTATGATGTCGGAACGCGCCATCGGATCAGCCACTCGCGTGGAAGGTCTTGCCGAGGGCCGCCGGCGCGTTGAGCGCGCTGCGGGCGCGGTCCGATGACATGACGACCAGCACAATGATCGTCACGAGGTAGGGGGAGGCATCCAGCAGGGCCACAGGCACGCCGACCTCTGCCGCTTGCAGGCGCAGCTGCAGCGCTGCGATCCCGCCGAAGAGCCATGCCCCGAAGAGGACACGGCCCGGCTTCCACGCGGCAAACACGACAAGCGCCAGCGCAATCCAACCTGCGCCCGCTGTCATGCCCTGCACCCAGTTCTCCACGTAAACGACGGACAGGAAGGCCCCGCCAAGCCCGGCCATGGCCCCGCCGAAGAGGATGGCGAGGATGCGGATGCGTACGACCTTGTAGCCGAGGGCATGGGCGGCATCGTGGCTTTCGCCGACAGCTCGTAGGATCAGGCCGATGCGGGTGTGTTTGAACACGAACCAAATGGCAACGACCGCCGCGATGGCGATGTACGTCACAAGATCGTGGCTGAACAGGATCGGGCCGATCACGGGGATCTCGGCCAGCACATCGGGCAAGGGCTTGGCGACCTCGGGGATCGGCTGGCCCTCATATCCCACGCCCAGAAGCGCCGCGAGGCCAAGGCCGAAGAGCGTCAGCGCCAGCCCTGTCGCTACTTGGTTGGACATCAGGAATTGAGTCAGCACGGCAAAGACAAACGACAACGCCGCAGCCCCTGCCATGCCGGAAACGAAGGCCAGGGTCGGAGAGCCGGTCTGGTTCGCCACGATGAACCCGCAGACCGCGCCCATGATCATCATGCCCTCGACGCCGAGGTTCAGGACGCCGGATTTCTCCACCACCAGCTCACCCAATGCGGCTAGCAGGACGGGAGTGGATATCGTGATCAGGGCCACGATTAGAGTGATGGGATCGATGATCATAACACGCGCCCCACGAAGATCCAGATCAGCATGAAGGCTGCGCCGGTCGCAGCACCTATCGACACCGCGTGGTAGCGAAGCCAGGCTATGGGCGGCGGCGGCGGATCATTGCGACGTCGCCATTTCAGGAAAAAATCAAAACCGATGATCACGGCAAGCTGCAAAAGCAGGAATGGCAGGCCGAAGAGCAGGATGACCAATGTTCCCATTCCAAAAGCGGTAATGAACGCGATGGTCATCGCGCCATAGAACAGACCAAACGCGAGACCGAAGGCGGTCCAGGGCAGGTCGCGGCTTTCGAATGGGCGAAATTGTGTGGTCATGGCGCGCCCCCAGCGACCGCATTACGGAGGTTCGCCGCGCCTTCTGTCCACCCAAAGGCAATTGCGATGGCGAGTGTTCCAAGGAACGCGATCACCAGAGAAGGCCAATAAGGCCGCGGTCGCGCAAGTGGGGGGCGGGTATAGGGTTGTCGCAAGAGAATTGACTTCGCTTTTCCCAAAACCAGCGGACGCATGCCCAGCCAAAGCAAGAAGGCCGCCCCGATTGGCAGCAAGATCCACGCGTCAGCCAGAGCAACCTCGACAGCAAGAAGCAAGATGATCGCTGCCAGAAAGCCTGCCGCGATTGAATTTAGAGTCCGTGTCGAAGACGCGCGCGTCATACCACGCCCTCCCGTCCCAGCCGGATGCGGTAGTTGGACAGGACGTCCAGCGCCAAGAGGAAGAACAGGAGCATCCCCTGAAACGCTTGGATCGCTGGCGCGGGGACTTGCAGCATGAGTTGCGCAAGCTCTCCGCCGATATAAGTCAGGGCCATCAGGAGGCCCGCGAAGAGGATGCCAACGGGATGAAGGCGGCCAAGGAAGGCCACGATGATGGCGGTAAAGCCATAGCCCACGTTGAAGTCGATGGTGATCTGGCCTGCGGGGCCGGCGACCTCGAACAGGCCCGCCGCCCCGGCCAGTGCGCCGGAAATGCCAAGGCACAGGATCACCAGCCGCCCCGGATTGACGCCCGAGAACCGCGCGGCGCGCGGGGCCTGACCGGCCAGCTTGATCTGGTAGCCGAACATGTGCCGCTGGAACAGGACATAGGCGGCGATCACGGCGATGAAGGCGGCCATGACGCCCCAATGGATGCCGGTGCCGGCAAAAAGTTCCGGGTTGTCGGTGCCGGGATGGCGGCTGAGGTTACGCGAACCGGGAAAGCCCTGGCCATCGGGGTTGCGCAGCCAGCTTGTGGCGGCGGAGGCCAACATCGCCTCGGCCACATAAACCAGAAGCAGCGAGACAAGGATTTCGTTGGTATTGGCGTAGACTTTCAGAAGCGCCGGGATCATCGCCCAGAGCCACCCGCCAAGCAGCCCGGCCAGAACCATGCCAGGGAAAAGCAGCGGAGACTCAGAGGGGTAGAAGGCAAGGCCAAACGCTGCCCCGGCCAGCGCGCCGACGATATACTGCCCCTCGGCCCCGATGTTCCAGATGCCCGCGCGGAAGCCGAGCGACAGGCCGATCGCGATGAGGATCAGGGGGCCAGCTTTGACGAGGAGTTGCGGGCGCGAGAAGGCAGCAAAGCGTTCGTGGAAGAGCGGATCCCAGAAAATCACGCGGATCGTCTCGACCGGGTCTTGGCCGAGGGCTGCAAACATCGCCCCGCCCGCGATCATGGTCAGGATCACGGCGAGGACGGGCGTGCCAAGCGCCCAAGCGCGCGAGGGGGTGGGGCGTTTTTCGAGGCGGATCATATCGCGGCCTCCTGCATCCCGTGGGCCCCGCCAAGCATCAGGCCGATTTCCTCCATGCTGAGCCCACGCGCGGGGCGCGGATCGGAGAGGCGGCCTTCGTTGAGGGCGCAGAAGCGGTCGGAGATTTCCAAGAGTTCGTCGAGGTCTTGGGAGATCACGATCACCGCCGCGCCCTTTTGTGCAAGGTCCAGCAGTGACTGCCGGATGTCGGCGGCGGCAGAGGCATCGACACCCCAGGTGGGCTGGTTGATGACGAGTACGACGGGGTCTTGCAAAATCTCGCGCCCCACGACGAATTTCTGCAAGTTGCCACCGGACAGCGCGCGGGCGGCGACATGGTTGCCGGGGGTGCGCACGTCGAAACGGGCGATGATATCGTCGGCGAAGGCGCGGGCGCGACCCCAGCCGATAAAGCCGTTCTTTGCCAGACCCTTACGGGTTGCACCGGTGAGAACGGCATTTTCTGTCAGGCTCATATCCGGGGCGGCGGCGTGGCCTAGTCGTTCTTCCGGGGCCGACAGGATGCCAATGCCCCGCCGGGCTTCGGGGGGCAGTGTGGCGAGGTCTTCGCCATTGAACTGGACCGCCCCTTTCGGCGTCACGCGTTCGCCCGATAGCACGGCCAGCAATTCATCCTGACCATTGCCAGCAACACCGCCGATGCCGAGGATTTCGCCTGCGCGGACCTCAAAGCTGATGTCGCGCAGGGGTGTGCCGAAGGCGGACGCGGCGGGCACGGACAGGCCGTCTGCACTGAGTAGGACCTTGCCGGGCGTCGCGGCGTCGCGTGCCGGTTGGGCCAGCGATTTGCCCACCATCATCTCGGCCATCTGCGCAGCGGACGTCTGTTTCGGATCGCACGCGCCGACGACCTTGCCGAGCCTGAGGATGGTGGCGGCATCGCAGAGCGCCCGGATTTCTTCGAGTTTATGCGAGATATAAAGGATCGCAGTGCCTTCGGCCGACAGCTTGCGGAGGGTGTGGAACAGGATCTCCACTTCCTGCGGGGTCAGCACTGAGGTCGGCTCGTCCATGATAAGAAGCTTGGGGTCCTGCAACAGGCACCGAATGATTTCGACCCGCTGGCGTTCCCCGGCGCTCAGGTCACCCACAAGGCTTTCGGGGTCCAGCGGCAAGCCATAGGCTTGGCTGACATCGCGGATGCGCGCGCTCAGATCGCGCGGCTTGGGTGGGTTCTCCATCCCGAGGGCAATGTTTTCGGCCACGCTGAGGGCTTCGAACAGGCTGAAGTGCTGGAAGACCATCGCCACACCTTGGGCGCGGGCCGCGCGCGGTTCAGACGGTGTGTAGGGCGCGCCGTTCAGTTCCATCGTGCCACTGTCGGGCTTCACCAGCCCGTAGATCATTTTCACGAGGGTCGACTTGCCCGCGCCATTCTCACCTAGCAGAGCGTGAACCTCACCCGGTTGAATCGCAAAAGACACGTCGTCATTCGCAATGACGCCGGGATAGGCCTTGGTCAGCCCCCGGAGATCGAGAAGTGGCGCGGTCATGTCCCCCCAGACGTTGGCGCGAGTGCCGATTCTTGTGGCATTTGCCCATCAAGTAGCCGTGCGGCCACCCCAATCGCAATGGCTTGGGGGTGTTTGCCCAAGGATGGGTCGCCAATTGGGCACTGAATGCGCGAAATTTGTGCATCGGAATGGCCCATTTGGCCGAGCCGTTTGCGGAAGCGAGCCCATTTGGTGGCCGAGCCGATGAGGCCGCAGCCGGTGAAGCCGTGCCGCAGCAGTGCATCGCAGAGCGCAAGGTCGATGTCGTGGGAATAGGTGACGATGAAGTGGACCCCGCCGGGGTCGGTATGCGGCACGGCACGGGGCATGTCAGCCGCAACAAGGGGCGTCGCGTTGGGAGGAAGCGGATTGGGCAGACGGTCTGCCGCGGCATCGATCAGGGTGACGTGCATCCATTCGAAGGGCGCGATGGTGCGTGCAAGCGCGCGCCCCACATGGCCCGCGCCCCAGATGTAGACGGGCGGCTCCGACGGCTCGATCCCCTGCGCGCCTTCCACAAAGACCAGCGTGACGACGCCGCCGCAGCATTGGCCGAGATCGGGGCCGAGAGGGAAAGTTCGGGTCAGGTTCGTGGGGCCATCTGCCAGCATCTGGCGCGCGATTCGGATTGCTTCCCATTCCAGCGCGCCGCCCCCGATCGTGCCGTCAATGCTGTCGGCGGTCACGTGCAGCGTGGCCCCGATTTCGCGGGGGGTGGAGCCACGGGTTTTGACCACATTGACGACGATTTCGGGCTGTGTCATCCGCGCGCCCGGGTGACGGCGGCCAGGATCGCCTCTGGCGTGGCGGGGGCTTGCAGGTCGGGGAAGTTCGGGCCGGCGGCAGCGCAGGCATGGCCGAGGGCTGAGAAGACGCTGATGCCGAGCATGAAGGGCGGCTCCCCCACGGCCTTGGAGCGATAGATCGTGTCTTCGCGGTTCGCGCCCTCATAGAGCGCCACGTTGAAAACCTCGGGCGCGTCAGAGGCGCAGGGGATCTTGTAGGTCGACGGGGCGTGGGTCTTGAGCGCGCCATTGTCGTCCCAAACGAGCTCCTCCATCGTCAGCCAGCCCGCGCTTTGCACGAAGCCGCCCTCAACCTGCCCGATATCCAGCGCCGGATTCAACGACGCGCCCGCGTCATGAAGGATGTCGGTGCGCAGGATGCGGTTCTCGCCGGTCAGTGTGTCGATCACCACCTCCGAACACGCCGCGCCATAGGCGAAGTAGAAGAACGGGCGGCCTTGGCCCTTGATGCGATCCCATTCGATCTTGGGGGTCTTGTAGAAGCCCGTCGCGGAGAGGCTGACGCGCGCCATGTAGGCCTTCGTCACGGCGTCCTTGAACGGCATGGCAGCGCCATTGGCGCGGACCTCTCCCCCTGCGAAAACCACCTGATCCGGCTCGGCCTGTAATTCCGGCGCGACCACTTCGGCGATCCGGTCGCGGATCGTGTCACACGCGGCCTTCACGGCCATTCCGTTCAGGTCGGTCCCGGAGGAGGCGGCGGTGGCCGAGGTGTTGGGCACTTTGCCCGTGTCGGTGGCAGTGATCTTCACATGGCCCACATCGACGCCAAACCGGTCAGCGGCCACTTGCGCGACCTTCTGGAACAGCCCTTGCCCCATCTCCGTCCCGCCATGGTTCATGTGGATGGAGCCATCCTGATAGACATGCACCAAAGCGCCGGCCTGATTGAGATGCGTGAGCGTGAAGGAGATCCCGAATTTCACCGGCGTCAGGGCTATGCCGCGTTTCAGAATTGTGTTCTCGGCGTTCCACTTATCCACAGCCTGCTTACGCTTTTCGAACGCGCAGCTTGTGGATAACTGCGATTGGAGGTCCTCAAGGATAAAATCCTCAACTTCCATCCCATAGGGCGTGGCGTTCGGCTCCTCGCCCTCTGCGACCGGAGAATGCGCGCCGCCGAAGCGTTTTGAGCCGCCTGCGCCGCCTGAGACACGGACGGAGCCGCGCCCCGCGAGATCTGCCGACGCCAGGCGTCCGCCTCTTTTTGTTCCAGGAGATTGCCCGCCGGATGCATCCGAGCTTTGGGCCTTTGCCGGACGGTAGAAATTGATGCGCCGCAGCTCCGTCGCGTCCATCCCGATCTCATGCGCCGCATGGTCCATCACACGCTCGATCCCGACCATGCCTTGCGGTCCACCGAAACCCCGAAACGCCGTGGCACTTTGGGTGTTGGTCTTGAGCCTGTGCGAGGTGATCCGCGCGGTCGGCAGCAGATAGGCATTGTCGGCGTGAAGCATCGCGCGGTCGGCCACGGGCAGGGACAGGTCCATCGCCCAACCGCAGCGGATCAGGTGGGTGAAATCGACACCCAAAATGCGCCCATCGGCGTCGAACCCGGCGCGATATGCAATCCGGGCGTCATGGCGTTTGCCGGTGACGACGAAATCATCGTCGCGGTCGTAGCGCATCTTGCAAGGTCGACCTGTGCGGGCCGCCATGATCGCGCAAGCAATCGCCAGATGATTGCCCTGGCTTTCCTTTCCGCCGAACCCGCCGCCCATGCGGCGGACCTCGACGCGGACCGCGTTCATCGGCACGCCAAGTGCGTCGGCAACCTTGTGTTGGATTTCGGTCGGATGCTGGGACGAGGAATGAATCACCATATCCCCGCCTTCTTGGGGCAAGGCGAGGGCGGATTGACCCTCAAGATAGAAATGCTCCTGCCCGCCGATCTCGATCTGGCCTTCGACGAGATGGGTGGCACCGGACAACGCCGCGTCCACATCGCCCTTGGTGTAGATGCGCGGCCCGTCTTCGAACCGGCTGTCGGCGGCGAGGGCGTCATCCAGTGTCAGGATCGGCGTTTCCTCCGAAATCTCGACCTCCGCCAGCGTCGCAGCGCGTCGGGAGTTCAGGTGAGAATCCGCGGCCACGATGAACAGGGGCTGGCCCGCATAGTGGATGGCGCCGTCCGAGAGCAGCGGCTCATCATGGTTGGAGGGCGAGCAATCGGGGATTGCGTCCAGATCCGCCCCCGAAACAACTGCGAGGACGCCTTTGGCGGAGGAGGGGTTGGTGAGGTCGAGCCGCTGAATCTGTCCTTTGGCGATTGTGCTGAGGCCGAAGGCCAGATGCAGGCAATCGGGCGGGGTGGGAATGTCATCGACATAGCGCGCCGCGCCGGTGACATGCAGGCGCGCCGCGTCGTGGGGGAGGGGCTTGTGAACGCTCATGTCCGAACCTCCAGAACATCTGTTGCCGTGCCGGACATCTCGGCCGCGTAGCGAAACAGCATGTTCTGCGCCGATTGCATCCGGTAGTCCGCGGAGGCGCGCATATCTGAGAGCGGCGTGAAGTCCTGCGCGAAGGCGGGCAGGGCGGCTTGCGCGGTCGCCTCGGTCAAGGGCTGGCCTGTGAGTGCCGCTTCTACGGCGCTGGCGCGCTTCGGGACGCCCGCCATGCCACCGAAGGCGATCTTTGCCTCGGTGATCGTGCCGTTCTGGACGGTCAGGTTGAACGCACCGCAGACGGCGGAAATGTCCTGATCGAAGCGTTTGGACAGCTTGTAGACCCGCAACATGTCGGGCTGGACGGGGAACGATACGGCTTCGACGAATTCCCCCGGCGCGCGGTCCTGCTTGCCGTAGTCGAGGAAGAAATCCTGCAAGGCCAGGTCGCGGCGCGCGTCCCCCTTGCGCAGATGCAGGGTTGCGCCGAGCGCGATCAGCGCGGGCGGGCTATCACCGATGGGCGAGCCATTGGCGATATTGCCGCCAATGGTGGCCGCGTTGCGCACCTGGACGGAGCCATATCGGCGCAGCATCTCGGAAAAACTGGGGTGGCGGTCGGCCATGAAGGCGCGGACCTCTTCCATATTCGTCATGGCGCCGATGCGGATGGTTGTGTCGTCAGCCTCAATCCCGCGCAGGTCGGCGCATTGGTTGAGGAAGGCGATTGGCCCAAGATCGCGGTGCTGTTTTGTCACCCACAGGCCCACATCGGTGGCTCCGGCGACCAGGGTGGCGTCGGGGTGTTCCAGGTACCAGGCGGCGAGCGCGTCGGCTGAGCTTGGTGCCACGGGGGGGCTGCCTGCCCCCCCGGACCCCCCCGGGGACATTTCGGGCACATGGAAGGGGGCGGTCGCGAGCCTTTCGGCATCACCGCGCATATGGGCGGGCACGGGCGCGGCGGCTGCCGCTTCGGCCGCGCGCAGGATCGGGGCGTAGCCGGTGCAGCGGCAGAGATTGCCGGCGACCTGGTCAGCATGGTCTGTCGCGCCATTCAGGTGCGCGGTGGCCATCGTTGTGATGAAGCCGGGCGTGCAGAAGCCGCATTGTGACCCGTGATGGTCGACCATGGCCTGTTGCACCGGGTGCAACGTGCCGTCGGGGGCGGCGATGCCCTCGACCGTGCGCACGGCGCGGCCTTGCAGTTGCGGCAGAAACAGGATGCAGGCGTTCAGGCTGCGCGCGGTGCCGTCGGGGTCGGTGACCATTACGGTGCAGGCCCCGCAATCGCCTTCGTTGCAGCCTTCCTTCGTGCCGGTCAGCCGTGCCTTTTCGCGCAGCCAATCGAGCAGGGTGGTTGTCGGCGTTGCCGTTACCTCCTGCGGTTCTCCGTTGAGAAGAAACCGGATCGTCATGGATGTCATGCCCGCCGCGTTACCTGTTGGCGCTGGGGTGGCCATCCGCCCCTCGATGCGGCGTAGAGGGGCGGCCCCGGTTTGGGCCTGTCCGACAGGAAAACGCGGATGCGGTTGGATTTCAAGCCTTAGGGGACCAGGGCGTCCAGCATTCCGGGTTCCCACGAATTGGTTGAGGGCGTGAAGGCGGAAAAACCCGTGACCTCGCCCTGGCTGAAACCCCAGTAGCACCAGGGAAGGCCCTGATCTTCGGCAGCGCGGCGAACGGCAGCAATCCAGTTCAGGCGCTGATCAGGGTCGGTTGCACCGTAGACACCGAATTCGCCCAGCAAGACCGGGCCTTCGGCGGCGACCGCACGGGCCATATCGGCGGCGAGTTGTGCGCGGTCTTCGACGCTGCCCCAGGTGCTGGGCGGGGGCGGATTGCTGAGATAAGCGGCCTGCTGGTGGGTGAATTCCCACGGGTGATAGTAGTGGAACGTGCGCACTTCGCGGTGGCCCGGATCGGGCAGGCGCAGCATTTCGTCCAGATCATTCCAGTTGCCGCCACCTGTGATAATCCAGCGGTCGGGATGGGTTTCGCGGATCATGGCTGTGATCTGCTGGAACAGCGGCACGGCGCGCTCGGTTGTGAAGGCGCCTTCTGGTTCGTTGAAGAGCTCGAACATCAGGCTGTCGGGCGCACCTTCGTAATGCGTAGCCAGCGCGCGCCAGATTTTGACGAGGTCAAGGGAGTGTGTGGCGGGGTCGAATAGCATTTCGCGGAAATGGTGCGGGTCGAGGATGACATTCAGCCCCTCGGCCTGCGCCCAACCGATGACCTGATCGGTCCGGGCGAGGATTGCGGGAGAAAGCCGTTCGCCATCCCAATGGGCCGAGAACCGGACAGGCAGGCGGATGGTGTCGAACCCGGCCTCTGCGATGCGCGCGACATGGTCTTCCTCGATCACATAGCCCCAATCGCCTTCGACCGGAGCCTCCATCGCCGCGCCGAGGTTGATGCAGCGTTCAACGGGAAAGGCGGTGGCGGGCGTGGCAAGAAGGGCCGTCAGGCAAAGGACAAGTCGCATGGCCCATTGGTGCCATGCCCTAAGCTTTTGTGAAAGCCTTTCAAAGCGTTCGGGCGAGTTCTGCGAGTTGTTGCGCGGCGCTGCCCCATCCATCATGGAAGCCCATAGCTTCGTGCGCGGCGCGGTCTGCGTCGGAGGCGTGCAAGACCGTTGCTGTATAGGTGCAGCCGTTGGTCGTTTCAGTCAGGCGGATGTCAGCGGTGAAGGCAAATTCCCCCTCGCCCGGCGCGGGGTTCGGTTTGAACCCGGGGCCAAGGGCGGAGGTCCAGACGATGCGCTTTTGCGGGTCGGCCAACAGCACGCAGCCCCAGCCGCCGTCCATTTCGCCCATCTCGGGCACTTGCATGACAGTGCGAAAACCGCCGCCGGGTGTCGGGTCGATCTCTGCATCCGTCACCGTTACGGGGGCAGGGGCAAACCATTGCTTCAGAAGCTCAGGCTCCGTCAGGCAGCGCCAGACCTGCGCCGGCGTAGCCCCGGTTTCGAAGCTGAGTGTGAGGGTTGTGTCGGTCATCACGCGCTCTCCGCTTCGGATTTTGCCAGTTTCTCAAGGTTCACCAGCCCGCCTTCCCAGCCTGCCTTGAACTCCGCGATCATCTCAGGGCCAACAAAGGAGGATACGGCGACGGTGGCCGTCACCGTTGAGCCTGCATCCGCCTCGGCTATCCGAAACGTCACGAGGCTTGCGCCAACGGTCATGCCGCCGGCTTCGATCTGTTCGGTGAAGACGGCGTTTCCGGGGGCGTCGAGGTGAAGCCAGCGCGTCTCGACCTCGAATTCAGGGTTGTCGGCGGGGCCACACCGATGCCGCTCAACGCCACCGACGCGCATGTCGGCGGTGATCGTCTCAAGGACATGATCCCCGGGCGCACCCCAGGATTCGCGCATCGTCGTGTCCGTGATTAGGTGCCACATCCGGTCCGCTGACAGCGGCATGGCCCGCGTGAAATGGAAGGTGTCGGTATCGGTTGTCATTCGGCGGTCCTTTCGTCTTCGGCGATTTGTTCGGCCAAGCGGCCGAGGCGATCCATCCGCCCGGCCCAAAGATTGCGTTGCTGGTCGAGCCAGGATTCGGCTGCGGCCAAAGCCTCTGGATGCAGGGTGCAGACCCGCACCCGGCCTTCCTTGCGCGAATGTACAAGCCCCGCACGTTCCAGAGCGTCGATATGTTTGAGAAAACTCGGCAAGGCCATGTCATGGGGCGCGGCAAGGGTTTTTACCGGTGCCTCACCCTGACCAAGTCGTGCGACAATAGCGCGGCGCGTAGGGTCAGAAAGGGCAGAGAAGATGTGATCCAGATTGTTAGCCATGTGGCTAACTAACACGGCGAAAATTGAAAAGATAGCCTCTCAGCTAACTTTTTGTGGTCTTACGTGTTCGAGATTTTGCCAGCGTCGGTGGTCAGGACAGTTTCATAGCCCTCGGTGCTGGCGCCCACGGGCTGAAGCTCCACCAGGCCGACAAGGAGTACGAGCGACAGTCCGGTGCCAAGAGCAACAACGGAATTGATTACAAAACGGTCCATCAGATCGGTTTTCCCGACATTTCTTTACATTCGTCCGACCGCGGTCCCCAGCGTCCGGTATAGGGTAGCTACAGTCTGGCGCGGGCGGTTGTATACACCATGTCCGGGGGAAAGAGGCGCAAGCCCTCCCCGGTATGACCGAAATGACACGATTCTCTTTCGCAATGGTTGAGCGGTGGCGGCTTCAACCGCCAGATTGCGATTTTTGCGGGATGTGCGGCGGGTGGTTTACAGGCGCAATTAAGCGCCCGCTGAAGTTCGCGACCCGAGGGCACGCAGCCGGCCAAGGATCGACACTGGGCTGGGTGTTTCTGTTGTTCCGCGCAGGGCTGCCGCAAAGGCTGCTTGTCGCTCGCGGCGGGCCTCTTCTTCCACGCGGCGTTGCGCTTCGGCCTTTTCACGGGCGCTGCTACGGCGGTCCGCGGCGGCGCGGGCG
Source organism: Gymnodinialimonas sp. 202GB13-11 (assembly GCF_040932485.1). Classification (NCBI taxonomy): domain Bacteria; kingdom Pseudomonadati; phylum Pseudomonadota; class Alphaproteobacteria; order Rhodobacterales; family Paracoccaceae; genus Gymnodinialimonas; species Gymnodinialimonas hymeniacidonis. The sequence continues at coordinate 2,629,991 of NZ_JBFRBH010000001.1, read as the reverse complement.
CGGCGTTCCGCCTCCAGGTCCGCATGAGCTCGCGTTTCCATCGCTTTGCGAAACGCCCGTGCCTCAGCTTCGCGGCGCGCGCGCTGCTGTTCAGCCGTCAGAGGCGCGCTCTGATCCGCTTGCGCCTGCTTTGGGGGCGTGCGACTTGGCTGAGCGATGGTGGGAGCAGGGCTACGGTCGATGAGATCCTTGGCGGCGTTGATCTCGGCCAGGCGATGTGTCGCGGCCGTCGTGTCACCCGCGACATGGTCGGGGTGGTTTTGACGGATCAATGACCGATACGCAGATCGGACATCGGACGCAGACGCGCTGGCAGGCACGCCAAGCGTCGCAAACGCTTGTTCCAGTTCAATTTTCATCGGACGCACTTTGCAGACAGTGACTAAAATAAGGCATAAATGCGTCTGGGGGTCGGCGGCAATATACTGGTTTGGAAACAATCGCGGAAACAGCACAGATTGGGGTTTCTGCGGCTGGACACGCAAGATAGGCTACCAGCATGGCTGCCCCACGATTCATTCACCTGCGTGTTCACACGGAATATTCGCTTCTTGAAGGTGCCATGCGCGTCAAGAAACTGCCCGGAATGGTGGCCGATGCGGGAATGCCCGCTGTTGCTGTGACGGACACAAACAACATGTTCTGCGCGCTCGAATTCTCCGAGATGGCGAAGAAGGCGGGCGTTCAGCCCATTGTGGGCTGTCAGGTTGATCTGGAATACGAGGTGGCGGCGCCGGGCGAAAAGCCGCGTGCGCCAGCGCCGGTGGTGCTGTTGGCCCAGGATCGGCAGGGCTACGAGAACCTCATGAAGCTGAACTCCGCGCTGTATCTGCGGGGTGACGGCTCGGTGCCCCATGTGACCATGCCGGAATTGGAGGCGCATTCTGAAGGCGTGATCTGCCTGAGCGGTGGACCAGACGGACCGGTAGGGATGCATTTGCAGGGCGGGCAGCGGCCGAAGGCGGAGGCGTTGCTCAAGACGCTGGCGGCCATCTACCCGGACCGGCTGTATGTCGAATTGCAGCGCCATCCAGGAGAGGGCGGCGCGCCGGAGGCGGAGCGGCTGACGGAGCGGGGCCATGTGGAACTGGCCTATGCGCTTGATCTGCCGCTTGTGGCCACAAACGACGTCTACTTCCCGAAGACGGAGATGTATGAGGCGCACGACGCGATGCTGTGTGTCGCCCAAGGTGCATATGTCGACCAGTCTGAGCCGCGCCGCCGTCTGACCCCGCAGCACTATTTCAAGACGCCCGAGGAAATGGCCGCGCTGTTTGCTGATCTGCCGGAGGCGCTGGAAAACACCGTCGAGATCGCGCAGCGTTGCGCGTTCCGGGCGGAAACCCACGATCCGATCTTGCCCAAATTTGCCGATGACGAGGTCGCGGAATTGCGGCGTATGGCCAACGAAGGTCTGCAAGCGCGCCTTGCCGTGATCCCGCACGCTGTGTCGGTCGAGGAATACCAGAAGCGGCTCGATTTCGAGCTGGGGATCATCGAAGGAATGGGCTTCCCCGGCTACTTCCTGATCGTGGCGGACTTCATTCAGTGGTCCAAAGACAATGACATTCCAGTGGGGCCGGGTCGTGGCTCGGGCGCGGGGTCACTTGTGGCTTACGCGCTGACGATCACCGACCTCGATCCGCTGCGCTACTCCCTGCTTTTTGAACGCTTCCTGAACCCCGAACGTGTATCGATGCCCGACTTCGATATCGACTTCTGCATGGATCGCCGGGAAGAGGTGATCCGTTACGTGCAGGAGAAATACGGTCGCGACCGGGTGGGGCAGATCATCACCTTCGGTGCGTTGCTATCCAAAGCCGCCGTGCGCGATGTGGGACGTGTGTTGCAGATGCCGTTCGGGCAGGTAGACCGGCTTTCCAAGATGATCCCGGTGGAGGGCGTGAAGCCCGTGGGCATTGCGCAGGCCATCAAGGATGAGCCGCGGTTCCTTGAGGAAATGCGCGAGACGGAGCAGGACAAGCGCGACGGCAAGGTGAACCCGACGCGCCGTTTGATGGATTATGCGGAGAAGGTGGAGGGGCTTCTGCGCAATGCCTCCACCCACGCTGCGGGCGTGGTGATCGGGGACCGCCCGCTGGATGAGCTGGTGCCGCTTTACCGCGATCCACGATCGGACATGCCGGCCACGCAGTTCAACATGAAATGGGTGGAACCGGCGGGGCTGGTTAAGTTCGACTTCCTTGGTCTGAAGACCCTGACGGTTGTGCAGAACGCCATCGATCTGATCCACGGGAGTGGGCGGCAGCTCCACGAAGGCCCGGACGGTTCGCAGCTTTACGTTCCCGAACCGGGGACGGAGAACCAAGCCAACGCCATCCCGCTAGACGATAAGGCGACCTACGACCTCTACGCCTCCGCCAAGACCGTCGCTGTGTTCCAGGTGGAAAGTTCGGGCATGATGGACGCGCTCCGGCGCATGAAGCCCGACTGCATCGAAGACATCATTGCACTTGTGGCGCTCTACCGCCCCGGCCCGATGGAGAACATTCCGAAGTTCTGCGAGGTGAAAAACGGGATCTCCGACCGCGATACGCTGCATCCATCCATCGACCATATCCTCGACGAGACGCAGGGCATCATCGTTTACCAGGAACAGGTGATGCAGATCGCGCAGGAAATGGCGGGTTATTCGCTTGGTGGCGCCGACCTGCTGCGTCGCGCGATGGGTAAGAAGATTCAGGAAGCTATGGATGCCGAGCGTCCGAAGTTTCTGGCCGGTGCCAAGGAAAACGGCGTCGATGAACAGAAGGCGCTGGAGGTTTGGCACCTTCTCGACAAGTTCGCCAACTACGGCTTCAACAAATCCCACGCCGCCGCCTACGCGGTCGTCAGCTATCAAACGGCCTGGCTGAAGGCGAACCATCCGGTCGAATTCATGGCCGCCGTGATGAACTGCGATATCCACCTGACCGACAAGCTGGGCGTGTATAAGCAGGAGGTTGACCGGCTGGGGATTGAAACCCTGCCTCCATGCGTGAACCGGTCTGCGGCGACGTTCACGGTGAAAGAGGGCAAGATTCTCTACGCCCTCGGCGCGCTCAAGAATGTGGGCGTCGAAGCGATGAAGATGATCGTAGAAGGCCGTCAGACGGAGCAGGGGGAGAAGCCCTATGCGACGCTCTTTGATCTGGCTCGCCGTGTCGATCTCAAGCGCGTCGGCAAGCGATCGCTTGAAATGCTGGCTCGCGCCGGGGCATTCGATGAACTCGACCGAAACCGCCGCCGCGTGATCGACAGCCTTGATGCCCTGACCGCTTATTCCGGTGCTGTACACGATCAGGCGGCGTCAGATCAGGTGTCGTTGTTCGGCGATGCGGGCGACGACCTTCCCGAGCCACGCCTACCGAACCCGCCAGATTGGCTGCCGAACGAACGGCTGGCGGCGGAACATCAGGCGGTGGGCTTCTATTTCTCGGGTCATCCGCTTGACGATTACCTGCCTGCCCTGAAACGGCGCGGGGTGATGACGCTGGCGGAGGTCGAACAACGCGTGCAGCAGGGGCCGTTCGTGGCCAAGATGGCCGGGGCTGTCTCCGTCAAACAGGAACGTAAAAGCCAGCGCGGCAATCGTTTCGCCTTCGTGTCGCTGAGCGACCCAACCGGCCTTTACGAGATCACGGTGTTCTCCGAGGCGTTGGAAGCCAGCCGCGAATTCCTTGAAACCGGCAGCAATGTGCAGGTGCAGGCCGAAGCGACCCTAGAGGCAGATCAACTCAAGCTGCTCGCCCGCGCGATCACCCCTGTCGACAACGCCATCGCGGGCGAGGCGAGTGGCCTGCGCGTCTTCATCGACGATGCCACCGGGATTTCATCGGTCGAGAGCCTTCTGGAACGCACCGCCGCCGATGCCGCGAAGGCCGCCAAAGGGCCGATCCACCTCTGCCTGATGGCCCCCGACCTGCCGGGTGAGGTTGAAGTGATCTTGGGCGACAACTTCCCCGTCTCCCCCCAGATCAAGGGCGCGCTGCGCAGCCTTGAAGGGGTGATGGACGTGGAAGAGGTTTAAGTGCAAATTGCATGCCATACGATGGTAGAGGGATTAGAATGCGCACAACCAAGGTTTTGCCGTTGTTGGGTCTTAGTTTACTTGCTTCATTTCCTGCAAATTCGCAGCAATGGATTTCTCGATACCTAGAGGCAGAGTCTGCTGGTCAATTAAGTGTCTGTTATGCGGGAATTGACTACACGAATGCTTGGTTCTCTACGCGGTTCTATGGCGACAATATCGATTTTCTTTTCTTTCGAGACGATTTCACCCTGCCTTACGGAGCTGATCTAGGCTCGCTAATCTTTGAAATAGATGGATCCCGCTTTTTGATGTTTGCTCGCACCTTTCCGCGTGACACAAATGACACGCTCAACAGTGCTCAACTAATGCAGATTCTCCCAAACAACGAAGATGTTGTGGATTTGGTTACGGCCCTTCAGGTTGGGACCCAGTTTACCATCAATTTTCCTGATGGTTCGTTTTACCGAACATCGCTTTCAGGGAGCAATGCCGCTCTGGCTTCTGCAATTCTATGCTGGGATCGCAATCAAACTGGACCGCTTCAAAACAATCCATTCAATCCTAGCGAAGGTCCACCAACGCCTAGCGGTGGTGTGAACCCTTTCGAAAACCTTTAGTATGGGCGGCCCAGTGGTTTGGCCGCCCAGTATGCGTCGTTAGAGCTGCGGCGCTTCCGCGGCCCATTCTTCGAACCGCAGGATCGCTTCCTCGGTGCCGGGCGTTGCGTTGAACGCAGCCGTTGTGGCCTCAGGCGTCTGGCAGGAGAACCATTCCTCGCCCGCATCGTTGGTCAGCGACACGCAGATGCCGGGATAGGCCGCATCCACTTCGCCGGAGAAGAGCGACCAGGTGGCAAAGAAACCGCTATCGGTCAGAAGGTTGCAAACATCGACCAGTCGGCCACCCCCATCCCACGCATATTGCGTGGCGACGGTGACATTGCCGATCTCGGTCGCAGGGACGACCACGGCATCAGCCACATAACCACCGCCCGAGCACTGAGGCTCGGCCATGGCGGGCGCGGCAAGGCAGACGAAAGCAAGGGTGAGGGCGGGGGTAATACGTGTATTGATCATGCCTGACCTTAGGCCGTGTGCGAACGGCGGTGTCAATTCAACAATTCCAGACCTTGATGGGATGAACGGTTTTTGCCGACGATCCGGCGCTTTTCCCCGCCACTGGCCGCTCAGATCAAGCCCGCCCCTCTTTGTTCGGCAAATATGCCGGGGGTTTGGGGGCTGGCCCCCAAGCGGCCTCAGATCACCAATGCGGCGGCTTTTGGTCAGCCAGCGGCACTGTCCCGCTGGCGTCCACCTCGCGTTCGGCCTCGCGCTGCATCAACATCTCAACCCGGCGGGTCAGGACTGCAATCTCGGCATCCTGCCGCGCCACCACCTCGGACATCTCATCGACCGTCTTGGTCAGATGCGCCACCTGCTCTTCCAATCGCTGATCCATTCCTCACGCTCCTTGCCCCTACGCCCCCCACCCGTTAGAGGATGCGCGACCCGAATTTAAGGCCTCAAATCGCCATGGCAAAGCAGAAGAAGCAGCCCCGCCCCAAGGCCGAAACGCCAAAGGGCTTCCGCGACTATTTCGGCGCTGAAGTGTCCGAGCGTCAGCAGATGCTTGCCAAGATCGCTGAGGTCTATAATCGCTATGGCTTCGATCCGCTGGAGACCTCCGGGGTTGAGACGGTCGAAGCGTTGGGCAAGTTCCTGCCCGACGTCGACCGCCCGAATGAGGGTGTTTTCGCGTTCGAGGAAGATGGCATGTGGCTGGCCCTTCGCTATGACATGACGGCCCCATTGGCGCGTGTGGCCGCGCAGTTCCGCAACGATCTGCCATCGCCCTATCGCCGCTACACGATGGGTCCGGTCTGGCGCAACGAGAAGCCGGGTCCGGGGCGGTTCCGGCAGTTTTACCAATGCGACGCGGACACGGTCGGCAGCGGCTCTGTCGCCGCCGACGCCGAGATCTGCGCGATGCTGTCCGATTGCCTTGAGGCCGTGGGCATCGAGCGCGGCGACTACGTGGTGCGGGTGAACAACCGGAAGGTGCTGAACGGCGTCATGGAAGTGGCCGGACTGGCGGGCGATGACAAGGAAGCCGAGCGTGGCATTGTCCTACGCGCGATCGACAAGATGGACCGTCTGGGTGAGCAGGGCGTGCGCGATCTGCTCGGCGAAGGCCGCAAGGACGAAAGTGGGGATTTCACCAAGGGGGCGGGGTTATCCACTGGACAGGCGGACAAAATAATTGCGTTTGTGCAAGCCACGGCTGGGGATAACTCGCAGACCATTGGTAACCTTAAAGCGCTGACCGAAGGCTCGGATATCGGCACGCAAGGCGTGGCCGAACTCGAACAGATCGCCGGTCTTCTCGACGCACAAGGCTATGGCCCGGACCGCATCGTCATCGACCCCTCCGTTGTCCGTGGCCTCGGCTACTACACCGGCCCGGTCTATGAGGCTGAGCTGACCTTCGACGTGCAGAACGAGAAGGGGCAGACCGTCCAATTCGGTTCTGTCGCCGGGGGCGGGCGCTATGACGATCTGGTCAAGCGCTTCACCGGGCAGGAAGTGCCAGCCACGGGCGTGTCCATCGGCGTTGACCGTTTGCTGTCGGCTCTGCGCCTGACAGGCAAGCTGAAGGGCGAAGATGCAGGCCCGGTGATTGTGACCGTCATGGATCGCGACCGCATGGCCGATTATCAGGCCATGGCTTCCACCTTGCGCAACGCGGGCATCCGGGCCGAAGTCTACCTTGGCAATCCGAAGAACTTCGGCAACCAGCTCAAATATGCTGACAAGCGCCGGTCGCCGGTCGCGGTTATTCAGGGCTCGGACGAAGCGGACCGTGGTGTCGTGCAACTCAAGGACCTGATCCTCGGCGCGAAGCTGGCGCAGGACGCGACGCTGGAGGAATGGAAATCCCAGCCCGCGCAGACCGAGGTGCCACTGGCTGATCTCGTGGCCGAAGTCCAAGCCATGATCGCCCGTCACCAGTGACCCTCAAATCCGTTATCCGGGCCGAGGCGGAGGCGCTTCAGGCCATTTTCGCGGGCGCCATGCCCGTGGAGGCGCCGATGCTGGTCAGTGCTGACACGTTGCTGGACCTCTATGGTGAGGATATCCGGGGCCGCGCTTTCACTACCCACGACCCCGACCGCGGCGAGCTGATGCTGCGCCCCGACTTCACGGTGCCGGTCGTGCAGATGCACATGGACGGCGGGGCCGAGCCTGCGCGTTACACCTATCTGGGCGAAGTCTTCCGGATGCAGGACGCGGGCAGCGGGCGGCCCACGGAATATCTGCAATTGGGCTATGAGGTCTTTGACCGTGAAAACCCGCTACAGGCCGATGCCGAGGTTTTTGCCCTGATGCTCAAGGCGCTAGATGGCCTGCCGATCCGTGCGGTGACGGGCGATATCGGCGTTTTGCTGGCGGCGATAGAGGCGCTCGATACGACGAAAGCGCGCAAAACCGCCCTGCGCCGCCATGTCTGGCGTCCGCGCCGCTTCCGCGCCTTGCTGGACCGTTTCACCGGCACTGGCAAACCTGCCAAGGGTCGCGCCGAATATTTGAAGGCTGCGGAAGAACAGGGACTGGCCGCGATGATCGCGCAGGCTGGTCCGCCAATCGGGCTGCGCACCACCGATGAGATGAACGCGCGGCTTGAACGTTTGCAGGCCGAAGCCGCCGCCGACCCGATTGACCAGACGCAGGCCGAGGTGCTCGTCAGCCTGCTGGCACTGAAGGCTCCGTTGTCCGAGGCCGTGGATGCGCTGCAAAACTTCGCAGTCGATCTGCCGGGTTTGCAGGCGGCAGTTGAGCATTTCGAGGCGCGTGTCGAGGCGCTCAAATCGGCAGGCGTCGATGTGACCGATATTCCGTACGAGGCCTCCTACGGGCGCACGCAGATGGAATACTACGACGGGTTCGTCTTCGGCCTCCTCGCGCCGACACCCGGTTTGCCGCCTTTGGCCACCGGCGGGCGCTACGATGCGCTGACCCGCCAGCTTGGCGGCGGACGGGAGATCCCGGCCGTGGGTGGGGTGATCCGGCCCGAACAGGTCCACGCGTTGCGGAGGGCAGGGGCATGATCACGCTTGGTGTCCCCTCCAAGGGCCGGTTGATGGAGAAAACCTTCCAATGGTTCGCCGCGCGCGGGATCGAGATGCGCCGCACCGGGTCGGACCGGGATTATGGGGCCGAGGTTGCGGGCTTGCCCATCGACCTGCGTCTGATGAGTGCCGGTGAAATCCCGCGCGAACTCGCTGCAGGGCGCATCCATCTTGGCGTCACCGGCAGCGATCTGGTGCAGGAGCGTATCCCCGCCTGGGATCAGGCCGTTGAGGTTCTGGCCGAGATGGGCTTTGGCCATGCGGACCTGATTATCGCCGTGCCCGCATGGTGGGTCGATGTCCGTACGCTGGATGACCTTGATGCCGTCGCCGCTGATTTCCGCGCGGCCCATGGCCAGCGCCTGCGCATTGCCACCAAATACCATCGCCTTGTCCGCGATTTCCTGCGCGATGCGGGCGTGGCCGACTACCGGCTGGTCGACAGCCAAGGCGCAACCGAAGGCACAGTGGCCCACGGCACAGCCGAGGCGATTGCCGACATCACCTCAACCGGTGAGACGCTGCGGGCCAATCACCTTGCGATTCTGGAGGATGGATTGATCCACAGATCGGAGGCCACTTTGTTCCGCTCGCGGGCCGCGAAGTGGAATGATTCGACCCGTTCAGCGCTAGATATTTTTGAGAAACAGCTGAAAACTGGCGTCTGATCCGGCGATTTTGTGCCTTTTTTGCAACACCCAAATACTAACCCACCCGATCAGGGGGTGTGGTTTCCCTCAAGTTGCCCGCTTTGGGGGCATTAAGCTATTCTTAACCTGCATTAACGACAGCCGTCGGGATTTTTCAAACTCTGCCCCCGGCGACACTTTCAAACTGACATAGACGATCGCCGTCGGGACATTTTTCAACCCAGCGCCCGGCGCCGCTTTCTAAAATTTGTACAAGGAACATGGATATGATCCGCCCAATTTTGTTGGCCACTACAGTTGTGGCTATGCCCGCCCTCGCTTCTGCCCAAGGTTTGGAATTCGATGGTTCCGTGACAGCCGGCGCAAACTTCAACTCCATCGGTGGCATCCCCGGAACCGACATCACGCTGAATGGCTATTCGTTCGATTTCGACGGCGATCTGCACTTTGACGAGTCGTTCTCGGTCGGCATCGGTGCCGGGTTCAGCACCGGAAACCTTGATATCACCGGCGCCCCGAACGAGATCAACGTCGATCTCATCAGCCTGTCGATCGAGCCGGTCTACCGCTTCTCAAGCGGGGCCTATGTGGGTGGTTACTACCGCATGGGCGATTTGGACCTCGCCCTGCTAGGCCCAGTCACAATCGGGATCGACACCTCGCAATACGGTATCTTCGGTGGGTACGACTTTGGCCAAGGCCATGTTGAGGCTTTCTATGGCATGTCCGAGCTTGGCGATAACGCCTTGATCCCAGTTGCACTGAACACCGACGTGACCGATTTCGGTGTGTCGGGATCGTATGAAGTGATGGACGGCCTCGACGTGTTCGGCTCCGTGATGCGGACCAATATTGAAAGCGGGGCAACCAGCCTTCCGATCACGGCCTATGCCATCGGTGCAGAATACGATCTTGGCAACGGTTTTGACATCTATGGTTCGGTCGGCGGCTCGACTTTCGATCTCAGCGATCTGGGTCCCATCGACGACATCACTGCCTTCGGTGCTACAATTGGCGCATCCTATGACCTGTCCGCATCGGGCTCCATGCCGCTGGTCCTGAGCGCTGAATACTCGCGTACCAATGTTGATCTGGGCACGCTTGCGCCGATCATCGGTGGCAATGACCTGACCGTGGACCGCTTCGCCCTTGGTGTGACGATCCCGATTGGCAACGGCTCGACCACGCCGTTGAACTCGAACACCCGCACGGCGCGGGGCGAGTATCGCTCGGCAGTGGCCGCTCTGGTCAATTCGTTCTGATTGACCGCCGAATGAATGCGAAGGCCGGGCGTTCACGCCCGGCCTTTTGCAGTTCAGAGCACGCCGATTTCAGCCAGCGCATTCTCAAGCTGCGGCGGCAGCGGCTCTTGCGCTGCACGGCCCTTCGGCAGATCACGCGGCGCATCGCCCGGCTGCAAATATCGCCAGCCCTGAAACGGGCGCTTTGGCGTTGCGGCGACCCGGACAACCTCTGGGTCCAACACGATGCCGCAACGGTTGATCCCGTCACCACGATCCACCGGGTCAAGCCGCAGGATGGGTTGGCGACACAGCACCAAGCCCTTGAACACCCAGTAGAGTGATCCGCCATCGAGTACCTGATCAGCCCGCTTGGGCCACATGCGGGTGACATGGCGTGGCAGGCCGTCAGGCCCCTTCGCACGGGGGTTTTCCTGCCAATCCAGCAGATCCTCGACCTTCTCCGCACCAACGCAAAGTTTCACAAGATGTATGGTGTCAGCCAAGCCTCATCCCCCGATGATGTGGGTGGCAAGGCTAGCAGGCTATCCGGTCAGGGCAAGGCTCAGGCCAAAGGTTTGGCGAAATTACGCGGATTTCCTGTGGATGGATCGATGATTGGGCCGTCGGAATACTGCGCGAGATAGGCGCGGCGCGGACGGTCTGTGGTATTCGCGCCGGAGCGATGCAGCGTCAGCGATGAGAACAGGATCATTGTGCCAGCTGGGCAGGGCAGGATGGTGCCGGTGTCGGGGCCATCATAGCCGACTTTTTCTTTCCCAATTTCGTCCCAGTGATGTGGGTCGATATGCCCCTGGCGGTCCAAATCCCTCGGCAGGATCGATAGCGCACCGTTTTCCAGCGTCGTATCATCCAGCGCGATCCAGACCGACAGGTAAGGCCGGTGTTCAAACGGCACGTAAGCGCCGTCCTGATGCCACGCGAAACTGGCCCCGGTGCGGGGGCCCTTTACGACGAATTGCTCATTGAACAGATGCGGTTCGCCAAGGGCGACCCGCGCGACATCGCGCATGAAGGGGCTGAAGAGGAACCGTTCCACCGCTGGGAAATCAGCATGGCGCTTGTGCAGGAATTGCCGGTCCGCGCCCCGGTTGATGTCGTGGTTGCCACCATCGGCGGCCGCAGGCTCAGCAATCAAAGCATCGGCAGCCGCGCGCAGGGCATTCAAGGCATTCACAGGCACGAGCTCAGGCCAAATGCCATACCCGTTCGCTCGGAACTCAGCTGCCTCAACCATCGCTTCGCCTCCCAGTTGCGTCACCATTGCACCGCGATTCCTCACCCAATTCTGGCCAATCCGCGACATTTGTGTCATACAACCTATCTGGTAGAATCCGACCCTCACCCACCAAGGAGTAGTGCCCGTGACCCGCTTTGCCGCCCCGATTGCCGAGCAGATTTGGGACATGAAGTATCGCCTGAAAGAGGCGGACGGCACGCCCATTGATGGCGATGTCGAAGCGACATGGCGCCGGATCGCGGATGCCCTGGCTGAGGTTGAAGACGACAAAACCGCCTTCGGTGAGCAGTTCTACGGCGCTTTGGAGGATTTCAAATACCTGCCGGCGGGTCGCATCGTCGCCGGTGCCGGGACGGGCCGCAGCGTGACCCTCTTTAACTGCTTCGTCATGGGCACGGTTCCAGACAGCATGGGCGGCATCTTCGACATGCTGAAGGAAGCCGCGCTCACGATGCAGCAGGGCGGTGGGATCGGCTACGATTTCTCGACCATCCGGCCCAAGGGTGCTGCGGTCAGTGGCGTGGCAGCGGATGCGTCGGGCCCGCTGTCGTTCATGGATGTGTGGGATGCGATGTGCCGCACGATCATGTCGGCAGGTTCGCGACGGGGCGCGATGATGGCGACCCTGCGTTGCGATCACCCGGATATCGAGGCGTTTATCGAGGCGAAACAGGACCCTGCGCGGCTGCGGATGTTCAACGTGTCCGTGCTGGCGACGGATCCGTTCATGGAGGCGGTGAAGAACGACGCGCCGTGGGATCTGGTGTTCGACGGCCAAGTATATCGGACCGTTCAGGCCCGCGATCTGTGGGACAAGATGATGCGCGCGACCTACGATTATGCCGAGCCCGGCGTGATCTTCATCGACCGCATCAATGCTGAGAATAACTTGAACTACGCGGAAACGATCGCCGCAACGAACCCCTGCGGCGAGCAACCTTTGCCGCCCTACGGCGCGTGCCTGCTTGGGTCTATCAACCTCGCGCGTCTGGTCGAGAACCCGTTCGATGGCGGGGCGATCCCCGATGCCGCTCTGGATGATCTGGTCGCGACCGCCATCCGCATGATGGACAACGTCGTCGATGCCTCCCGCTTCCCGCTGGAAGAACAGCGGCAAGAGGCGCAGGCCAAGCGCCGCATCGGCCTCGGCGTCACAGGCCTTGCCGATGCGCTGGCCATGTGCGGTGTGCGCTACGGCTCGGATGAGGCCGTCACGTTGACCGAACAATGGATGGTGCGCATCGCCAACGCCTCCTACCGCGCCTCGGCGATGCTTGCAAAAGAGAAGGGGGCGTTCCCGCTTTTCGATGCAGACGCCTATGCCAAAGCGCCAATGATCCGGCGGCTGGATGCCGATGTGCAGGCGCTGATCGCTGAACATGGCCTGCGCAACGCGCTGCTGACCTCCATCGCGCCCACCGGCACGATCTCCCTCTTCGCAGGCAATGTCTCCTCCGGGATCGAGCCGATCTTTGCCAATTCCTACACCCGCAAGGTGCTTCAACCCGATGGCACGCGCACGGAAGAAGAGGTTGTCGATTTCGCCGTCGCCGCCTGGCGCGACCTGCAAGGCGACACGCCGCTGCCCGAGTATTTCGTCACCGCCCAAACCCTCGCGCCGCTGGATCACGTGCGCATGCAAGCCGCCGCACAGCCTTGGGTCGACTCGTCGATCTCCAAGACCATCAACGTCCCCGCCGATATCAGTTTCGAGGCGTTCAAGGACGTCTATGCCGAGGCTTACGCAACCGGCTGCAAGGGTTGCACAACCTACCGCCCGAACGATGTGACCGGTTCTGTCCTGTCCGTCTCGGAGGCCGAAGAAAAGCCACAAGCCCAAGAAGCTGCTGAAGCCGCGACGGGCGAAGTTGTCTTCCTGTCCGAGCCGCTCGACCGCCCGTCTGAACTCGAAGGCAATACGTACAAGGTCAAATGGCCCGACAGCGAGCACGCGCTTTACATTACGATCAACGATATCGTTCTGAACGGCCATCGTCGCCCGTTCGAAGTGTTCATCAACTCTAAGAACATGGAGCATTTCGCTTGGACGGTCGCTCTGACCCGCATGATCTCGGCCGTGTTCCGGCGCGGTGGAGATGTCAGCTTTGTCGTGGAAGAACTCAAGGCCGTCTTCGACCCGCGCGGGGGCGCGTGGATGCAGGGCAAATACGTGCCCTCGATCCTTGCGGCCATCGGCGGTGTGATCGAGAAGCATATGATCGCCACCGGGTTCCTCGCGGGGGAGGGGATGGGCCTCAAGTCCGACCCTCAGGCTGAAGTCGTCAATATCGGCAACCGCCCCGGCCCGGCTTGCCCATCGTGCGGGCAATACGATCTGCGGATGGTCGAAGGCTGCCTCACCTGCGCCTCCTGCGGCCACTCCAAGTGCGGCTAAGCCATGTTCCGTCGCGTGGAAGATCACCTGATCACCACGCAAACGGGCAAGCTTGTCTGGCGGCGCGGCCACTGGGCGCGGGTGCCAAAGCCGCTTGATCGGGCCGACGCCGCCATCCGCGATTTGTTCGACTAAGGTGTCGCAGATAGGTCGCAGCCCTAAGGGTGCTGTCCTTGATCCGGCAACTTTTCCCGCCAACTGCAAGCTTTGGTGCTAATTTCGCCACAAATCACCGGCATTAGACCGGCAAAACACAGCTACAGGCAGAGCAAATGGCAGTTTCACCCCTTCGGGCTCTGGCGGTTTGTGCCGCCCTCGTTGCCCATCCCGCGGCCGCGCAGGACAGCGCCTACACCTATCAAGGTGTTACGCAGATCTTTTCCAATGACTGGTATGGCATGCCGGTGGGTGACCGGTTTGATCGCTGGCGTACGGGCTCCTACCAACTGAGCGCGCTTTGGGGGCAGGATTGGGATGGCAGCTTGCCGGATCGCCCCTTCGCCTTGATCGAAACGCGCGTGCGGGCCGAGATTATCGCGCCTGACAACCTCGCCGTACCTGCCGCGGATGACCGCCTCTATGCGCCCGCGCTCTATTTCGGTGCGTCCACACATTTTGAGCGGGCCGCTTTTGAATTCAGCCTTGGTGCCGATATCGCAATTCTCGGCGATCAGACGGGCCTGATGGGATTGCACGATTCCATTCACCAGGCGTTTGGCGGCACACCCGTCGATCTCAGCAGTTTCATGATCGAGGATGGCGTGTACTTTAACGCCACCGCCGAAGTTGGCCGCAGCTTTGACCTCGGCACAAGCGACCTGCGCCCCTTTGTTGAGGCACAGGCAGGCGTCGAAACTCTGGTGCGGGCCGGGGCGGACATCCGCTTGGGCAACTATGACAGTGGGGCGTTTCTGGTTCGCGATGTCGTGACCGGGCAGCGCGTCGTGGCCCTTCCGGGCGACAGTGTTTCTGGGTGGAGCTTTTCGGCGGGTGCCGATGTGGCCTACGTCCATGAAAGCGCGCTTTTGCCGGCACAAGGCCCGGACCTTGAGGAGATGCGCCTGCGCGCGCGCGGTGCAGTGCATTACGGGTTCGGCCCGGCGGACCTGTCCTACGGCATCACGTATCTTTCGGAAGAATTCGTGACACAGCCCGAAGGTCAGCTGGTTGGAACGCTCTCGTTGATGCTGCGGTTCTGACAAAAACGACTCACCCGATTCGAAAATCGCGAATCGGACACTTGCCCCAAGCGAATCACCTCTGCTAGCGTCCTGCCAAAGGTCGGGGATCAACCACCGGCCAAACACGTCAAAAACTCCGAGGCGGGGCACAAAACATGGCTACGGGCTTTCAGGGCGCGTTCGTGATTGCATGGGCGCAGACCTGCATCGAAGGGTTTCCGGCAGAACCACAACAAGAACTGGCCGAAGGAATGAACTGGAGCTGGCATGGGAGGCTCCAACCGCTGGATGGAGATCCTGCGGCACTTCTTCTGACCGCCAGCCGGGACCAGGATGAGCTTCGCAGCCGTGCGGCCCGTGTTGTGCGCAAGCTATTGCAGCACCCGGCGCCGAGCCCCGCCGAATTTGCCGCCACCGATGCCGACCCCCTGTATCGCGGTGCGTTCGTGGTGTCCGACGGTGCCAAGTTCTACACCATCGTTCCGATCCTGCTGGAAGACGGCACCCCGCCGCTTTTGATGTTTGCAAGCGAGCCCCCGCCTTCGGGGCGTGAATTGACCATCGTTCACCGTAACGAGGAAACGCTGAAGCCCGCGCCAACCGATGAGCCGGCCGTGATCTGCTTCACGCCCGGCACCCGTATCCGGACCGAGGATGGCGATGTCGCCATCGAGGAACTTGGCACCGGCGATCGCGTGCTGACGCGCGATAACGGTCCGCAAGAGGTGCTTTGGTCCGGCCATCGCCGCATGTCGGGTGCGCGCCTTTTTGCCATGCCCGACCAGCGCCCGATCCGGATGCGGGCAGGTGCCCTTGGCATCGACAGGCCTGACGGCGATCTGATCGTTAGCCCAGAGCATCGCGTTCTGGTGACCGGTCGCGCAGCGCTTGAATTGTGGGGCGAGCATGAGGTGCTGGTGCGTGCCGCCGATCTAGTGGGCGATAGCCGCGTGACGGTGGACCATTCCCTGCGCGAGACCTTCTATATCCACCTGATGCTCGACCGGCATGAGGTGATCTGGGCCAATGGGCTAGAGGTTGAGACCTTTCACCCCGGCTTCATGGGGTTGGAGCATCTGTCGAACCTGCAACGCAACAGCCTGCTGGAAATGCGCCCTGAGCTTGGCGCAAACCCACATGCCTATGGCGCCCCTGTTCGGCGTATGCTGACCCGGGCCGAGGCGGCCATCCTGATCCACGGCGCGCCCACGAAACCGATCCTTGGCACGGTGCATTGACACCCCCCTGATCCATGCCTAAAAGCCGCCCAATCCCGCAGCATTCGTTGCGGGGTTTTCATTTGGTGTTGGTGGCCCTCGCAAGGGGATCCCTGTCACCCCGGCCAAATCCGGGGAGAGGACAACGCCCTTCGAAACCTGAACGAAGGAGATCAGCCGTGACCAAACGCACGTCTGCCAAGTACAAAATCGACCGCCGGATGGGCGAAAACATCTGGGGCCGTCCGAAATCCCCCGTCAACCGCCGCGAATACGGCCCCGGCCAGCACGGTCAGCGCCGCAAGGGCAAGCTTTCCGACTTTGGTCTGCAGCTGCGCGCCAAGCAGAAGCTCAAGGGCTACTACGGCGACCTGACGGAAAAGCAGTTCCGCCGCATCTATGCCGAAGCCGAGCGTCTGCGCGGTGACACCGGTGAGCTTCTCATCGGTCTGCTGGAACGTCGCCTGGACGCCGTCGTCTACCGTGCCAAGTTCGTGCCGACCGTCTTCGCAGCACGTCAGTTCGTGAACCACGGCCACGTCAAGGTGAACGGCAAGAAGGTCAACATCCCCTCCTACCGCGTGCAGGAAGGTGACGTGATCGAGGTGCGTGACCGCTCCAAGCAACTGGCCATCGTGCTCGAAGCCGCCCAACTGGCTGAGCGTGACGTGCCGGATTACCTGGACGTCGACCACTCCAAAATGACCGCAACGTTCGTGCGCACACCGGGCCTTGGCGATGTGCCGTACCCGGTTGTGATGGAACCGAACCTCGTCGTGGAATTCTACGCGAAGAACTAAGCCTCTTCGCAACCCGAGATTTCAAAAGGCCGCTTCCGATTGGAGCGGCCTTTTTCTTTACTGTTCGGTTTGTTCTGCTGCCAAAGCCTCTTGCGCGGCCTCGTCACCCTCAAAGAAGAGGCGGCACTCGGCACCCATTGCCACGCATTCTGCCAACCCGGCCAAAAGGCCCGCTTCACCGTCGGCCACCTCAATCCCCAGCGCCTCCATCCCCGAGCGGTAGGTGTCGCGACGCAAGTCGGTGTACTCATCTGCCTCACGGGCGAGGGCCTGCTCAAAGGCTTCAAGCGCGCCTTCGGGCTCACCCCGCGCAGCACGGATATGGGCAAGCGTGTCGAATGTATCCGCTACATCGGACACGGGCGAGGTGTCGCTTGGATCGAGCGAGGCATGCCAGCGTTCCGCCACACCCGAGGCAGCTTCGATATTGCCGTCGAGGTAAAGCGCCCAAGCCAGATTGTTGCGAACACCGAAGTCCTGATCCTCGGCGTTCAGGAAGTCCGCATAGTCCAGCTCAACCGCAATGGCGGCATCCCACTGGCCAAGATAGCGGTTCGCGCCCACAAGAACTGCAACATCATCAATATTTGTCTCGCCCATCGACAAGGCACGCGTCGCCGCTGCAATTGCGCGGTGGTCCTGTTCGAGGCTGTAGAACGCAATCCGCGCCATATCGCTGAAGAACCATTGCGCCTCCAGCCCCAGATATTCAGCGGCCAGATAAGCTGTCATCGCCTCTTCATGGCGTTCAAGGTAGTGCAGGCAATAGCCCAGATCGCCCATCAGCGAAGCATCAGCAGACACGTCAAAGGCCCAATCTATGGGGTGGCGCAGCAAGCTGATGATCTGATCCGCTACCGGTTCGCAGCTGGTCGGCTCATCGCTGTAGACTGCCAAAAGTAGGTTGCTGTGATACGCGCGCGGATTGTCCGGTTCGGCGTCAACGGCGGCCTGCGCCCAACGCGCTTCCGCCTCATGATCACCCAACTCAAAGGCCAGGGACGAGGCATTTGCGTAGCCACGGAACCAGTCGGGGCGGTATTCGCCGACAAGGATCTGATCCAGTAGAGCGGCTTGCATGTCGCCCAGTCCTTCATGCGCGAGCCCGCGATGTAAGACGAAGCGGCCCTGTTCGACCGGGTCATCACTTGCGGCAAGGGCTTCATTGCAGGCGGCCAGCGTGGCGGCCCAATCGTCTTCCTCGAACAGGCAGATTTCGGCGGGATCGGTCTGGGCAAAGGTCAGGCTGGTGGTCAGCAAAAGGACAGAAGCGGAGAACAGAAGGGGACGCATGGGCAACTCGTTTGGCTTTCAATGCGCCGACCCTGCGACACCATCGGCGTTTGTGGCAAGCCTTTGCCATGCCGGGAAATCCTTACTCCCAACATGAAATGCTCCACATTTGAGTGTGTTGAGAAAGAAAGCGGGCGGCCCTGGAAGCCGCCCGCAACGCTACGCTTTCGGGGGCGAATGCGCGCGTTATTCCACAGTGATGGTGATCTGCTCAGATGCCACGGGCGGAACATGCGGCACATGGTTCAAGTCCCCCAGAACCAGTTGCAGCGTGTGCTCGCCCGGCTCCAGATCCAGCGTCACCTGTGTCTGGCCACCGCCGAAATGGATGTGATTGTCGTCAGCGGGGATGCCGTACAGCAGCTCTTCCGCACCTTCTTCTCCCTCGCCCAGCGGCGGGCGGTTGAGGAAGATATGATGGTGGCCGGTCATCTCCCGCTCGGTCCCCGCAGGGGCCACGCCCATGCCTTCAAGGCCAAAGATCACCGTGACCGGGCCAGAGACCGTCGCGCCATCTTCAAGGTTCACGAAATAGACGGCAGCGCCCTCAGGGGCCGGCGTATCCTGGGCCAGAGCGACCCCCGGCAATGTGATCAATGCGGCGGCGATAAGATGTTTCAACGACATGATGTCCTCCCTAAAGTCGTGATCGTTGGACCGGCCCCGTGGCCCGTCCTTGGGAAGACAACACGCGAGACACGGATATTATTCGGCGGCTTTTTCCATCGCAGGCGGAACGTGAGATCCGCGCAGCCTTGCCAGTCGTCTGGCCCAGGCTTTGGCGCTATGGCCTGACGCTTACGCGCGATCGGGCGGAAGCCGAAGATCTTGCACAGGAAGCGGTCGCGCAGGGTCTTGCGAAAGCTGCGCAATTTGCGCCTGGCACGCGGGTGGATCGCTGGTTGATGCGCATCCTCCACAACCTCTGGCTCAACCGCTTGCGCGCGGCCAAGGTGCGGCGCGGGACCGGCGTCGTGGATGCGGAAGAGGCCGGGCTGATTTCGCCCGACGATCCCGAACAGACTTTTTTCGGAGGTGAGGTGTTATCGGCGGTGATGGACCTGTCTGACGTCCAGCGTAGCGTGGTTTTGCTGGTCTACGTCGAAGGATACGCCTATGCGGAAGCCGCCGAAGTGCTGGACGTGCCCGTCGGCACGGTGATGAGCCGGTTGGCCGCGGCTAGAGCGAAGCTGAAAGAACGGTTGGGAGACCGGGAATGACCGAAGATCGTGACGCACGTTTGATTGCGCTGCTGGACGGGGCCTTGCCAGAAGCGGAGGCCCAAGCGCTGCGGGCCGAGATCGCTGATGATCCGTCTTTGCAGGCGCGGTTGAAGGCGTTGGACGTCGACTTCTCGGGTCTTGGGGTCGAGGCAGCTGGTGTTTTGGCAAGCGCCCCGAAGATGCCGGCAATAGCTGCACCGCGCGGATCGCTTGCGGGGCTTGCGATGGCGGCATCGGTGGCGCTGGCCCTCGTGTTGGGCGGGGTTCTGATCGGGTCACGGTTGGGTGGCGGTGAGGATTGGCGCGACTTTGCCGCTGCTTATCATTTGCTTTACCAGCCGGAGACTCTTGCCGCCCCCCTGCAAGGCGATGGCGGTGTGGCGCATGTGTCTGAGGCACTTGGTCAGGACCTGTCGGCATTGGCTGATGTCGAAGGCCTCGATTTCCGCCGCGCGCAGATCCTCGGGTGGGAAGATCAAGCGCTGATCCAATTCGCCTACCTTGACGCCAACGGTCGCCCGGTTGCGGTCTGCATCATGGAGAACACCGACGATATCCTGGGCGTTTCAATCTCCACAGCACAGCGTCATGGATTGGCGACCACAACGATCACCGACCGCTACGTGCGGGTGCTGGTCATTGGCCCTGATGCCGATACGGATACAGAAGCGCTCAGCCGCGCGGTTGCGACACGGCTTGGGATCTTCTCGCGGTCGTAACCGAACCTTAACTCTGCCGCGGCATAACCCCTGATCAGCCTAGGCCGGCGGGCCATCAACCCGCCAAACGACAGGACGATTGACGGCGCAGTCTTGCGTCGCGGATCGCGCATCATTCCAGCCGTCGGGGTGGCACCCGGTGGCCTTTCGATCGCTTTCGGGCAGCGCTGCCCTCCCTGTTCGCTCTTTCCGCCGGATCTCGCATCTGGCCCGATCCCAGCCCGAGCCGCAATAGTCACCGGCCGGGACATGCCCGCACCGGCTCTTTCGCGTGCAAAACGGTTCCCATTTCCCCAATCCGCGCGTATCAGGCCGCATCTTTTGCGGAGGGCACGCTATGACCACATCTCACCCCGTCTATGCCAAGATCGACGGTCCCATCGTGATGATCGGCTTCGGCTCGATCGGGAAGGGGACCTGGCCTCTGATCGAGCGGCACTTCGACTATGATCATAGCCGCTTTACCGTGATCGAGCCCGATGCGCGTCAGCATGACTTCCTGCGCGAACATGGTTTGGCATTTGTGGACACTTCCCTGACGCCAGACAACTTCCGCGAGGTTTTGGGTGGGCTTTTGGAACCCGGCAAGGGGTTCTGCGTGAACCTGTCGGTGGATACGGACTCGCTCGACCTGATGAAGTTCTGCCGCGAGATCGGCGTTCCCTATATCGACACGGTCGTGGAGCCTTGGGCGGGTTACTATTTCGGAACCGAGGACAACGCTGCTCGCACGAACTACGCCCTTCGCCAGCGTGTGCGGGATGAGAAGGCGGCCAACCCGGGCGGAACAACGGCGGTGTCGTGCTGCGGGGCCAACCCCGGCATGGTGAGTTGGTTCGTGAAAGAAGGGCTGCTGACGCTGGCAAAAGACCTTGGCCGCGAGGCCACGCCGCAAAGCCGGGAAGATTGGGCCGCGCTAATGCGCGATCTGGGCGTAAAAGGTGTTCATATCGCCGAACGGGACACGCAGGCGCGCCTTGCCCCGCGTCCGCGCGATTTCTTCGTGAACACTTGGTCTGTTGAAGGCTTCATCGCCGAAGGGTTCCAGCCTGCGGAGCTTGGCTGGGGCACGCATGAGCCTTGGTTCCCGCCCAATGCACACCGTCAGGAAACGGGCTGCAAGGCTGCCATCTGGATGGAACGGCCCGGCGCGATCACGCGGGTCCATACCTGGTGTCCGACGCCGGGGCCGCAGTTCGGCTTTCTTGTGACCCATAACGAGGCCGTTTCGATCAGCGATTATTATACCGTGGGGGAGGGGCATGAGCCGGAGTACCGCCCGACCTGCCACTATGCTTACCACCCTTGCGATGATGCAGTTCTGTCTTTGCATGAGATGTTCGGCTCCGGCATCACTCAGACCGAGCATTACATTCTGAACGAAGACGAAATCGTCGAAGGCATCGATGAGCTTGGCGTGTTGCTTTACGGGCATGAGAAAAACGCGATGTGGTATGGCTCGCGCCTGTCGAATGAAGAGACACGGGACCTTGCGCCGTATCAAAATGCGACGGGCTTGCAGGTGACGTCAGCCGTGTTGGCCGGGATGGTCTGGGCGTTGGAGAACCCCAATGCCGGAATCGTGGAGGCTGACGAGATGGATCATACGCGGTGCCTTGAGGTGCAGCGGCCCTATCTTGGGCCGGTCGAAGCGCATTACACCGACTGGACGCCGTTGCAGGATCGGTGGGAGATGTTCCCGGAGGATCTGGACGAAAGTGAGCCCTGGGCGTTCCGGAACGTGTTGGCGAGTTGACGAATAGGGCGCTGCGACGCTCGGCTGTCGCCGACGCCCCGCCCGCCCTCCCGCAGGTGGCCAATTGCAAATCTCGCCCTGTGGGGCCGAGGGCGTATTTGCATTTTCATGGAACAAAGAGGGCGGGTGCGCCCTAGCTCGCTGTCGCCAGATACCCCCGGCTGGTGCGGGAGGGCGGGCCGGAGGGGAAGGCGTAGGTTTCGTCGAGCTGCCATCCAGCGCTTTGCAGAAGGGTCTCGGTTTCGGAGGCTTCGAAGGTACGATGGCGCCATTGCAGCCAGATGATCGCGTTGCACCAATGCGGTTTTGACAGGACAAGCCACAGCTTTGCGCCGGGCTGCACCCAAGTCCGCAGCGTTGCGAGCGCTGCGCCGGGATTTGGGACATGCTCGATCACATGGGCCATCAGCAGATGGTCGAACGGCAGATCGGGGCGAAAAGTGTCAATATCGCCCTGCACCTTGCGCGCCTGACCGCCTCGTCGGATGAGCGCGGCCTCGGCCCGGTCGAGCATCGGGGCGGAGGGTTCGAGAAGCGTGATATTCGCCTCCGGCCCGTAGATCGCGCCCCAACCTTCCGAAAATGCGCCCGTGCCGCAGCCGACATCGCAGACGCGGTCCGAGGCCTTCGCGCGGAGGCCCGCCCCCGTCAGGAATCCCAGATAGCCATCCGCATAGCCAAGCATCCGCATCTTGTCGCCCCACTTATCGGCGGCGCGGTCATATTGATGGGTAAGGGATGCTGTATCGGCCATGTCATGTGCAGTATTGCACGGCGTCTTGCGCTATCCCAGCCCTCGCCATTCCGTCCAAACAGGCGTAAGCCAGCGGCATGGTCATCGGAGACAACCTCAAGATCACGTCCCTTGAAGAGGGGCGAAAGCTGCCGTTCTGGCGCACGCCGATTGCGTTGTTGGCCGTGATGGCCTTCGCGATGCCCGTGGCCTTTGCGACATGGTCGGCGCTGCTGAATAACTTCGTTATCGAGGTCGCGAGCTTTGATGGATCCGACATTGGCTGGCTGCATACCGTGCGCGAAATCCCGGGCTTTCTGGCGATTGGCGTGATCTTCCTGCTGATTTTCATTCGGGAACAGGTGTTGGGCCTGGTCTCGCTTATCCTGCTTGGGGTCGCGACAGCACTAACGGCTCAGTTCCCATCGTTGGGGGGATTGTTGTTCGTCACGCTGATCAGCTCGATCGGATTCCACTACTACGAGACGGTGAACCAGAGCCTGCAATTGCAATGGATCGAAAAGGATCGCGCGCCGCAGGTTTTGGGCTGGTTGTTGAGCGTGGGGTCCGGCGCGACCCTGCTGGCCTACCTGTTGATCGTCGTCACATGGCGGACCTATGAGCTGAGCTATGATCTGGTCTACTGGGTGTCGGGCGGGGCGACGGCCCTTTTGGCTTTGGTTTGTTTCCTGATCTATCCGCAGTTCGAAAGCCCCAATCCGCAGCGCAAACAGATGGTCCTGCGGCGGCGTTATTGGCTTTATTATGCGCTCCAGTTCATGTCAGGCGCACGGCGGCAGATCTTCGTCGTCTTCGCGGGCTTCATGATGGTCGAACGCTACGGGTTCGAGGTCCATCACATCACCTCGCTTTATATGGTCACGCTGCTGATCAACATGATCGTGGCGCCGATGTTAGGCAAAGTCGTCGCCCGGTTCGGGGAACGTCTGGCGCTGATCGTAGAATATTCGGGTTTGGCCGCTGTCTTCGTTCTTTACGCGGGCCTCTATATCTTCGACTGGGGTTTCGTGTTCGCCGCTGTGCTATATGTGGTGAACCACATCTTCTTTGCGCTGGCTCTGGCGATCAAAACCTACTTCCAGAAAATCGCGGACCCTGCCGACATCGCACCGACGGCGGCTGTGGCGTTCACCATCAACCACATCGCAGCCGTGTTCCTGCCGGCTGGCCTAGGCTATTTGTGGCTGACCTCCCCCACGGCGGTCTTTGTGGCCGCTGCGCTTATGGCGTGCATCTCGCTGGCGCTCTCGTTTCTGGTGCCGCGCCACCCGAAAGAGGGCAACGAGACGGTGTTGGCCCGAGGCGCGGCGCAGCCTGCTGAATAGGCTATTCAGGGCAGCTGTCTTCTGAGCCGAGCGCCACGATCTCTCCGTTCACGAAATCGACCGTCATCTCCAGCACGCAGCCCGCGTCATCGGGGATCGTGCCGGTGGCGGTATAGGTGCTGTAGCTTTCCGCGCCGTTGACGCCCGAGCCGGTCCATTGCGTCTCATACGGTGCGTGCGATGCAATGTCGGCAGCGATCGGGGGTGTGACCGCGGCCAAGAACCCATCGGCGATATCGGGCGACCAATACGCGCTGGCGGCCTCGTAATCGCCTGCCTCTATATGGCCGATGAAGGTGTCCATCGCCGCGCTGTCGCGGTTGGTGGAAAAGGTGCAATACCCGATGCCAAGCGCGATCACACCCAGAACGATCAGGACGATACGACCGCCGTTCTTTCCGGTTTTGGTGTCTTCGCTCATACGTCTTCTCCGATCATCGGACAGAGGGGGGTTACGTTGTATTCGTCGATCAGCCCGTCTTGCAGGCGCACGAACAGCTCGCTTTCGCAACCCGATACGGTGATCCCGAGGCCCCAAATCTGGGTGCGGCGACCGTCGCTTGAGGAGTTGGAGGAGCGTTCGCCAAACCGCAGGCGCTCCCAAGGTTCGATCCGCCCGAATTGGCGGTCGAGGGCCGTAGGGGACAAGCGCGAGGCCAGAAGCGGGGTGAGCAGGGTCTGTGCCTGGTCGTATTCCTCCGCCGCGATATGGGTCAGGAACGCGCGTGCGACGGCGACGTCTTCGCGCTGGCTTTCAAAGGCCCACCAGAAGAGCCAGACCGTCAGGCCAAGGCCCGCGAGACCGAGGGTGATGGGGAGGATGGCCTTTTTCATGTGTCGGTCACACTGCCAAGGCAGAGCGGCTCGATATTGAAATATGTGATGACGCCGTTCAGCAGTTCGAAGTCCAGCGCACTTTCGCATCCGCTGGCAGTGGTGCCGGTTCCCGTTAGCTCCGTCGTGCGTGTGCCGTTCGAGGTGGAGAAGCTGAAGGACGGAAAAGAGATGTCGTCGAATGTCTGAAGCCCCGCGACCGAGCTGCGCAGTTCCTCTTCCGGCAGGCGTTCGGTGATCGAGTTGTGCAGGAGCCCATGGGCTTGCGTGATTTCTTCGGCGGCCAGATGGTTAAGGAAGGCACGGACCGTGTCAGCATCCTGATTGGAGCCGCGCAGGCCGAAGGTGATGGCAAAGCCGATGGCGACGGCAGCGACAAGAAGGCCAACGATCAGGCCACGGGGTCCACGGAACATGAAGGGGGCTCCTCGATAATGCGTTCCTGAGGATAGAGGCATTTCCACCCTTGCGTGTAGTCGGGAATACCACCGCCGTATTTGCCATTGCTTTGCGAAGCGGATAGCGGTCCTTTGACCAAGAATTGGAGGCCCCATGCCCACCTGGACTGCCCTGATCACATTGTCTGACAAACCCAAAGCCGAGGCGCTTGGCGCGGCTTTGGAAGAGATCGACCCGACCCCAACCGGTGTGGGTGTGTTCGAGGTGGAGGACGGCTCAGGCCTGTGGGAGGTCGGCGCCTATTTCATCGAAGCCCCGGATGAGGTCGCGCTGGCGATCCTTGCGGCGGCCTTCGGGGCGAAGGATTTTGCCGTGTCGGAACTGCCTGAGACGGATTGGGTGGCCGAAGTGCGCCGCGAATTGCATCCGGTCGAGGCGGGGCGCTTCTTTGTCTATGGCAGCCACGATGCCGACAAGGTGCCAGCTGAGTCGGTTCCACTGCTGATTGAGGCGGCAATGGCGTTCGGAACCGGACACCACGGGACCACAAAAGGGTGTCTGGAGGCCGTGGACAAACTGTTTACGGATCGGAATTTACCCCAATCTGTGGCCGATATCGGCTGTGGTACGGCTGTTCTGGCGATTGCGGCAGCGAAGGTTTTGAACCGGTCTGTGATGGCGTCAGACATTGATCCGCAGGCGGTAGAAACGGCGGTGGCCAATGCCCGTGCCAACGGCGTGGAGGCATTGGTTGACTGCGTCGAAGCGGCGGGGTTTGAGCATCCTGATCTTGGGCAGAAAGCGCCTTACGATCTTGTTTTTGCTAACATTTTGAAAGGTCCGCTGGTCGATCTGGCTCCTTCTATGGCCGCCCACACCGCAGCGGATGGTCATGTCATCCTGTCGGGCATTCTCAACCCGCAAGCCGATGAGGTTGTTGCGGCCTACGATGGGGCTGGCTTTGACCTGAAAGCGCGTGACGAGATCGGCGAATGGACCACTCTCACCCTGCAGCGGCGAAAATGACGTAACGTCAGACTTGCTCGGATAAGTTGCCTAAAATCTGTCGCAATTAAGCCAGGGAATTGCTATGTAAATTCCCGGTGGGGGCAGCAATGTTGTGTTAGAGCTGCCCAATGGTAAATGAAACTGAACAGTTCCAGTCGCGGTTACACCGCATCCAGCGCACACGGCGCCGGAAGCGTGGTGGCATGGGCTTTGTCGTCCATCCGGACGGTGTCGTCACCGCGATCGGTCAACCCTCCTCCCGTCTTCGCTTCGCGTTCCCGCTGAAGGGCCTCATGCTGGCGCTCTTCATTGTGGCGGCCGTGAAATCCTATCTGATCTGGTTCCTCGGCGTGGAT
This sequence comes from Gymnodinialimonas sp. 202GB13-11, assembly GCF_040932485.1. NCBI lineage: Bacteria > Pseudomonadati > Pseudomonadota > Alphaproteobacteria > Rhodobacterales > Paracoccaceae > Gymnodinialimonas > Gymnodinialimonas hymeniacidonis. Next base: position 2,603,420 of record NZ_JBFRBH010000001.1, on the reverse strand, counting down.
ATCTACACGCTTGAAGTGCAGAGCCTGCTTTCGGGGTCCAGCTTCGAACAGATCGCCGGGATCATCCTTCTGCCCGATGCGATGACCTTGTGGGGTGTGGATCGGATTGATGAGATTAACGCACTGGTTGCAAGCGGCCTGCGCTGAACCGCGCACGCTTTGCACCTGATGCTTTGAATTGGTACGGGGCTGTCCCACCCCGCCACCGACAAAAAAAAGGGCGACCGGATGTCCCACCGGTCGCCCTTTTCTTATTTTGAGCAGTCGCAGATCAGCGAACGTGACGACCGCTTGCGATGTCTTCGATGTCGCCGCGGTTCAGGCCGAGATCGTCAAGCTCACGGTTTGACAGGGCCGACAGCGCTTTGCGCGTGACGCGCGCATCGTTCCAGGCAGCGACTTTTGCAACCAGATCGGAGAGGATCCGGGTGGCGTTGAACCCCGCGCCGAGCGGGCGATTGGTGATGATGGCCATAGGTCTCATCCTTTCCAGTTTCGTGTTTTTGACTTGTCCGACGATGATTTTCATCGCCTCAAGATGAACGGCATCTAGAGTTGGAAATTGCGCCGGACAAGACGATTTTTTGCATGGGCTCCATGCAATTTCTGCATAGCTCAAAATCGACGTAACCTGCCGTTTTTCATCCAAGAATCCGCGATGTGGATGTCGAAAATCTGCAGAAAAATGTCGGAAAACCTCCGCGTGATCTGAAAGCGACATCGGTGCGTCGAAAACCGCCTTCACACAGGCTCTGCTTGGCGATGTTCGCGTTTCGTGCTAGTGGCGATTGAAAGGCCGGAAACAGGCGGGAAGAGCAGGGCATGCGCATCATTGGAATTGACCCCGGGCTGAGATGTCTGGGCTGGGGTGTGGTCGACGCCGTGAATGGGCGGTTGAGCCATGTGGCCAATGGCACCTGCAAAAGCACAGGTACCGATCTGGCGGACCGCTTGCTGTCGTTGCATATCCAACTGACTGATGTTGTGGCCCGCTACGCGCCCGAAACGGCGGCGGTGGAGCAGACATTCGTGAACCGCGATGGCGCGGGCACGCTGAAGCTGGGTCAGGCGCGCGGGATCGCGATGCTGGTGCCCGCGCAGGCGGGTCTGGCGGTGGCCGAATATGCGCCCAATGCGGTGAAGAAGGCCGTGGTTGGTGTGGGCCATGCCGACAAGCGGCAGATCGACCATATGGTGCGGCTGCAATTGCCGGGCTGCGCACCAGAGAATGCCGATGCCGCCGATGCGCTGGCGATTGCGATTTGCCATTCCTTTCACGCAGCAACTGCCGGTCGGTTAGCCGCAGCGATTGGGGCGGCATCATGATCGGCAAGCTGACCGGTCGGCTGGACTACCGCGCCAATGACCACGCGCTGATTGATGTGGGTGGCGTGGGTTACGTTGTGCACTGCTCGGACCGGACGCTTGCCGCGCTGCCAGGGCCGGGGGAGGCGGTGTCGCTTTATACGGAGTTGCTGGTCCGCGAAGACCTGTTGCAGCTGTTCGGCTTCACCACGCCTTATGAACGGGAATGGCATCGGTTGCTGATCTCCGTTCAAGGCGTAGGTGCGAAGGCGTCCATGGCCATCCTTGGCACGCTTGGGGCCGAGGGAGTGGCGCGCGCGATTGCGCTTGGCGATGCGGCGGCGGTGAAGGCCGCGCAAGGCGTCGGGCCGAAGCTGGCGCAGCGGGTGGTGATGGAGTTGAAGGACAAGGCCCCGGCGGCGATGGCGCAGGGCGGTTCGCTTGGTGCTGCGATGGGGGACGAGGCGGCGGAGCCTTTGGTGGTGGACGATGCGCCGGCCCCCAAGCCGCGCGCGGCCGCGTCGAATGCGCAGGCTGAGGCGCTTTCGGCGTTGCAAAACCTTGGCTATGCGCCCTCCGATGCGGCACGCGCCGTGGCCGAGGCGGCAGATGGCGAAAGCGAGACCTCCGGCCTGATCCGCGCGGCGCTGCGGTTGCTGGCACCCAAGGACTAGCGGCGCGCGTGGCGACGGGACATAAGCGATGGATATGACAGAGCCTGATCCAACCCTGCGCCCGGACCGACAGCCGGAAGATGACCGCGCCCTGCGTCCGCAATCGCTTGACGATTTCACAGGTCAGGAAGAGGCGCGCGCGAACCTGCGCGTGTTCATCGAAAGCGCGAAACGGCGCGGTGAGGCGATGGACCATGTGCTGTTCCACGGGCCGCCCGGTTTGGGCAAGACCACGTTGGCACAGATCATGGCGAAGGAATTGGGGGTCGGGTTTCGGATGACGTCTGGCCCTGTTCTGGCCAAGGCTGGGGATTTGGCAGCGATCCTGACGAACCTGGAGGCGCGCGATGTGCTGTTCATTGACGAGATCCACAGACTGAACCCGGCGGTGGAAGAGGTACTCTATCCTGCGCTTGAGGATTTTGAGCTGGATCTGGTGATCGGGGAGGGGCCTGCCGCGCGGACGGTGCGGATTGAATTGCAGCCGTTTACGCTAGTGGGTGCGACGACGCGGCTTGGCCTCCTGACCACGCCATTGCGCGACCGGTTTGGCATTCCGACGCGGCTGAATTTCTATACCGAGGATGAGTTGGACCTGATCGTGGCACGTGGATCGCGGCTGGCCGGGATCGAAGCGGACCCGGAAGGCACACGAGAGATCGCCAAACGCGCGCGGGGTACGCCGAGGATTGCGGGGCGGCTGTTGCGGCGTGTCATCGACTTTGCCGTTGTCGAAGGCGACGGGCGGCTGACCCGGGCGATTGCCGACAGCGCGCTGACGCGGCTTGGCGTGGATGCGCTGGGGCTGGATGGGGCGGACCGGCGTTATCTTTCTCTGATCGCCGAGAATTATCAGGGCGGTCCCGTGGGGATTGAGACGATTGCCGCTGCTTTGGCGGAACCCCGCGACGCGCTGGAAGAGGTGATCGAGCCGTTCCTTCTGCAACAGGGCCTGATCGCGCGAACGCCGCGCGGGCGGATGCTGGCGCACAAGGGGTGGAGCCATCTCGGGCTTGCTGCGCCAAAGCGGCCGGAGCAGGGGGATTTGCTATGAGATGGTTCATTGCGGCTGCTCTATGCGCGCTTGGTTTGGATGGCGCCGCGCAGGCGCAAATCGAGCTGGATTACGCCGAGCGCGTGAATACGCGGTTCGGGGAAATCCATGCCGTGGGTGCGGATTTTCAGTTCACACTGTGGCACAATCAGACACAGCTGCCGCTGCCCGAAGATGGGCGCTGGTGGGTGAACTGGCATCAACCGTCGGAGGGCGACTTTGACTGGGTTCTGGCCAGTCACCACCACGGCGGAAATTCCTGCGGTGGGGCGGCCTATCTGCTGCGTGTCGGGGCCGATGGCGTGGCGGCGGGCCAGCCGATCAGCGATTGCGATGGCTTGCTTTTGGACATTCGCGCAGCTGCGGATTGGGTCGAAGTGGATCGGATGGAACCGAACATCCTCGTGACCCATGTGACAATCCGCTGGCAGGGGGATGCTTATACCGAGACGTTGCACTACGCCCCACCGGCGGAGGCTGCCGGCGCGGGCGCGGATGTGACCCGGTGGCTGGGAGAGCATGCCGCAAACATGCTTGAAGACCCGAGCGAGCGCGCGCGGTTCGAGAGCGCGATGCAGGTGTGGGAGATGCAGGACCTTTGGGTGCGGCTTCTGGTCGGCACAAGCGTAGCGCAACAGGGCGATTGGGTTTTTGCAACGGGATGTCAGCCCCATGCCTGCGGGCTGGACATGGGCGCCATTGGCATCCGCATCAGCGATGGCGCGGTGGCAGCCGTTATCCGTTCGTCCGGAAACCCCGATCGCACCTTCGGTCTGGCGGACGCCCCTTCATTCCGTGCTGCAATTGCGGATGGGTTTGAATGAGCGACCCCGCTGAGATCGAAGCGCTGTTCACACGCGCCGATGGCACGTTCCTGTTCGCGCGATGGGGGCGGCCTATCGTGCCGGTGGTGTTCGGGGTGGAGGATGCGACTGTCAGCGTGCTGAAAGGCGCGATTGAGGCGGTCGTTGCGCTGGCAGGTCACAAGATGGCCGAGACAGACCCAGAGCTTGGCGCGAACCTAATGGTCTTTTTCATTCGAGAGTGGGATGAGCTGATTGCCGTGCCCGACCTCGACCGGCTGATCCCCGACCTTGCGCCGACGGTGGAACGTCTGAAGGGGGCGGATGCGAACCAGTATCGCAGCTTTCGGTTCGATGCCGATGGTGGGATCAAGGCGGCGTTTGTGTTCGTGCGGATGGACGAGGCGATGAGTGCGGCCCCGGCGGAAACGATCGCGCTGAGCCAAGTGGTGCAGACGATCCTGCTTTGGTCGGACACGGCCTTTCTGGGAAACTCGCCCTTGGCGGTTCTGGAGAACGGCGCGGCGGTCCTGCGGCCCGAAATCGCGGACGTGATCCGCGCGGGCTATGACCCGGTGTTGCCGGTCGCCTCAACAGAACCCGCGACGGCCCTGCGGATCGCCGCACGTATGGGAGCGTTGCAATGATCCATCACTGGCCTCTCCGCGTGTACTATGAAGACGTCGATCTTGCGGCGATCGTCTACTACGCGAATTACCTGAAATACCTCGAACGTGGCCGGTCCGAGATGGTCCGCGCCGCCGGGATCAGCCAGCTCGACATGAAGGCAGCGGGGCTGGTTTTCGCGGTCCGCCGGGTGGAGGCCGATTACCTCAAACCTGCCCATTATGACGACGAACTGGTGGTTGAAACACGCCTCGATACCCTCAAAGGGGCCTCATTCGACATGCCACAGCGCATTTTGCGGGGCGATGAGGTGCTGATGGAAGCCCGGATCAAGGTCGTTATCCTTAACGAACAGGGGCGTGCGGCCCGTCTTCCGGCGGATATTCGCGCAAAAGTCACAGCAATCGCGGCAAGTGATGGCCCGTGACGCAGAAGTGTTCGCCATAACCCTTTATTGCTGTTAATCTACCGCTCAAATGAGGCGCATCAAAAATCGCGCCCTTACGTTTGAGGCCGGGCAGAGGACAGCAAACCAGTTATGGAAACAGAGACGCTCGCTATGGCGACCGAGGCGGATTTCACCCTCGTCGCCCTTTTCTTCCGTGCAAGTTTCATCGTTCAACTCGTGATGGTGGCGCTGATTGTCGCCTCCGTCTGGGTTTGGGCAATCGCTTTCACGAAATTCGCCATGTTCCGCCGCGCGCGCAGCAATGCGGCAGGCTTCGACGCGGCCTTCTGGTCGGGTGAGCCGCTCGATGAGCTTTACGATCAGGTGGCCGACGCGCCGGGTTCGGCGTCTGAGCGGGTCTTTGTGGCCGGCATGACCGAATGGCGGCGCAGCTTGCGCGATGACGGGGCGTTGATCCCCGGTGTGCAGCAGCGCGTGGATCGGTCGATGGATGTGGCCATTGCGCGCGAAAGCCAGCGCATGACCAACGGGCTGAACTTTCTGGCCACGACCGGCGCGACGGCCCCGTTTGTGGGTCTGTTCGGCACGGTCTGGGGCATCATGCGGTCGTTCCAAGAGATTGCGATTTCCGGGCAGACCTCGCTTGCCGTTGTGGCCCCCGGTATTGCCGAGGCCCTTTTGGCCACGGGCCTAGGCCTGCTGGCGGCTATCCCGGCGGTGATCCTGTACAACAAGCTTTCCAGTGATGCGGATGAGATTGTGGCGACCTTCGAAGGGTTCGCTGACGAATTCTCCACCCTTCTCAGCAGGCAGCTCGACTGATGGGGGCCTCCGTCCAGACGGGCGGCGGTCAACGTCGCCGCAGGGGCAGGGGCCGCCGAAGCGCACGCCCGATGTCCGAGATCAACGTCACGCCCTTCGTGGACGTGATGTTGTGCCTTTTGATTATCTTTATGGTGGCCGCACCCTTGATGACTGTGGGCGTTCCTATCGACTTGCCAGATACTTCTGCTGAGGCATTGCCAAGCGAAGAGGAAGAGCCACTGACCGTGACCCTCGCCGCCGATGGGCGCGTGATGCTGCAGACCACGGAAGTGACGCGGGAAGAGATCATCCCACGCCTGCAAGCGATTGCTGCTGAGCGCGACAGCCCGCGCATCTTTGTGCGCGCCGATGGTGGCATTCCTTATGAAGATGTCATGCAGGTGATGGGCGCGCTGAATGCGGCGGGCTTCCGTGAGATTGGTCTCGTGACCGATGCCGGTGGCCCGACCCTGGACGGCGGGGAGTGATAGCCCGATGCGCCGGTCCCTCTATGCCTCTTCAGCGATCCATGTGGGCCTTCTGGCCTGGGTCGCCTTTGGCGGGTTGCTGTTCGACCGCAGCCCGGAGGTGGAGTTTGAGGTGACGGGTGTGGCGTTGATCACGGCCGAGGAATTCGAGGCGCTGACCAGCGGCGCCGCCGATGCGCCCGCCGTGATCGAAGCGCCGGAAGCACCGGCTTTGCCCGATGTGACCGAAGCGCCAGAGACGCCAACGCAAGAAGCGCCGCCACCAGTGACGGAACAACCGGCAGAGACAGAAGCGCCCGCGCCTGAGAGTGATCCGGTCCCGGTGGACCCAATCCCGGACACGCAGGTCAGCGACGACGTTGCTGTCCTGGCTCCGCCACCTGATGCGCCCGACGCTGATCCGTCCGACACGCCGACGCCAGAGGAAGCGCCGCGCATCGCGCCTGTGGCAAACCCCTTGCCCGAACCGGATGTGGAGACCGCGCCGGAGGTTCTGGAGCAGCCCACGGAAGAAGCTGTGGCCGAAGAGACCCCTGTCGAGGAGGTGCCCGAGACTGCGCCCGAGGAATCCACGACTGAGATCGTGACCGAGGCCGACGAACCGGCCGCGGCGCTTGCTCCAACAGCCTCTGTGCGCCCGACCGCACGGCCCAACCGGCCCGCACCGGTCGAGGAGCCTGTGGAAGAGGCTGTGGCGGAGGTTGAGGAACCTGCGGAAGAGCCGGTGGTTGAGGCACCCGTTGAAGAAACGGCGAGCGTTGAGCCTGAGGAAGACCCGCTGGCCGCCGCGATTGCGGGTGCAGTCGCTGAGGCGGTGGAAACGCCCACACCTGCTGCCGACTCTGCGCCGGCCGGGCCGCCGCTGTCTCAAGGCGTAAGGGATGGGTTCCGGGTGGCAGTCAGCTCGTGCTGGAACGTTGGCTCGCTTTCAACCGAGGCGCTCGGCACAACCGTCGTTGTAGCATTCGACATGACCCGCGACGCGCGGCCCGAGACGGGCACGATCCGTATGATCGAGTTCTCCGGCGGGTCCGAGGCTGCTGCATTGCAAGCTTACGAAGCGGCCCGTCGCGCGATTATCCGTTGTGGATCAAATGGCTACGGCCTGCCCGAAGAAAGCTACGGTCGCTGGCAACAGGTTGAACTGGTGTTCAACCCCGAAGGGATGCGCCTGCGATGACCTGTTTCTCCATTCCTCTCAAGCTGCCCCAAAGCACCCATGCGGTGCCTTTCCCGTATTCGGTAAAGAAGGAGGCGGGCTTATGACTGTGTTCCGTTCCGCGATTGTTTTCTCTCTCATGGCGTCGGTCTCACCCCTTGCGGCGCAGACGGCTTTGAATGACCGCCCCGGCATGTGGATTTCGGTCCAGCCAGAGGCCCCCGCATCGCAGCCTGAGATTCTGACCGCGCCGGACTCCGCGCCGCTGATCGCGGCCGCGCCTTCTGGCGGTGTCGTGCTGGATGCGACCGGCAGCGCAAGCGGCGTTATCCTTGAGCATCCCGCCATTGCGGCGCCTGCGGAGACCGCCGCAGCCCCATCGACCCGGCCAACGCCGCGCCCGGATACGTTGGCCGTCGTGGCTGACGTTATTGACCCAGAGCCAGAGGAAGATCAGGACGTCGCCATTATCGTCGACGCTGCCTATTCCGGCCCGCGACCCCAGCAACGTCCGCGTGAGGTTGAGGAGGTGATGGAGCCGCCAGCCGAGGAAAGCGTTCCGCCCGTCGTGGAAGAAGCGGCGGTGATTGCGGTTGATCCAACACCCGAGGTTGCGCCTGTCGAAGACCCCGCACCGCAGGTTGCCGGCGTTGAAATCGACGATGCAGCAGCGCTTGCCGCAGAACTCGCAGCGATGTTGGCCGATGATGCCCACGACATCATGGCAGCCGCCCCGTTTGTCAGCGCGGATACGGTGCCGGATTTGGCGACACTTGCGCCTGAAGATATCGTTGTTGCATCGGCCTTCGCCGCAGCCGAAGCGCAGCCCCGGCTTGCGCCCACACCCACGGCGCTCCACGCGGTCGCGGCCATGTCGCCGCGCAATCAGCCCGCTTCCTTGTCGGCTGTCTTGCTTCCCGGCACCTCAACCGGCGCGCGCCCGACCGTGCAGCCAGCAGCCTTCCTCGTACCGCGCGAAGATCCCGCTCCGGTGCTGTCGCGCCCATTGCCCGAAGGACCTTCGGCGCAGGAAGAGGTCGCGGCCCCCGAAGCCACAGCGCCCGCCACTTTGGCAGCGGTCCTGATGCCTGGCCCGAGCCCGGCGCCTGACCGTGCCGAAGGTCTGTCGTTCGCCGCGCAACCGGCGCCTGATATGTTCCCGTATTCCGCGCTGCCGCCTGAGCTTTTGCCCAATGCCCCCGACGCGCAGGCCCGCAGCGTGCCGCCAACGGCCCCAGCGCCGGAGGCAATGGCTGCCGTTCTTTTGACCGAGCCGCGCCCGGCCCCGCAACCGCTGCCACCGTTAAGCTTGCCGGACATGCCGCTTGCTGATGAACCACCGATTGACCCAGATGCCGCGCCTGAACTGCCCGCGCCCGATGCCAATGCCGTAGCGCGGATGATCGCGGATGCAGCGATTTGCTGGCAGTACGCGGATTTGGGGGCTGAGGCCGGTTGGGCGCGCCTTTCGGTCAGCGTGGCGCTGGATGAGATGAACATGCCGGCCGCCCAAAGCATCCAATTGACCGGCTTCGGCCATGTCATGTCATCCTCCGCAGCCGAAGCCTTTGATGCCGCGCGTGGCGCGTTGATCGGCTGTGCGGAGGCGTCCGGGTCTGAGCCCGCAACACGCCCCGCGACCTTAGTATTTGACCGAAACGGAGTCCGCTTGAGATGATCCCCCCCCTGCGCCTAGGCGCTGTCCTTTTGCTTGCTGCTGTGCCTGCTTTTGCACAAAGCGTCGTGCCCGTTCCCCGCCCGAGCGAGGCGGAGCGTGCCGCTGCTGCCGAAGCTCGCGCGGCCGAAGACGCGGAGACGCAAGCGGTTCCAGCGGTGGCCGAAGCGACGCGGCCCCTGACGCAAGAGGAAACCGCCAGCTTCATCACGCAGGTGCGCGCGTGCTGGAACACCGGCAACAACGCGGAGGCCGGCAATGTTGCGGTCGTCGTGCGCTTTTCCATGACGCCTGAGGCGGAACCGATCCCCAATACGTTTGAATTGGTTTCGGCCTCGGTGGACGATCAGGATGCCGCTGATCTGGCCTTCCTTGCCGCGCGTCGTGCGGTCATCCGGTGTGGCGAGGCGGGTTATGACCTGCCCGCCGCCGCTTTCCCCTATTGGGAGCGGGTCGAAATCAATTTTGATCCCTCACAGACAGGAGGCAATTGAACATGTGTCATTGCTTCCCAAATACCTCGCGGCCCATGCCGCGCCCATTCACAAAAGAGGTGGTGTTATGCTGACACGCCGGAATTTCATCGGTTCTTCCAGCCTTCTTCTGGCCTCTACGGCCCTGCCGCAAATCGGACTGGCGCAAGACGGCCCATTGCGTTTGGAAATTACGGAAGGGGTGATTGAACCGCTTCCCTTCGCGCTGCCCACGTTCATTGGGTCAGGGGATGCGGCGGCCGACATCAGCCGCGTGATTGCGGCCGATTTGCGCGGCACGGGGCTGTTCCGGCAGATCCCGCAGGATGCCTACATCTCTCAGGTCACGAGCTTCAACGCACCGGTCAGCTACCCCGATTGGCAGGCGATCAACGCGCAGGCGCTTATCACCGGCGAGGTTGAGGCGCGCGGTGACGGCAATATCGTGGTCCGCTTCCGCCTGTTCGACGTGTTCAGCCAAGCGCCTTTGGGTGAAGGTCTGCAATTCGTTGGCCCCGCCAACAGCTGGCGGCGCATGGCGCATAACGTGGCCGATCAGGTCTATTCCCGCATCACCGGCGAAAGCGGCTATTTCGACACGCGCGTGGCGTTCATCCACGAAGAAGGGCCAAAGAATGCGCGCCTCAAGCGGCTCGCGATCATGGATTATGACGGCGCGAACGTGCAGTATCTGACCGACAGTCGCGCGCTGGTTCTGGCGCCGCGTTTCTCGCCCTCTGGCGATCAGATCCTCTACACGAGCTATGAGAGCGGTTTCCCGCAGGTCTATCTGATGGACGTCGCGTCGGTGCAGCGCAGGCCACTGGAGGCAATCCCGGGTGGCAACATGACCTTTAGCCCGCGTTTTGCGCCAAGTGGTCAGAACGTGGTCTTTAGTCTGGAGCAGGGCGGCAATACCGACATCTATGGCCTTGCCCTTGGGGGCGGGTCGCGCACGCAACTCACCCAATCGCCCTCTATCGAAACGGGTCCATCCTTCAGCCCTGATGGCAGCCAAATCGTGTTTGAGTCGGACCGGACCGGGCAGCAGCAGATCTACATCATGCCCGCTGGCGGCGGCGAAGGGCGCCGGATTTCGACCGGGGCTGGCCGCTACGGCACGCCCGTCTGGTCGCCGCGTGGTGACTACATCGCCTTCACCTATCAGGCGGACGGGCGCTTCCACATTGGTGTGATGCGCACTGATGGCAGCGAAGAACGTTTGCTGACGTCGTCCTTCCTCGATGAAGGGCCGACATGGGCGCCGAATGGCCGCGTGATCATGTTCACCCGCGAGACACCGGGTGATGATGGGGCACCCGCGGTCTATTCGGTCGATATCTCGGGTCGGAACCTGCAACGGGTGGCGACGCCCGGCATGGCATCGGACCCAGCCTGGGGGCCGCTTCAAAGCTAGTCGTGATTGGCGCGGGCGGGCCGCGCATGGTATGAGTTCAAAAAACAAGATCCGAGGATCAGAGCAATGAAACTGACAAACATCTTTCGCAAGGCCCCGGCGGTCCTTCTGGTAAGCACTCTGGCGCTCGCCGCCTGTTCGCAAGGCGGGTTCCGCGGCGATGACGAAGCTGGCGGCGGTACCGGTGCCAACGGCGCGCTTGGCGCGGGTGCAGGTGCTGGCGGCGTGAACGATCCGTCAAGCCCGGCCTACTTCAATCAGGTCGTTGGCGACCGCGTGCTGTTTGCCGTGGACCAATCCACCCTGTCGGCTGAGGCGCAGACCATTCTGGCCGGTCAGGCGCAGTGGATGCTGTCGAACCCCGAATTCACCGCGTTGATCGAAGGCCATGCGGATGAGCAGGGCACACGCGAATACAACCTTGCCCTTGGCGCACGGCGCGCGGCGGCGGTGCAGGAATACCTGATCTCCCAAGGGGTGCCTGGCAACCGGTTGCGCACGATCTCCTATGGTAAAGAGCGCCCGATTGAGATTTGCTCGACCGAGGCGTGCTACAGCCAGAACCGCCGCGCGGTCACGGTGATCTCGGCAGGTCTTGGAGCGTAAGATGCGTCTGGTCGTTGCCCTTTGTGCCTTTCTGGTGGCCGGTCCCGCGCTTGCGCAGGACCGTGCGCAGACCCTCGCCGATATCCGGCAGGAGCTTTCGGTTTTGTTCGTTGAAATTCAACGCCTTCGCGGTGAGCTGAACACCACAGGTGGTGCCAGTGGAACAGGGGCCACAGGCGGCACGATTGACCGTGTAAATGCCATCGAGGCCGAAGTTCAGCGGCTAACCGCTTTGACTGAACGCATCCAGATTGATCTGGACGGCGTGGTGCGGGATGGGACGAACCGGATCGGTGATCTGGAGTTCCGCCTGTGCGAATTGGAAGATGATTGCGACATCGCCACGCTTGGCGACACGCCCTCGCTCGGTGGTGTGACACCGGCCTCAGGCGGGGCTGCGACCGCACCCGCGCCCACAGGAGGTGAGATTGCGGCGTCGACCTTGCCCGATACCGGCGGCGCGAACCTTGCCGTTGCGGAAGAGGAAGACTTCAACCGTGCGCGTACGGCCTTCGACGGTGGCGAATACGCGGACGCGGCGATCATGTTCGAGGCCTTCACCAACAACTATCCGGGTAGTCCGCTGTCGGCGGATGCGCATTACCTCCGCGGTGAGGCAGAGGCGAACCAGGGCCGGTGGAGCCCGGCGGCGCGGGCCTTTCTAGATAGTTTCTCAGCCAATCCCGACGGACAGCGCGCGCCCGTTGCATTGACATCGCTTGGCGTGGCCTTGGCGCAGATCGGCCAAACCGAAGAAGCCTGCCTGACTTTGGCCGAGGTCGCCGTGCGCTACCCCGGCTCCGCCTCCGTGGCTGAAGCGCAGGCTGAACGCGGGCGTCTGGGCTGCCAGTGAGCGAAACTCTGCCCGAGCGGTTTGCGGCCCGTATGGGCCATCTGCTCGGGCCTGACTTCCCCACCGACATTGCATTGGCCGTTTCCGGCGGGGGCGACAGCATGGCGATGCTGGCGCTGGCCCATGACTGGGCACATGTCTTTGGCGTGAAGCTGTGGGTAGTGACCGTGGATCACGGTCTGCGCGCCGATAGCGCCGATGAGGCCGCGATGGTGGCCAAGGAATGCGCCTTGCTTGGCCATCCGCACGAGACGCTGCGTTGGCAGTGGCATGGTGAGGGCAATCTGCAAGACGCGGCGCGGCGGGCGCGGCTTGAACTGATCGACCAGTGGCGCGGCAAGATTGCCCATGTGTTGATGGCCCATACGCAGGACGATGTTGCCGAGACCTTCCTGATGCGGCTGGCCCGCGGGTCGGGGGTGGAGGGGCTTTCAGCGATGTCTGACATGCGCTCGGTTCGAGGACAGAAGGCGCCGTTCAAAGTGGTTCGCCCTCTCACGCGAGAGGCCCGCGCCGATCTGCGCCACCACATCAACACGCTGAAAGTGCCTTATGTCGATGACCCCTCCAACGACGACCCGCGTTTTGATCGGGTCAAGGCGCGACAGGCCCTTGCTGGCCTTGGAATTGAGGCCGCAACGTTCACCGCGACGGCTGAGCGGATGCAGCGCGCCTCGGTCGCGTTATCGCGACGGGCGGCGGATGTGGCGCGGGACTGTGTTACACAAGAAAAGTGCGATTACATGCCAACCGGTGATCTGCTGATTGATCGGGATCGGTTCGCGGAGGTTGAGGCCGACACGCAGCTGCGAATTCTCGCAGCCGCTTTGCAATGGGTCAGCTCTGCCACTTACCGCCCCCGCGCCTCGGCTTTGGAGGCCCTGCTGGATCGGGCGCTGTCGGGTGGAGGCGGCACGCTTCACGGCGCGCGAGTGATGGTGACACCGTCGAAGATCCGCGTCAGCCGGGAATATGCCGCGGTGGATGGAGCGCAGACGCCCATTGGTACGACTGAAGTGGCGTGGGACACGCGGTGGCACGTGTGTTCGACCAAGCCTGAGGGCCTGACGCTCCGCGCGCTGGGGCCGGACGGCTGGAAACAGGCCGTCGACAAGCCGGGCGATCTGCCGCCACACGATGCGGCGATCACGTTTCCTGCTGTCTTTGCCGGGGACCGGCTTATCGCTTGGCACCCCATTCATACGTCGCCTGAATTCCAGGTCCGTTTCGCGCCCCCGGCGGGACAATTCATCACATTCCTTGAATCGCGTTGAACTTGCCCCCTCAAACCTTATCTTAGACGCAACGCGGGCATTGGCCCGCCTTTACTCGTTTCGAGGAGATCTCCCTTGGGTAACGCGAGAAACATCGCATTCTGGGTCATTCTGTTTCTGTTGATCCTGGCGCTCTTCAACCTGTTCTCAGGTGGTCAGAGCCAGGTGAACAGCCGCACCGTGGCCTATTCCGATTTCGTGCAACAGGTTGAAAACGGTGGCGTTTTGTCGGCCACGCTGGATGGGGAGAATGTTGAATTCACCACCGGCGACGGCACTTATTCCACGATCGCACCGAACGACGCGGAAACCACGCAGACGCTGCTGGACAATGACGTCCGCATCGAAGCGCAACCGCAGCAGACCTCGGGCTTCCTGAGTGTGTTGTCGCTGTGGCTGCCGGTGCTGGTCCTGATCGGCATCTGGATTTTCTTCATGAACCGGATGCAGGGCGGTGGCCGTGGCGGTGCGATGGGCTTCGGCAAATCCAAGGCCAAGTTGCTGACTGAAAAGCATGGCCGCGTGACGTTCGATGACGTGGCAGGCATCGACGAGGCCAAGGACGAACTGGAAGAGATCGTCGAATTCCTGCGCAACCCGCAGAAGTTCTCGCGCCTCGGTGGCAAGATCCCCAAAGGTGCGCTTTTGGTCGGCCCTCCGGGCACTGGTAAAACGCTTCTGGCCCGCGCGATTGCGGGTGAGGCTGGCGTGCCGTTCTTCACCATCTCCGGCTCTGACTTCGTTGAGATGTTCGTGGGTGTGGGTGCAAGCCGCGTGCGCGACATGTTCGAGCAGGCGAAAAAGAATGCGCCCTGCATCGTGTTCATCGACGAAATCGACGCCGTGGGCCGGTCCCGTGGCGTGGGCTATGGCGGCGGCAACGACGAGCGTGAGCAGACCTTGAACCAGCTGCTGGTCGAGATGGATGGTTTTGAGGCCAATGAAGGCATCATCATCATCGCCGCGACCAACCGCCCCGACGTTTTGGACCCCGCGCTGCTGCGTCCAGGCCGGTTCGACCGTCAGGTTCAGGTGCCAAACCCCGATATCAAAGGCCGCGAGCGCATTCTGGGCGTCCATGCCCGGAAAGTGCCGCTTGGCCCCGATGTGGATCTGCGGATCATCGCGCGCGGCACGCCGGGATTTTCGGGTGCTGACCTGGCGAACCTGGTAAACGAGGCGGCGCTGATGGCCGCACGCGTGAACCGGCGTTTCGTGACGATGGAAGATTTCGAGAACGCCAAGGACAAGGTGATGATGGGGGCCGAACGCCGCTCCATGGTCATGACTGAGGATGAGAAGAAGCTCACTGCTTACCATGAGGCGGGCCATGCCATCGTCGGCCTGAACGTTCCTGATCACGATCCGATCCACAAAGCGACGATCATTCCGCGCGGCCGCGCGCTGGGTCTTGTGTTGAGCTTGCCGGAGCGGGATCAACTGAGCGTTTCGTACCGCAAATACACCTCCAAAATCGCCATGGCGATGGGTGGACGTGTGGCGGAGGAGCTGATCTTCGGGAAGGAGAACATCACCTCGGGCGCGGCTTCGGACATTCAGCAAGTGTCCAAGATCGCCCGCGCGATGGTCACCCAGTTCGGCTATGCTGAAGAGCTTGGCTACATCGATTACGCCAATGAACAGCAGTCCTATCTGGGCAGCTATGGTGGTGGGACCAACCACTCGGCCGCGACGCAGAAGATCATCGACGATAAGGTCAAGGAGCTGGTGGACGAAGGCTACGACACTGCCAAGCGCATCCTGACAGAAAAGGCCGATGATCTTGAGCGTCTGGCGCAAGGCTTGCTAGAATATGAGACGCTGACCGGCAAAGAGATTACGAAGGTGATCGCGGGTGAGCCGCTCAACCGGGGCGACGACGATGATGAAGCGCCAAGTTCAGGCGGGACACCATCGGTGACGGCAATTCCAAAGCTGCCGCCGAAGTCCAAGCCATCGGGCGATATGGAGCCTGAGCCGACAGCATAGTATCGGTTACCAAGACATATAGAAGCCCCGGTCGAATGGCCGGGGCTTTTTGCTAAGGGCGCCGCTGTCGCGTCAACCCATCATCTTTTTCTGCATCTCTTTCATCTGAGCTTCCATGTCAGTCCACATCTTCTGGACGCTGGCCTGCATTTCCTTCGCGGCCTCCATGTTGGCTTTGCCAAGCTCTTCCATCTGCGCCTCGGCATGTTTGCGCTGCTCATTGAGCGAGTCCATTTGCTTAGCCATCTCAGCCTGACCCTTGGCGCCGGCCTCCATCATTTTGGACTGCATTTTGCCCATTTCAGCGGTCCAGCTTTCCATCTGGGCCTGGGCCTTTGCCATGAATTCCTTTGGGTCTTGCATCCGCTGTCCTCCGCTTTGCTAAAGGCACGCTAACACAAATCCCGGAAGATGCCGCGGCTTTGTTGATCAGACGGCAATCGAGAGCAGAGCGACGCCAGCGGACATGCCCATCGCAAGGCCGGTATAGATCATGAAGCTGATTGCGCGAATTTGCATCGTGTTTCCCCCAAATAGCAGACAGTGCCCAACATAAACGCTGGATTTGTTAAGAAACGGTGCAAATCTGCTGTTGGTTCCCCCGTGAGGCGTATTTTCCTTTCGGAAACGTCGCGCACGCGCCATGACGGGATGCTCTGTGAAAATGTCGGAATTGGCCCTATCCGCCCATGGTCTGCCCGTTATAGGCGAGTTGAGACAAAGATTTTCGCGAGGGAGACGCGCGCCATGGGCTTTAAATCCGACATCGAAATCGCACGTGAGGCGCAGAAGAAGCCGATCCAGGAGATCGGCGCGAAGATCGGGATCGGCAGCGATGATCTGCTACCCTACGGCCATGACAAGGCGAAGGTCAGCCAGTCGTTCATCAACTCCGTCCAGTCGCGCGAAAACGGCAAACTGATCCTTGTGACCGCGATCAACCCGACGCCCGCAGGCGAGGGAAAGACGACGACGACCGTGGGTCTGGGTGACGGCCTGAACCGCATTGGCAAGAACGCGATGGTCTGCATTCGCGAAGCCTCGCTCGGGCCGAACTTCGGCATGAAGGGCGGGGCCGCTGGCGGTGGCAATGCGCAGGTTGTCCCGATGGAGGAGATGAACCTCCACTTCACCGGCGACTTCCACGCGATCACCTCGGCGCACAGCCTTCTGTCGGCAATGATCGACAACCACATCTACTGGGGCAATGAGCTGGAAATCGACGTGCGCCGCGTCGTCTGGCGTCGTGTCGTGGACATGAACGACCGCGCTCTGCGGCAGATCACGGCCTCGCTTGGCGGCGTGGCCAACGGCTTCCCGCGCGAGGCGGGCTTTGACATCACCGTGGCCTCCGAGGTCATGGCGATCCTGTGCCTGGCGAAGGACCTCAAGGACCTGCAGGAGCGTCTGGGCGCGATGATCGTGGCCTACCGCCGCGACCGCTCCCCCGTTTTTGCACGCGACATCAAAGCCGATGGCGCGATGACGGTGCTGTTGAAGGACGCGATGCAGCCGAACCTCGTGCAGACGCTGGAAAACAACCCGGCCTTTGTCCATGGCGGCCCGTTCGCCAACATCGCCCACGGCTGTAACTCCGTCATTGCAACCTCCACGGCGCTGAAGCTTGCCGACTACGTGGTGACGGAAGCGGGCTTCGGCGCGGATCTAGGCGCTGAGAAGTTCATGAACATAAAGTGCCGCAAAGCGGGCCTCGCGCCGAGCGTTGTGGTCTGCGTGGCCACGGTGCGCGCGATGAAGATGAACGGCGGCGTGGCGAAAGCTGATCTGGGTGCCGAGAACGTGGACGCGGTGAAGGCCGGCTGCCCGAACCTTGGTCGCCATATCGAGAACCTCAAAGGGTTTGGCGTGCCGGTTGTGGTCGCCATCAACCACTTCGTCACCGACACGGACGCGGAAGTGCAGGCGGTTAAGGACTATGTGGCCGAACAGGGCGCGGAAGCGGTGCTGTCGCGGCATTGGGAGTTGGGCTCCGAAGGCTCCGCGCCGCTGGCCGAGAAGGTCGTCGAGGTGATTGAAAAGGGCGAAGCACAGTTCGAGACGCTTTATGCTGACGACATGCCGCTGGCCGAGAAAATCCAGACGGTTTGCCAGAAGATCTATCGCGCCGATGAAGCCGTGATGGACAAGAAAATCCTCGACCAGCTGAAGCTGTGGGAAGATCAGGGCTATGGCAACCTGCCGGTCTGCATGGCGAAAACGCAGTACTCCTTCTCAACCGATCCGGGCCAACGCGGCGCCCCCACGGGCTTCACCGTTCCGGTCCGCGAAGTGCGGCTGAGCGCTGGCGCAGGCTTCATCGTCGCGGTCTGCGGCGAGATCATGACCATGCCCGGCCTGCCGCGCGTGCCATCGGCAGAGGCCATCCACCTCAACGATGACGGTCAGATCGAAGGGCTGTTCTAAGCCGATGCACGAGGCCCGCGTGATCTGGAAGAAGAGCGGCGACTTCGCCGCCAATCGCTACACGCGCGGGCACATGTGGCGCTTCGATGGGGGGCTTGAGGTTCCGGCCTCGGCTTCTCCGTCCGTTGTGCCGGAACCCTATTCCGACCCCGCCGCGGTGGACCCGGAAGAGGCTTTCATCGCCTCAATCTCAAGCTGTCACATGCTGTGGTTTCTGGATTTTGCCCGCCAAGCGGGGCTTGAGCCTGAATCCTACGAGGATCGCGCGACCGGCGCATTGGTCCGACAGGACGGCAAGACGTGGATCCCCCGCGTCGATCTGAACATTCGCGTCACATGGGCCGATGCGCCCGACGTAGACACCCACAAAGCGCTGCATGACAAAGCGCATCACGCCTGTTTCATCGCCAATTCGGTGCGGACCGAGATTGTCGTGAACCTGTTGGAGGACACCCCATGACCGCAGAGAAAATCGACGGAAAAGCCTTTGCCGCCAATGTGCGGGGCCAGATTTCCGACCATGTCGAACGTTTGAAAGCCGACCATGGGATTACACCCGGCTTGGCGGTGGTGCTGGTGGGTGAAGACCCGGCAAGTGAGGTTTACGTCGCCGCCAAGCACAAGCAGACGGTTGAAGTCGGCATGGCGTCTTTCGAGCACAAGCTGCCTGCGGACGTTTCCGAGGAAGAGCTGTTTGCCCTGATCGACAAGCTGAACGCCAACGACAGCGTGCATGGCATCCTGTGCCAATTCCCCGTGCCCGATCATTTGGATGAGCGCCGTGTCGTGGCACGCATTGACCCGGCGAAGGATGTTGATGGTCTCAGCGTGGTGAACGCGGGTCTGTTGGCGAGCGGTGAGAAGGGCCTTGTGTCCTGCACGCCGCTTGGCTGCCTGATGCTGCTGCGCGATCAGGTGGGCAATATGTCGGGTAAGGAGGCCGTGGTGATTGGACGGTCGAACCTGTTCGGCAAGCCAATGGGCCAGCTTCTGCTGCAAGAGAATTGCACCGTGACGATCGCGCATTCGCGGACGCAAGACCTGGCCGAGGTTTGTCGCCGTGCGGACATTCTAGTTGCTGCCGTTGGGCGTGCGGAGATGGTGAAGGGCGATTGGGTGAAGCCGGGCGCGACGGTGATCGACGTGGGTATCACGCGTATCCCGCACCCTGACAAGCCGGGCAAGACGAAGCTTCTGGGCGACGTGGACTATGCTGAAGCCATCGAAGTGGCCGCGGCTGTGACGCCTGTGCCGGGCGGCGTGGGGCCGATGACCATCGCCTGCCTGCTTGCCAATACGCTGACGGCGTGCTGCCGGGCAAACGGATTGGAAGAGCCGCAGGGCCTGACTGCTTAAGTTGCTTCCACGGGGATCATCGTGCCCTGCAAGATCGCCACGAGCTTGCGGGTGCCATCCTCTGCCTCAGCCTCGATATCGCAGCGCGTGATGACAAGTCGCTTGCCGGGTTTCACCACTCGGCCTGTGGCAATCAGCCGTGCGCCAGCCGCCGGGTCGAGTAGGTTGATCTTCATCTCGACTGTCATAACCTCCTTCCCAGCGGGCATTTGGGTCAGGGCGGCATAGCCCGACGCGCTGTCGCCGAGGGCGAAGGTTGCACCGGCATGAACGACGCCGTGTTGCTGGCTCATTTCAGGGTTGGGTCGAAGACTGAGGACAACTTCGCCGCTTGCGATGCGCTCAATCTGCGCGCCGAGCGACTGCATCATGCCCTGTCGCGCGAAGCTGTCTTGAATTTGTTGTGATATGAGCGATGAAATCTTGTGCATTTTCACATGTTAGCGAAATCATCCTTGAAGACTATTGAATACGACCTTTATCGTCGCAGAAATCGCGAACAGGCCTCTGATCAACGGATATCGGATTGGAAGAAAACTCCACCAGCGTATTAGATCGTAAACGTGATTGGCGAATTCGCCTTTCAATTGCGTTATTGGCTGTGGTGATTGTTTCGCTCCTTGGCCCATTTTCCACCTATGACAGGTTTTCATTGCCGGAGCGGGGCCTTTATTGGGGCGCCGTCATTCTCGGCTCTCTGATTCCCGCTCATCTGATACGAAGCTTTCTCAGAGACGTCGTTCCGGGATCCGAGCTCAAACGCGATGTTGTCGCGGTATTTTGCATTGGGATTGTTTTGGCGCCTTTGATCTGGGCGGCGAACATTTTCCTTCTGGGAGATCAGCTTGCGACGCCGCTGTTCCTGATCGAGCACGTGATCATTGTCTGGCTCATCTGTGCCATTCCCGTTCTTGTTCGGCATCAGTACCGGAATATGCAAGAAGAACCCGAAGCTTTAACTGAGGTTCAGCGAATGCCAGTTGCTGTGCCGGTGGAGGAGGCCCCTGCATTGGTGCGCCATGTTGAGCCATCCGTGCAGGGCCCTATCAAACGGGTCTCAGCCGATGGGCATCAACTTCTCATCTATACCGCGAAGGGCGAAGCGCGGGTGCGTATGCGCTTTTCCGACGCCCTGCTTCAATTGGACGGCGCAGATGGGATTCAGGTCCACCGGTCACATTGGCTGGCGTTTGAAACTATAAAATCCGTGACACAGGATGGCAGGCGGTATGCGGCGATCCTCACGTGCGGCGCAAGGGTTCCCGTCAGCCCGTCCCGATTGGGCGATTTGCAATCTGCTGGTTTCTCAGTGACCTAACGCGGCATCGGAATCCGCACCGGCGGATCGGCGAGAAGAATTGCGGCAGCGTTGGGTGCCATAAGGCTGGCCAATTCTGGGCGGTCGCAATGTAGACCGCCTGTGTAGGTGCCAAAAGCGGGCAAAATCAGGCGTCTGTCGTCCACCAGAAAGCAGGGTCTCGTGATAGTACGGCCACGCGCCAGAACACGCGCTTTTGGGTGATAGTGTCCCGATACCTCTGCCTCTGAAGATTCTGAGGCAATATGGCGAAAGGCGATGGAGGAAATTTTCACTTCGCTGAGGTGTTCGCCTCCGATGCCGACTGGTCCAGGGTCATGGTTGCCCTCAATCCAGATCCATTGACGTCCGGCCATGGTAGGCGCCAGCCGATCTGACACGTCTTGTGCGGTGGCCTGTGCGGCTGCGAGGTCGTCAAAACTATCCCCCAGGCAGATCACTCGCTTTGCGCCAGTGGCCGCGCAATCTGCAATCAGCCGGTCGAGCGTTTCTTGAATTTCGTAGGGCGGCAAGATCGGCCCACCCCGTCGTGCCATCCGCTCCGCTTTGCCAAGGTGCAGGTCGCTGACCACAAGCGTCGCTTCCGCAGGCCACCAAAGCGCCCCGCTTGGCAGGGCAGTGAGCGTGTGATCGACGAAGGAGAAGGTTAGGCCGTTCATGTTTCGTTCATATGCCGGGCGGGCGCATGAAAGCAAGGCGTCAGGTCACGGGTTAACTCACGGAGTATGCATTGCGGAATGCGTCATGATAAACGCCAATTCAGAATTCTTAGGCTCTGGACTTACGTGGCGTCACCTTGGGTGAGTAATGCGCGTATGAAGAAAAGCGGAATAGCGCATGGGTATGTTTTTACCTCTATTCCAACTTTAAGCCCGCCGTTTCCATTAGTCGCGTGGCCTCATCTGCCAATAGCCGTTCATTGGCGAGGCCTTGAATTGGAATGCGCCCGGGCTCCAGGAATAGGGGAGCGGCCAGCGGTGTTACGCGCGTCAGTGGTTTGTGGTCAATCCGGCCCCCGATGCGATCCAGCATCTCTTCGATCCGTCCGAAATCGACCAGACCGCGCATCGCCTCGTTCCGGGTGATCTCCAACATGACGTGATCGGGATCATACTTGCGCAGAGTGTCGTAGAGGATATCGGTCGAGAAGGTCGCTTGCCGCCCGGATTTGCGTTTTCCGCCGGGCATGGATCGGTCCACCAGCCCCGCGATAATGGCACTGCCCTTGAAGGTGCGTTTCATCACCGCGTTGTCGGCAAGCCAGCTTTCCATTGTGGCCATCAAGTTGTCGCGGCTGAAAAGCGGTTCGATATTGGTCGCCTGATCCAGCCCCCAGATCAGCGTCGCATAGTCGGTGGAGACGAAGCCCATCGGGTTGAGGCCCTGTTCCTCCATCCGTTGCGTCAGCAGAAGACCGAGCGTTTGCTGCGCGTTTCGGCCAGCGAAGCCGTAGGCCACCAGATGTTCGCGCCCATCGTGGGGAAAGGTTTCGACCAGCAGGCGGTCGCGTTGCGGCAATTGTGAAACATCGCGTTGGAGCTTCAGCCAGTCGCGGGTGTGGTTTGGCAATTCAGGCCAATCTTCTTGCCGGAACATGGCTAGGATACGGTCTGATAGCTGCGTTGAGGTAGCGAACTTCGTGCCCATGAAGGTGGCGATCTTGGGCTTCTGGTATGGGGTGCGCGTGACTTCGACAGTCATCTCGCGCATGCCTTCATAGCGGACGATCTCACCCCCGATCAGGAAGGTGTCGCCCTTGCGCAGCATGGAGGCGAAGTATTCCTCAACCTCGCCCAAGGGCCTGCCGCCGCGTGTCTTTTGAAGACGGACGGCCATTTTGTCCGCGTCGACAATGGTGCCGATGTTCATGCGAATGCGGGCCGTCGCGCGTGGGTCGCGCAGGCGGTAGATGCCATCAAGCTCGATCAAGCGCTGCCACTGGTCGTAAGCGCGCAGGGCGTAGCCGCCGGTGGCCGCGAAATCGAGGCAGCGGTCAAAGGTCTCTCGTGGGAGGTCGGCATAGGCACCGGCGGTGCGGACTTCCGCGTAGAGCTCATCTGCGGTGAACGGCCCCGCACAGGCGCGGATCAGGATGTGTTGGCAGAGGACGTCGAGGGGACCAGTGTGGTCGATGTCGCCGTCGAGTGTGTGGTCACGCACGGCTTGAAGGGCGGCAACGCATTCGATCACCTCAAACCGGTTTGCCGGTACGATCAGCGCTTTGGACGGCGCGTTGTAGCGGTGATTGGCGCGGCCGATGCGCTGGACGAGGCGTTTGACGTTCTTGGGCGCCCCGACCTGAATGACCAGATCGACATCGCCCCAGTCGATACCGAGGTCGAGAGAGCCGGTGCAAACGATCGCCTTAAGCTCGCCGTTCACCATGGCCTGTTCCACACGCTCACGCTGCTCGCGCGCCAACGCACCGTGGTGGATACCGATGGGGATCTGATCTTCGTTTGCCAGCCAGAGGTGGTGGAAAAACAACTCGGCCTGCGCGCGGGTGTTGTGGAAGATAAGCGTTGTATTATGGGCCTTTACCTGTTCGAGGACGGCCTGCATCGCGTATTTGCCGCCGCCGCCGGACCATGGGGGAGGGGCGTCGGTTGTCAGCATCTGAATGTCGGGGTCGGGGCCGGGATCGGCTTTCAGGATCGCGCAGGGATCGGGGTTCTTGGCAAGGACGCGGGCGACGGCTTGCGGGTCTTCGACAGTGGCGCTGAGACCGACGCGGCGCAGGTCGGGGCGCAGGGCGGAGAGGCGGGAGAGGGCGAGCATGAGTTGGTCGCCGCGTTTGGATTCCGCGAGGGCGTGGATTTCATCGACAATGACGCGTTGGAGGCCTTTGAAGGTGCGGTCGGCGTCCTCGTAGCTGGTGAGAAGGGCGAGGCTTTCCGGGGTGGTGAGCAGAATGTGCGGCGGGTCGGCGCGTTGGCGTTTCTTGCGGCTGGAGGGCGTGTCGCCAGTGCGATCCTCGACCCGGATGGGCAGGCCCATTTCCTCGATTGGGGCGGTCAGGTTGCGCTTGATGTCGGCGGCTAAGGCCTTGAGCGGGCTGATATAAAGTGTGTGGAGGCCGTCGTGGTCTCCGTCCGCAAGCTCCGCCAAAGTGGGAAGGAACCCGGCCATCGTCTTGCCGCCGCCGGTGGGGGCGATGAGGAGTTGGCAGGGTTGATCTGCGAGGTCCAGCATTTCGCGCTGGTGCGGGTGGATGGACCAACCGCGCGACGAAAACCAGCCTTCGATTTCTGGTGGCAGGGCAGGGGGGGCGACAGCGTCCATACAGCGCAAGATAGGTCAAAAGCGCGCGTAATGAACCTGTAGTGATCCTGTAGTTTTTTTGTAGTTACACGTGTTGGCGCGTGACGCTGTTTGGCCACTGGCCAAAGGCGCCCCACCCGCCATCCCGTGGGTGGGGATTTCTGCAGAAATTCCACACGGAAAACCTGAGTTTTCCGGTCCGTTTCTAGTGAACGATGGTCTCTTCGCGGACGTATAGGTTTTCCCACGCACGGTCGATGAATTCGGGGCGCATCTGGTAGGGGATGCCCTCGAAATCGCAGATCGCCTTGATCTGATCGCACAGGAACACCGGGTGGTAGTTCGCGTAGATGTTGTCGATCGTGGGATACTTCTTCTTCAGCATATGGATGAGGGAAGCCTCATCCAGTGGCACGCCTTTCTTCTTTGCGACCATGGCGAAGATTTTCAGGAATTGCTCCTGATTTGAGCCGTCGATCTTCACCTTAAAGAAGATACGACGCAGGGCCGCTTGGTCGAAGATCTCGTTCGGGTGGAAGTTGGTTGAGAAAACCACCAGCGTGTCGAACGGCACTTCGAATTTTTCACCCGATTGGAGCGCGAGGATGTCATAGTTGACTTCCATCGGAACGATCCAGCGGTTGATCAGCGCCTGGGGCGGTTCTTCCTGACGGCCAAGGTCGTCGACAATAAAGACGCCGCCGGTCGACTTCAGCTGAAGCGAGGCCTGGTAGGTGCGGCTGACCGCATTGTAGTTGAGGTCGAGCATCGACAGGTTCAATTCACCACCGGTCATAACCGTGGGCCGGGTGCACAGGAGGTAGCGTGTGTCGAACTTGCTGGCGCTGCGGCGCAGGCTGGTCTGCTCAGATGTCTCGGATTTCATCACCGGCGTGTGCACGATCGGGTCGAACACGGTGATCACCTGACCGGCATAGGCCAATGCATGGGGGACGTAGATGTTGTCGCCCATCGCGGCGCGGATGCCTTCAGCGATGGAGGATTTACCATTACCGGGCGGGCCGTACATCAGCACCGAGCGGCCTGAGCCCACGGCGGGCCCAAGCTGGTCGATCAGCCCGTCGGGCAGGATCAGATGGCCCATCGAGGCTTCCAGCATGTCGCGGGTCAGCTTGATGTCGCGGATAGACTGGCGCTTCACTTGCACCTTGTAGTCTTCCAGCGGGACCGGCATCGCGCCGTAATATTCGGATTGGGACAGCGCATCGAGGGCGCGCGCCTTGCCGCCATCGGTGAGCTGAAAGCCCATCTCGTTCGAGGAGGTCGCGTGCAGCGTACCGGTGGCCTGCAACAGGTTCTGGTCGCGCAGCATATCGATCAGCTCGGTCGTGAGCGGGATCGGCAGGCACACGGCCTTAGCGATTTCCGAGACCTGTTCCACGTTTTTGCGGAAAATCGTCTTGAGCACGATGTCGCGCATCATCACGATCGTCAGCCCGGTATCTGTCAGCTTGCGCAGCGCCGGGGGGGCGAAGGCGGCTGAATTATCTGTGACCTGCATGTTCATGGGAACGTGTCCTTATGCGGTGCCGGTGATGCCGAGGATCATGTAGACGATCAGGCCGGTTGAGATGCCCACGCCATAGGGAAACGCCTGCTTGCGGATCGAGCGGCGGCCCGTGTCCCAAGACGCCCAGTTTGGCGTCGCGGCGACAACAGCGGGAATGCGTTTGGCGATCTGGTGCACGATCATGAAGGCGAAGGCCGACATCGTGACGATCAGCAGTACAAGCATCGCGTCGGGCAGGGCGATGAAGGGGGCCATGGCGGCGCCGAATTTCGCGTCGCCTGCGCCCATTACACCTAAGGAAGACAGGACAAAGCCGATCAGCAAGACCACCGCCATGTGCGAGAAGCGCCAGGCGTATTCGGGGAAGGGCAGGGCGAAGAGCCCAAGCACCACAAAGCCCGCGAACAGCGCCAGAACGGCGATATTCTTGATCTTGAGTTCTGTCAGGTCCGTGTAGATCGCCCAAAGGGCAATCGGCAGACAGATGGGCAGAAAGATCCAGGCCTGGCTGGCGGTGAGAACTACGTCGAAAGTCATGCTCTTTTCCCGATTTGGAAACGGTTTCCCCGTTTTTTGCCGATTAAATCGGGCCGAATAGGGGCAAGAACTGGGTCGTTTCCGTCCAACTGTGCTGTTTTAAGCGTCGAGCGCGCGCAAAGCGGTGACCGCGGCCTCAAAATGCTGCGGGTGGGTGTCGATTGCTTCGTTCAGCAGGCCACGCCCGTCCGACACATCGCCACGCCGGATTGCGGCAAGGGCGGCTGTGTGCAGCAGTTGCGCGCGTTCGATCTGTGTCATGTTGATGAGCGGAAGCTGGTAATTGCCCTGGGCGGCGCGCGCCAGAACGAGGTTGTTCTTGGCGGTGAAGAGGTCGGGGTCATACGAGATGGCTTGCAGGAACAACTCCTCCGCCCCTTCGTAGTCGCCACGGGTCAGGTGTGAATAGCCCCAGTTGTTATAGACATTGGCGGGGCGGGTCGTGAGGCCAGCTGCCGTTTCATAGAAGCTGTCGGCGCGGTCCCAATCTTCTTCGCTGTCGGCGATCATCGCCTCAAGCCGGTAGCGTTCGTAGGTTTCAAACGTCGGCGGAGTTGCATCAAGCTGTGCTTGTGCATCGTCCCAGTCGCCGTTGCGAATGAGGGCATCGGCGAAATCTACGCGGTCCTGATCCATGGCGGCATCATGGTCGATGACCCTTTGCCAAACGGTTAAGGACTCGGCCGCGCGACCGGCGCGCACAAGGCTGGTGGCCAGGCCACGCTGAAGGTCGATCCGGTCGGGATCTTCTTCGACGGCGCGTTGAAAGTAGCTGACAGCCTCGCCCGGGGCGGCGGCGTTCAGCATGATGTCGGACATGTTCGTTTCGTCGATCACGTTGAGCGGATCGAGCGCGCGATCAACGTCGGCGTCAGTGGTGTTGCACGCTGCAAGCGCGAAGACGGCAAATGCCGCCGGGGTAAACCGGAGGAAACGGGTCATGCTCTGCCTCATCTACTGGACGTGATCTTGCGCCACGCCTTCGTTGGTGTTCGTCCCGGTGCGTCAGACGCCGGCGGTGAGGGTATAAACGCCCCCGCCACGACGGATCAGCCCAGGCCGATTGTGCTCTTCTTCGTCAGAATATACCTGATTTTCCTGCAGAGCGATAGCGAGGCGCAGGTTGTCGCGAATCGTTTCCGAACTGCCACTATCCAGCGCAAAGGCTTGCTCCAGAATGCGGCGCGCCTCCCCATATTCGCCCCTCTCTATGAGGGTCGCCCCCAAGTTGTTGAGGGCAGGCACGAAATCTGGCTGTGTGGCAATTGCGCGACGGAATTGGTCTTCGGCCTGTCCCAGACGGCCCAGGGCGAGGTTCGCGGCCCCGATTGCGGTGACGAGATCGATGTTGAGACCGTCTTCGGCAGCGGCGCGGTAGTAGGCGCGCAAGGCCAGCTCATATTCGCCGTTCGACATGAGGCGGTCGCCGACGATCAGGCCGTCAATGCCCTCTTCATAGCCATCCACGGTGGAGGGGACGTTCAGCCCTTCGAGGTCGGGCAAGCCGCTATCAAGGCGCGGCTCACCCAAGCAGGCAGACAGCGCCAAGGGCGCGAGAGACAGGAAGAGATTGCGGGGCACTTTGCGCGCCTTTTGTTCAAATACCACTCGGGCGCCAGCATATGTGATGCGGACGCCCGGTGCATGTCTTTTCTTTTGTGGCTGGTCGCCGGTTCAGCCGCCGCCGTTCAGGTCGGTGGCGATGCCATAGACCGATGGCCCGATCAGGATGATCAGAAGCGGGGGCACACAGAACATCATCGTGAACAGCGTGAGCTTCGTGGGCAGCTTGTTGGCCTTTTCCTCGGCCCGCATCACGCGTTTGTCGCGCATTTCGTCCGCGTAGACGCGCAGGGCTTCGGCGATAGACGTACCAAAGGTCGAAGATTGGATCAGCGTGGTGATGAACGAGTTCACGTCCTGAATGCCAACCCGTTCGCCCATGTCGCGCAAAACTTTGGTTTTGTCCTTACCGGCCTTCATCTCGTAGCTGACGATCTCAAATTCCTCGGCCAAAGCGGGGTAGGAGGGTTTGATTTCGCGGGCCACTTTCACGATGGCCTGGTCGAGCGATTGGCCGGCCTCCACGCAGACGAGCATAAGGTCAAGTGCGTCGGGGAAGCCTCCGTTGATCTCATCCTCGCGGGCCTGAATGCGGCGCTGGATCCAGTATTTCGGGGCGTAGTAGCCGATGAAGCCCGGCACCACGACCATCAGGATCGAGTTCTGAGCCGACCCGCCGCCGCCAGAGACCAGCACATAGAGCGTACCCAGAAGCAGGCCGCCAATGCCAAGGGCGAGCTTGGCGAAGTTGAACATCTGGATCGACGATTTGGAGCGATAGCCCGCGCGGATCATCTGCAACTGGGTTGCCGACAGCTCTTCCTCGTCCTGGGGTTCGAGATACTGGGCAAATCGATCGAGTTTCTCGTTCTTGCCGGCCTGACGCAGGGCATCTTTCTTGTCACCGGAATGGCCAGTGCGTTCTTCGCGGAGGGCCTTGAACGGATCCTTTTGCTTTTTCAAAAGCGACGGCAGAACCGCCAGAACCAGAAGGACACCCAGGCCACCCACTGCAATCAGGGGGCCAAGTTCGCCAAGCTGCGCCACGAGAAACTCGTTCACGCTATCGAAGAGACCTGAGATAAACTGCATCGGACTGCTCTTTCTTACGCGGGCGCGGGGCGCCCATTGTCATTACACTTTGATGTTCACCAGCATGCGCATGATGATCATGTTCATGGCCAGCATGACGGCCACGGCAGCACAGGCGGGGATGAAGACGGGCGTGCCCATCACTTCGGAATAGTAATCGGGCTGCATTACGTTGATGCCGATCAGCGCAAGGATCGGGAAGATCGACAAGAAATTACCCGACCACTTTGCTTCGGCCGTGATCGCCTTGACCTTGCGGAACAGCTTGAAGCGCGCCCGGATCACGTTGGCCAGCCCCTGCAGAATCTCGGCGAGGTTACCACCCGAGGTTTGCTGAATGCCGACGGCCACAGCGAGGAAGCGCAAATCCTGAATGCCCAGGCGTTCGGCCATAGCCTGGATGGCTTCGGCCACATCGCGGCCATAGGCGGCCTCGTCTGCGATAATCCCGAGTTCGGACGCGATTGGGTCCGACATCTCACGGCTGACCGTGTTGATGGCGGATACGAACGGGTGGCCAACGCGCAAGCTGCGCACCATCAGTTCCACCGCATCGGGAAGCTGTTCTTCGAACATCGCGATGCGCTTCTTGGCCTTGTTGTTGACCCAGAAGAAAACGCCGCCGATGCCCATGCCGACCGAAACCATAGCCCGCAATGGAAGCGAAGCGCCGGTCAGAAGAGTCAGAAGCAGGAAGGCCACGACCATCGCGCCCAACATGATCAGCATCAGCTGATTGGGCGAAAAGGCGATGTTCCCGCGCTGCGCCTTGTCGGCGATCATCTGGTAGAAGGGCAGGCTGACGCTGCCCTTGTGTTGATCCAATTCCTTGCGGAGCTTGGCCAGAACATCTTCGCGGCTGGTGCCGGATTCCAGCATCGTCAGGCGACGGTTCACACGGGCATTGAGGCTGATCGACTTGCCGAAAACCAGCAAATAGACGCCATTCACCAGCATGATCACACCGACGAAGATGCCGATATAGATGAGCGGTTCGATAGAGAGTTGCATGGTCTCAGCGCTCCTTATTGGGCCGCGATGGGTTCGTAGATGGCGTTGGGCAAGTCGTAGCCCCACTGCCGGAACCGTTCGGAATAATGCGAGCGCACGCCGCAGGCGGTAAAATGGCCGATGATCTTTCCATCGGGTTCAAGGCCGGTGCGCTGGTAACGGAAGACTTCCTGCATGGAGATCACTTCACCTTCCATGCCGGTCACTTCGGTGATCGAAAC